>JBBRBE010000026.1:0-47317 GCA_038206175.1 Chloroflexia bacterium
TTAACCATTCCGCCTTCTCCAGCTCTGTCTTTCTGAGCGTACCGAAGAATCTAGAATCTTCGCTACGCTCAGAATGACAGATCGTGACAGCAAGCGAGGCTGGATGAACAGTTACGATTAGATTAGATTAGTACGATCTGGTGGCGGTACGAGCAGAGCAGACCGCGTGGGCCTGGGTTGATCGTAGGAGCCGGAATACCGGCCTGGCCTCGGTTGATGTCCTGCACCGGAAAAAGCTCCACCCGCTCGACAAACTCGACACCCTCGATGAGCTGCAAAATCGGGTAAATCTCCGAAACATAGAGCGTGCGACCGAAAGGCCAACCTTCGCCGGATTCCTCGAAGCGCATGGTCGAGTCGGGGCCACCGCCGACCGGACGGATGAAGCGGTACAGCCTCCGCTCGGCTTCGCGCTTGACCCGTTCGTTCACGAAAGGATTAGTCGTCTTGAGTTTAGCCTGGATCGTCACCCACTGATAGCGGGGCGTGGTTAATTCCACGTAAGTGGTCAGGAGGCGGCGTTCGTCCAGGTAATCAATGATGTCTGCCCGCATTCCCGCCGGGATTGTGAGATGTTCGGGCCGCAACTCGCGCAAATTGCTATCAACCTCCGGCACAACCATCATCACCACCGTACCGGGTTCGGGGCGTTCCTCGCTTTCGTACTTATCGAGAGCCAGCGGGGTCAGGCAGCGCACACGGGCGACGCCACTCGTCGCCTCGCGGGTCAGCACCTCGAAATCCTCGGCGGTAACGGCCCGGTTGCGGGCGCGCAGGGTGCGCGGGCCACGGGCCAGAGCATGTTCGAGACTTTCCGCGCCTGTGCCACCACTGGCCGGACGGCGGTTGCTGACGGAAGCAATATAGGGGAGCGAGCTTTTGAGGACTGTAATAGTCTGGGCGCCCACGTTGCCTTCGGCTCCGCCTCCGGTGCGGTAGGCCGTCATCACCAGGCGACCGCCAAAGGGCGGAATGGCTCCGCGCTGCTCCTCCACTCCACTCGGATTACGCAGGGCCGGGCCGAAACCAATTTCACCTGTAACCGCGTCGCAGGTAAAATGCTTGTCGGATGGCCCCGATTCGGCAAAGTCCGGCACCGCCTTCCACAGTTCCTCGGCCTGGCCTTCGATGCCATCCAGCAAAACCGTTTCGTTTTCCGCCGGGTTCAGTCCTAGTATCGGCGTATTGCGGAGGCGGAAACGCTGCCCCGGTTCGCCCGAAGAACGGCCTAGCTCTTCCATTCGCACCACCTGGCTATGAGCGGCTTCTACCGTACCGCCGATGGTGTAAGCCCGGAAACTTTTGACTACCGGCGACTGGTTGTAACCGGGTTGCCCGCTGGTCAGGTCGCGGTAACGGCAGCGTATCCACCAACCCAGCAGCGTTTCGTCCACCAGTTCGATCTCACGCGGCCCGGCAGATTGCGGCAGATAAAGCTCGACTTCGGAATGAGGTACGGTCAGGCCACCGGTGGTATCGCGGGCTACTTCCAGCGATAGCCATTCCCGCTCTCGCTCGTCCCAATATTCCCAGACGAGGGGCGGGTCGTTCGGGTTGATGCCGACGCCTAACTTTTCGCAATCCAGGCTCAGTACCAGGGTGTTGCGGGCGATATTAGCCTCGAAACCCAGGTAAAAAGCGTTGTGCGGTTGGGGTTGAGGCTGAAGAACTTCTAGCGGGCGAGGTTGGCGGACGTCCAGCACCAGACGGCTCTGGTCAATCAAAATCGAAGTGCCGGTGGTGGTCAGCACATATTTAAGGGTGGGCGGCGGAATTACCAGGGGAGCCTGGGTAGTAAAGATGCGGGCAGGCTGCCCTTCGGTGCGGACGGTAGCGACTTCGGTTCCTTTAGGCACAACCACCGGGTTCGGCTGGGCCGCCGAAAGGCGGAAAGTCACCTCGGCTCTGGCCGCGTTGGGCGGAGCCATCTTGACGCCGATCATATCCAGGAAGGCCCGGTAGTTCTTCTCCGGCACTCGGTTGACCTGATAGAGCAACTGGTCAACCATATAAGCAAAAAGCTCGATCAGCGTAACGCCGGGGTCGCTGACGTTATGGTTCGTCCACTCCGGGCAGTAACGCGGTATGCGCAGTTTGGCTTCGTCTACCAAATCCTGAAAAGTGCGCTCGTCAAGCTTTATTTGGGGTAACGCCATCTTATTCCTTCTATCTAAGTTTACCGACCTAATCTTTTTGACCTGATCTTGCGGACCTAATCCTGGCCTCGCGGAATGATGTAAAAAGGCCAGACCAGGTTGCGGTCACTGTTAGTCTTGCGAACGGTATAATTTATGTCAATCAGAAGACATTCCTGGCGCACCGGGTCAACATCAACTTTAACCTCGCGTACCTCGATCCGGGGTTCCCAGCGACCCAAAGCCTGGTTGACGTAGTAGGATACCAGCCCGAAAAGTTGGGGGCCGGGAGTTGAAAAGACCAGGCTATGGATACCACAGCCAAATTCAGTCCGCATCACCCGTTCGCCGGGCGCAGTGCTGAGAATAATAAAGATAGACTTGGCAATGTCCTGGTCGCCCTGCATCAGGGCCAGGTTGCCTTCGCCATTCACGCCCATGCCCGTGCCGGGCCGAAAAGCCAGGCCCGATCCGACAATGCTATACTCCGTAACTGGTTTTTTGTTCATTTCCTGTTGCTTTCAAACCTTTAATTCAATTTGAGCAAAGCACCTTTGACCTCTAGCATCGCTCCGCCATCTACCGTTCCGGCGGCATCGCCCTTGACCGTAATCTTGGCTCCTTTCAAGCTAGCTTCAACCCCGCCTTTGATCTCGCTGGAAAGGCTACTTTCTACTTTTACATTCATGTTAGCTTTGATCGCCACGTTTTGAGTTGCTTCCGCCGTCAGATTTTGGGTGGCCTTCAGGTCA
Organism: Chloroflexia bacterium; assembly: GCA_038206175.1. Classification (GTDB taxonomy): domain Bacteria; phylum Chloroflexota; class Chloroflexia; order Chloroheliales; family Chloroheliaceae; genus 54-19. The sequence continues at coordinate 2,888 of JBBRBE010000026.1, forward strand.
ATATTCTGGGTCGCCGTAGCCTTAATATTCTGGCTGGCCTTGAACTCGATGTTTTGGGCATCCAGCAAAATTTTACCTTTGGTGGCGGTGTACTCGATGTCCCCATCCGAAATAATGCTAATCTTGTTGCTGGTCGAGTCAATCGTAATTTTATTATTGCCGGTCTTATCTATAATCTCGATACCCGGCGCGTCTTCGGAATCATTAAAAGTGATGATATGACCGGAGCGAGTTTTGATCGTGCGAAGGTTGACCTTGCCATCGCTACCTACTACCTCGCCAATTGCTTTAGGGGGAGCGTCTTTGCCGTTCCACAGTACGCCTATTACGTAGGGCCGGTTGATGTCGCCATGCTCGAAAGCCACCAATACTTCGTCGTTTACTTCGGGCATAAACATAAAACCACGTCCGGCCCCGGCCATTGGGGACGCAATCCGCGCCCAGTTGCTCTCGAAGGTATCGTTGAGCCAGGGGAATTTCAGCTTGACCCGGCCCATTTTACCCTCTTCGTCCTTGTTATTACTGACCAGACCTACTACCACCCCAGGAATCGCTTCGGATGAGCCGCGTTCGCTAAACTGGCCGGTAAGTTCGAGCAGGTTATGGCTCTGCCGCCCACTGGCCTGAAAATCTACAATATAACCTTCCGCACTGTAGCGGTGGGTACATTCGCTTACATAATAGTTACCGCTGGTCCGGGTTCCCAGCCCTTTTAGCTCCACCATTTCGCCTGCCTTGATGACAGGATTGCCGAAGCAACCTGCTTCAACCTGCACTGACCGTCCGTTAAGGTCGTTGAGAATGGACTGGGCTATATTTTGGGCTTCACTCTGGGTATTCACGAGGCGGTAGACCGTATAGACTTTTGAAGTCCCAAAATTAGAAGCAAGCTGGTTGCCAGTTTTACCCAAACCGATGGCGGCGTAAGCAACCGGCGTGGAAGCAGTTCCCACGATCTCAGCCTTTGTCACCGCATCCCAGCCTCGCACGATTACTTCAGCGGTCTGGTGGTGGCTGGTAATTCGGCTGGTGAAACGCAACAAATCTTCACCCCAGGTTATCACCGCTACTTTACTGCCATTTTGATGTTTACGCAGAGTGAGCTTTTCGGTTTTAGGATCACAGAAAAGTTCCCAGCCGATCCGCTGCGCCCGACGCTGCAAAAACTCGAAATCGGTTTCGTTGTTCTGTGCAACGAAAGGAAAAACCTCGCCCGTATCGGTGGCTTCTACCGCTAACCCGGCCTCGCCACCAATCTGGCTCACCAGATCACTATCGCTAACCTGCAAGAAAGTGCGGCTGCGCCGGTTGCGATGTAGCCGGTGACTTTTATCATAACCGCGCACAGTTACGCTGGGTATGCCGAGCGGCGCAGCATCTAGCTCCAGGGTAGTAAGTTCTCCCTTGAAAACTGTAGCAGTTGCGTTATTTGACTGACCCATCGCTATCTCTACGGTATCGCCAATCTTGAAAGCGGTACTATCGAACCATTTCAATTCGCGGCTAAAGAGCCGGATTGTAAACATATTGGGTAAATACAGACTTTGCACGACTTCTACGCTGATCAAGTCCTCCGCGAAATCAACGGAAACGTTTGTACCGTTAATTTTGACAGCGCAGTTGGCTAAGAGCAGGGTATTATCGAGAGCATTTTCAGTCGTCACGCCTGTTCTCCATCTTTTCAGGGTAGCGAGCCAGGTACTTTAGAGTGAGCCAGACCCAAAACTCAGGGTAGCTCTGGAATAAGCAACTGCTGGCCCGGCACCAGTTCACGCGGATTGTCAATGTCGTTATGTTCGGCAATATAACGCCACAACATGGGCTTGTTATAATATTGAGCCGCGATCAAATCGAGGCGGTCGCCTTCGCGCACGGTATAAACCTTGCCGGGCGTTCCGCCACTGGTCGGATTTTGACGACCAAAAGTAGTATCGTCTTTCACCTGCGTCAGGCTGACCGTCACGTTCGAGCGAAGCGGCACGCCATCCTCGTTGAACAGCACAAACTCTTCCGAGATGCTGTTGATAATCGCCTCGAAACTCCAGGCTCGGCCCCAGATAAACACTACGCGAGGCGGTTCACCCTTGTTGGTAGTGTTGTTCTTAGCGTCCTGGTCAATCCGGCTGGCGTCCCACAACTTTTTGGTGTGGTCGCGCACGTCGGTTACGCTCTCCTCGCTCGTAGTATCGAACAGGAGCGTCAGGGTCGTGCGGCTAGGGCCACCGCCTCTGAATTCGCTGGCAGCGACATTCTGGCCTTTGATCGGCTGCAATTGCCAGTCAACGTCACGGGAGACGGTGTAACGTTCCGGGTTGAAGTGACAGGTCAATTTTACATCGCCACTTTTTTTCTTGATAATAATAGTGGCTTTTTTGTCATTGGCAATATTCCCCGATGAACCTGGATTAGCCATAAAATTCTCCTGCTGCTCTTTCCTGGTTTGTCTAAAACAGATTGGTTAGAATAACCTGTTGCCTAAAATTCCATTTCGTTCGCGCTCGACCAGCAGCTTTTGCCGCAGCATGCTGTAGACTTTGGCGGCGACGACATCCAGGTCTAATCCTACCCCGGCCTCGCTGGGTCTGGTTTCGTCCGCGCTATTTTTCAGGTTTAAGCCCGGTTCGCTGAAATCTCCCGGCAAGGCTCTTTGCACCCCGGACGAAGCCTGATCAGTGGGTGGTGCTTGCAAATGCCTCGAAGCTATCGGTTGCACCGGGTTAGCCTGGGTCGAAGGGGTGCGCTGGATAGACCGAGTTAGGCCGGATTGAGCCGCACCGGAGGAGGGATGTGCCGGACTAGCTTGATTAGCTTGACTTTTCTCAGCTGCGGAACTGCTCAAATGCCGCAGCAACATTTGCTCGGTTTGAAGAGCCTCCCGTTCGAGGGTCTGGCCGACCGTCCCGGTTTCGGGCAAGCGTCCGCCACCCAGCGAGGGTAGGCTGGCTTGTTGAACGATGTGAGTTAATTCGTGGCCGATCAAGGCTTGCCCGGTCGGGTTGTGAGGCTGGTAGCGACCCGGCCCAAAGAAAATATGCGACCCGGCCGTAAAAGCCTCGGCTCCGGCCTGGCGGGTGTAGCGGGCGGCGGCATCGTCGGTGTGAACGCGAATACCCTCGAAAGTGCGGCCAAACAAATCGCTCATCTGTCTTTGCAAAGTCGTATCGAGCGGCTGACCGACCGACGTTTTCAAGACTGTATCGAGGGTGGAAAGATGCAGACCCGTCCGGGCCGGGCCGGGCGTCGGTGTAGGCGGGCGAGACCTGGACGGCTGAAGCCGGGCGGACGAGTTAGTAGAGGGCTTCGTGCGCTGGACAGCCTGGCTTAGCTGGCCGAGTTGGGAAGGCCGGGCTGAGGCAGAGTCGGAAACTGCCCAGGCTCCTTCGCTTCCGTCGTCGTCAAGATGGGTGGGCTGGGACTCGCTCGGATGGGTCATTCGACTGACTGGCAAACCCGGCCCGGCCTGAATTTTTGTAACCGTATTTGCCGCTGGGTCGGGCGCAGGTAAACCAGGCCGAGCCAACCGTGTAGCCGTCGGTCGGCCAACCAGGGCCGGATTATGCCGCAGGGCCGGTAGATTTTCGGCCCAGGTAACAGCAGAGGTTGGGCCTGGCTCTGGCGCAGCGGCGGTGCTGCTGGCTCCCGGCGCAGTCAGGCGCGACCTTTGAGCCAGCGTTGGCCCTGTGGTTGCCTCTGCCAGATGCGGGATTGGCTCGTAAGCTCGTTCGAGAGTCTGGCCGAAAGCAAAACTCTGCGGCTGAGTGGGCGAATTGAGCTTAGAAGGAACTTGCGCCAGACCGGGAACCGGGGCATTTTCGCCAACTTTGCGCCATAACGTAGGCGATACGGTATAAGTCGGATTGGTGGGCAGCACCGGCGACTCGTGCGCGGGTGAAGTTTGGGGAGCCAGGCTGGAAATAGCCGGAGCCGTCAAACGCTCGAAAACTCGCTGCAAAGCGGTCGTGGCTGGATTCGGGGACTGGCTACCCGACCCACTGGCGGGAGCCTGTTTTGCCTGGGCTGCCTGCGCAACTAGCGGATTAACCAGACTCGGCAATTTCGGCTCAGAAGGAACCTGTAAAATTTCAGTGGAAGCTGAAACGGCCCCGGTCGGGCGGTGGTAGGTCAGGTCAGACCGAAGGATTGGGGCGGGAATTGCTGAAGTTGGAGGAACCGCCGCCTGAACCGAGGTTGGTCTGGCGGCAAGCTCGGCCCTACTTCGCATTACGGGCGGCACAAAACTAGCCCGGCTAAGCGGTCGGTCGGGCTGGCCTTCCGAAAGGGCCAATCCAGGCCCACTTAGGGCCAGGGTGCGCCTAACTTCATTACTTTCTCTCTCTACAGGCGAAAGGTCAGGCTGCACGCTCAGGCCAGGATTGTAGCGCAAAGCGGGAAAGCGGTGCGGCCAGTTGTCAGGCCGCAGTTGGCCCGTCTCTGGCTCTTTCGCCGGGGCGGGAGCGGCGGTCAAGGATTGCAAAAGCGAAACCGGGTCAGGCGGACTGCCCAGACTTGCCTGGGCCGGGTTAATAGTTCTTTGGGCCGGATTAGCTTGGGCCAGATTTGTAAGAGCCGAGGCTAAACGGACGGCAGAGCGGCTAGTCGTCCGCGCTTGCTGAGGCTGAAGCGAAGAGGCCGGAGCATCGGCGGCGAGGCCGGTCAGGGAAGTCGCCAGGCGAGGAGATATAGGGGCTTGAAGTGGAGTGGACGAAAGGTCAGGCCGGGTTACACGACGTTGAGCCGGACTAAAGTTAAGGGCTGCTGAGGTAGCCCCGTTTTCTTCCGCTTGAAGTTGAGGTTGAAGTTGAAGCTCACGGTTCAGGCCGATCAGGGGTGCTTCGACCCGTTCGATTGCCCGTAGCAACGCCGAAACCGGGACTGTGGGCATTGCTGGGGCTACACTGGCCTGACTGCGCCAGGTTCCGCCAGTTTCAAAAGCTAAATCTGGCCCTGCAACCCCAGACAGGACGGCGGGACGCTTGGGCAGAGGGGTTTGCGGCCTGGTATTGGCAGGCTGTAGCGCGTCATCGGCGGGGACAACTCCCAAAACGGGCGCAGGCAGACTTCCTAACCCACGCACGCTCGGTGGCACAAAAGAGGCGAAGGTGGCACTGTGAAGCTCTGCCGAACCTGCCAAAGCTTTTTCCGACCCGGCAAGACCGGCCCCCTGCCGGTAAGTCAGGAAAGAAAGACGTTCGCCCGGCCAGTAATTAGCATCCGGGTCGGGCTTATTTTCGACGATCTGCACGCGGGCGACTAGCCCCGGATTTTGACTTAGCGCGGGTAGCGCACTCGTCCAGTTTGCCGCCGCCACTCGCCCGGTCGGGCTGATCCGGGCCGGAAGGAGCGGCATTAGTGCCGGGGCGGCAACTGCGGGCCGCAAATGGCCTGGGCCGGGCAAAACTTTCCCGGCAAGAGTTGCAGCTACAGCTTCGGGTTGATCGCCGTTCGCCTCGGACGGGGGCAGGTTAGGTGCCACCGGAGTAGTTAACACAGAAGGTTGGGCCGTTCGCTCAGGCCGACTTTGGCGGGCAATCTCAGGTACTGGCAGGGAAGATGCATGCAAGACCTGGCTAAAACCGGGTTTTTCAAAGGTATTAGACGTGAACGTATTTGTCTGCGAGACTTCGGATGGTCGCAAATAATTAAAAATTCGCTGAGTCGGGCCGGAAACAATCTGCTCAGAGGTAGGTGTCAGTGGAGGCAGGTTATAGCCACTCCTATCTGGTTCTACCCGCTCCCAGGCTCGCATCAAGGGCGAAAGAGCTAGTTTCGGGTATTTCTGAGATTGCTGAGGCTGGCTTTGGCTCTGAACTTCCTGAGACAAGTCGCTTTGAATGTCAGTAAAAGGCTCTCGGTCTGCATTTTTAGACGCCTGCTGCACGACCGGGGGCAAGGTCTGTGCTGCCAGGTCGGAAGCAGAGCGAGGGACAACCCTACCGTCAAGCGGCAGAACCTGCGCCGATTTTGGTCGGAAAGCAGCGTCGGTAGAGCGAGGGAAAGCGGACGTGTGGGAAAGGTGGGCCGGTACCTGGGCGGTTTGAATTTGAGATTGGACAGGCGCAGTTTGTCCCTCTTGAATTTGGGGTTGGACGGGCGAAGGTTGCCCCTCGTTCAAGCTCCGCAAAATGGCCGGTTTGAAAGAGGCCAGCGTGCGAGTAACCGGCGGTACGAGGTTCGAGAAAGCCGATATTGTCCCTTCTGGCCGCTCTGACGTTAACGCAAGGGCGCGAGCCAGTGCAGAGGGCGCGACGCGAGAGCCAGGAGCGGTCGCCCGTTGGAAAGGCCGGGGTAAAACTGGCACAGTTGCCGGGTCGTAATCGTAAAAAGCCGTTTCGGCACTATCTTCAAGTTGCTCGGAAATCTGGGGCCGCTTGCGCATCAATAAAACCCGGTTGAGCGGATGAAACTCACCGTTGAAACGGGCATAGCGAGCCAGGACGCCCTGACCAATCGAGGACAGACCAATACTAGCCCGCCGGAGTTGCGCCCACTGCCGCATAATCTGGCTGTGCCGACTGCGCCGGACGGCAAAGCGTACAAAGCTCTGGCTGTTACCAGGAGCAAACGCCCTCCCACCCTGTGATTGTCCGGCCAATAGCGCGGTCAGGTTGAGCCGCAGATCAGGCCGGGTGATCGCTGGCTGCAAGACCGTTGCAGCGACCGAGCGTGCTGTTTTGTTAGAAGGCTTAGCCACGGCAGAATCCCACGCTCTCCCGGCTAACTCGCCGCTTTAGTAAACGAATCATAGGCCAGTTCCACCGACTCTATCGTAAATTCCGAACTGCGCGAGTTAAAATTCGGCCCAATCCACTTGACCGGGTAGGCCCGGCTAATTTCCCAGCGTTGCACCACCTCGCCGGGTTTGAGGCGCGAGTACAGAATAATACTGACGTTCTTGCGCTCAACCTTACCTTTCACCGTTCCTTCGTACCACTTCCACAGCGCATCCGATGTAGTCAGGCCGCGTTTGAGGGTGATATTGGCAAAGCTGGTGCGTACCGGTAGCTTGTGAGTGTGGGAGTTGAGGCCGCCCTCTTTGTACTCGTAATATTCGGTGGTGGCTTGCATCCCGCTACATTCCACAAAGCAAGCTTCCAGCATACCCTCAATTTCCACCCAAAAATTATTGGTCAAAAAGACTTCCGGGCTAAGGACTGTCTTGTTGCCGGTATCGTTGCTACCGTTGGTGCTGGCGGAAGCGGAAACTGCCATAGCTAGCTCCTACTACTTAAAAAGTTAAAATTCCTGAACAATCGGGCCGTTTAGCTGGTCGTTAATATGACTGATTTCTTCCACCCAGCGTCGCCGGTCGGCGTGTTCGAGGGTGTAAATGTAATCGAGCGGCCAGTGGAAATAATACGCGATAAAAGCTACCTCCTCGAAAAGCTGCTTCGAGGGGTAGCTTGCTATCCCCCCATCCCCGCAACCTGGGCCGCCTCCTCTTCCATCTCACTATCCATCGGACGCCCACAGGTGGGGCAAACGGTATTTTCAAAAGTGCTGGAATTTATCCGATTGTACAGAGCTTGCAAATAGGCTAGATCGCCCGAAAAGAGTCGCTCCATAACGCCGGTGTTGATGTCCGATGGATCGAGCGTACCGAGCTTGGTGACAACCCGCGAAAGCAAAATAATCGAAAGATAAGCCTGGTTGTTGCGAACGCGGGGGTCTCGCAAAGGCACTATCTCGTCCATTGCAGTCGCCAGGCGCATAGTGCCTTTACGGTGCAAGGTGCCGCCGCTATCAATAAAACCTTTGGGCAAAATAAATTCAAATTCGGTCTGTAAACCGGCCATTGTACTGTGTCTCCTTAGCTCTTGCGTAAATTCAGGCGGCATCCCCAAAACTTAATCGCTCGTACTCGATCACGACCGTAATCGTCAGGGCTTCGTTGGCCGTCGCGTTCATGGTAGACCAGGTGTACTTGGAGGGCCAGGCGTTTAGCAAATCTATCCGAAAAGCCTCGGTGTCCTCGCTTTCGTAAGCCACCACCGAACAATTGCGGACAGCCTCGGCCAGATTGCCGGTGACAACCTGCTCCCGCCATTTACGGATCGGGTCGTTTTTCTGCGCGATGTAGCGGGCGGTGATCCGGCCCGGCTTCTGGGGGAAAGTACCGTAGGATTTGGAAATGATTCGCTTGCCGCCTTTTGCTACCTGTACCAGTTCCTGCACTTCGGTTTCGCTCTCCATGCCTGAAACTTCTACAAAAGACATTACATTTTCGTTATTCCATTGCAGTACAAAACTATTAGCGACCAGGGGAAGAATTCCCGTGCTGGCTCCGTTGCTTGTTGGTAAAGGCATAGGTTCACATTCTCCTGATCGCTAAGCTCGAACTAACGGCAAAAAACTACTTACCCGCTTCGATCCCGTTATGAGTGAGGATAACGGTAATTTCCACCGGGTCGTTGCTGCTGGCACTCAGGCTGGACATGCTGTACTTCGACGGCCAGCACTTATGGATCGTCCAGCGAAAAACCTCGGTATCGTCCACGCCGTAGAGAACAACCGAACAATCTTTATAGATGTCGGTGACTTTACCCTCGGTGACTTCCTTGCGCCAGGTGAAAAGCGGGTCGTCCCCGGCTTTGCCCCGGAAGTTGTACTTGACCGTAACCGAACCGCTCTTGCGCATCATCGCGCCTGGCACTTTGAGGGTAATAGTTTTACCCTTCGGGCCGGACTCAGTGGTATCCAGCACGTCAGTCTCGTCGTCCAACCCATCTACCGACTTGAAACTGGCAATCTTATCAGCCTTACCCTTCCATTCCAGGCTGAAAGAGTTACCTGGAGTTGGCACATAATTATCGGCCATAAAAAGCTACCTCCTGTAGAACTTAAATTAGAACTTAATCCTTAAGTCTATTTACTGGAAGCCAGGGCCGTTAAAGTAGCCCCGGCCAGGTTAGATAAAGCGGTAAATTACTCGGCTCCCTGCGTCAACTGGCCGATGCGGAAAACCACAAACTCGGCGGGCTTGACCGGCGCAATTCCAATCTCGGTGATGACCCGCCCGGCATCCACTGAAGCCGGAGGGTTGGTCTCGGCGTCACATTTGACAAAGAAAGCTTCATCCTCGCTCAGGCCGAAAAGCGCACCACTGCTCCAAACGGTTGAAAGGAACGAGCGAATGTCTCGTTTGATGCGCTGCCACAGGTCGTAATCGTTTGGCTCGAAGACTACCCACTGTGTACCGCGATCAATCGAGGACTCGACGAAATTGAACAGACGGCGCACGTTCAGATAACGCCAGCTTGGGTCGCTCGACAGAGTACGCGCTCCCCAGACCCGAATACCTCGGCCTGGGAAAGCCCGGATGCAGTTGATCCCTTCGGGGTTCAGGCCGTCCTGTTCGCCCATCGTGATCTGGCGTTCCAGGCCGACCGCGCCGCGAATGACTTCGTTGGCCGGAGCTTTGTGAACGCCGCGCTCGGCATCGCTACGCGCCCAGATACCGGCCAGGTGGCCGCTTGGCGGCGTTAGCATCGTTTTGCCCTTCGCGACAGGGTTGTCAATCTCGATCCAGGGGTAGTACATGGCGGCATACTTGCTATCGTAGTTGGCTTCCAGCATCCGCCAGTTGCGAATCTGCTGCGGGTTCATGTCCGGCGGCGCATCCAGGATCGCCACCCGGTTTCGCATCGCCTCGCAGTGGTTCATCATCGCCGTCTGCACGACCTGAACGGTTTTGAGGTCAATCTGGCCTTTTTGATACAGCATCATCAGGTCAGGCATGGCAACCATCGTCACGTCGTCGAGGGCTTCCAGGCCACCCACGCCGGTGCGTGAGACCACATCGCCGGTGAAATCCGCCGAAGTGACGCCGATTTTACCTTTTTCGGTTTCCGCCGCCGCAACCGCCGGGAGGGTCTGGCTACCCGTCGCCGGGCGTTTTTCCGCCGGGGTCTGGGGAGCATCTGCCGCCAGGTCGCTTACGCGCACGAGCTTCGAGCCGGTCTTGCTGCCGTTGATAACAGTTTCGAGGTATTGCGCGCCCTTTTTGAAGCTGACATCAAAGGTTTCGGTGGCTCCTTCGGCTTTGAAAAGCAGCTTGAAAAGCTCGTCTTGCCCGGCAACCTCGGCCACTTCGACCGTTACGGCCTTTGTCATACCAGGGGCGGGCTTGACTTCCAGCACCGGCATATCACCCGTACCGCGACCGCTCAGCCGCAAGGCCGGTGGGGGCAGTTCGGCGGCAGGCTTGGCGTCACCGCCGGTCGGGAAATTGTAAGAACCGCTTTTGGGCGCACGCACATCGGCATTGTCGCGGTTGCCACTCGAATCGTGGATACGCACCATTTTGGAGCCTTTGGCCGGGTCGTTTATGATATTTTCAACGTAGCGGGCGGCTTTATCTTTCTTATCACTGCTCAGGTCGTCGAAAGTTTCGGTTACGTCGCCGCGCTGCACGGTCAGGCGATAGCGGCCCGGTGTGGCTCCGTCGGCAATGCTGACCGACACTGGCTCGTCACCCGCCGAAAGAAGCGGCGTCACTTCCAGGGCCGAGCGGCTCGAACTGCGCTGCGGAAGCGATAGGGCCGGAGCGACCCGCATTACATAGGCCCGTGTGCCGCCGTTGAGAAAGTAGCCATAAATCGAAGTCGGCAGGTAAGCTCCTTCGATAAAATCGCCGTAGGTAGTGCGATACTGCTCCCAGCTTGTGACTAGCTGAGCCTCGCGGGGGCCTTTTTCGGTGAAGCCAATAAAAGCCGCTACCGAAGTACCAACGCCTTCGATTGGTTTACTGCCTCGGTCTACCTCCTCTACGTATACACCGGGGGAAAGATACTGTGGCATAAGGTTTCTCCTTTGAATTAGGGTCTAACGCACTAAATCGCTTAAGAGTGATCGAGCCTGGCCGCTTCGTGGGCCACTTCGTCGGTTAAGAACTGTAAACAAATGACTCTGGGCAAATTCTCTAAAAATGGCATTTTTCTAAATTCAGTCAGCCCTCGCACCTCGTTCGCACAGGGTCGAAAGCTCACCGCTAACTTCCCACAACCTGTACTTCAGGTTCGAGTTGCAGGTCGTAGGAAGAAGCCGGGATCGTAATTTCTTGTCGCCGGGTGGCAAAGCCGGGCGCAACCACCAGCAAAGTATAGGTCGGGCGGGGAGCTACATTCGAGAAGCTGTAGCGGCCCTGTGCGTCCGTCCGCACATTCAAACCACTCTCCAACAGCACCACCTCGGCTTGCACCGGGCGACCGGGTTGGCGGGCATCCGTGATATAACCGCCGACGCCCACAAATTCGGTCAGGACGGGCGGCGGGTTCGCGCCATTGCGCGTCGGTTTATTCAGGCGGCTGAGGTCTTCGGCATCGGGCGGATAAAAACGCAAGAAACGGCTACGAACCTGGCCGACGCTGCGGATCAAATGCGCGTCGAGCGAAATGCTCGTCACGTAAGTCAGCACCGGCTTTAGCTGGTTATCGAGAGCGGTCCACACGTCCGCCGCATTGCGCAGCACTCCGTCTGATTGAGCTACTTTAGTCTGAATCGGCAACGGTTGCCCGGCCAGCATTTCCGGCAGGATGTCGCGGGGCATAGTGGGATAGCGCACCAGGGTTGCCAGCACATACCACAACAGGCGATGTTCGTCCTCGATATTATTTGTCCAGGCTGTAATCAGATAGGACAGATCGTAGCGTCCGCCCAGGCGGGTCTTGATGAAACTGCCGTCGCTCTGCCGTTCGGTATACCACTGCACATCACGTTGCTCGACGTTCTCGCGGATGTCGTGGAGATAAACGTTAATGGTTGGCTTCGAGATCGAGCCACTCCAATCCCGGTTCGGCACATCAAAACTGACATCTACCTCGGCCAGATTCAGGGGCATTTTCTGCACTAATAGCTGCTTAATTGTCTCGTCCAGAGCCTCGATCATAATTTGTCCGGCTATTTTGTATATTCAATCTAAAACTGTCTAATCGAAATTGTCTAATTGAAATTATCGGTTCAAATTTATCTAAAGAAAGATTAAGCTTCCTCATCTTCTTCGGTTGAACGCTGTAATTCCGGGTCACGCAACATTTGAACGGCGTCCTCTTCTGCGGCGGTCTGCCGTTGCAACCCTGCCGGGCTGCCCAGGTGCGCCGCGTTGTGTTCGGCGGCCTGTTCGTGCGCGGTATCGGCCGCCCCAATCATACTCGGTGCGGCTTCGCTCATGCCCTGCTGGATAGTATGGGTCGCCTCGTGGCTGGTCAGGGATACGTCGCTGGGCGATGCGCCCGGCCCATAAAAAATATCGCGCCCGGTAGTAAAAGCTTTGGCTCCCATCTGCTGACTTAACTCGGCGGCAGTATTATCGGTATGCACCCGCACCGCCGACAGGTCGTAACCCAGCGAAGACTCGACTTGCCGCCGCACGCCACTATCTAAAGGCTGCCCTTTGGGGCGTTCGGACTGAATTTGCTGAGCCAGGTTACTTTCAAGCGGCCCACCTTCCGGCCCCGCCGAAGCCGAATGTAAAAGTCCTTCCTCCGAGGTCTGAGCCTGGCGTTGCACCGTCCGCAAAAGCCGTTGCACCTGGCGGTTGCCGAAATTTTGCCCTACCGTTTGCACCAGAGCCTGCCGTTGCGCCCCGGCCATCCGCCCACCCAACATTGCCCCGGCGGTTGTCGGTGAGACCGTGGGCAGAGCCGTCGTATCGGCTTCACTTACCGGGCTGGCGTTATCCGGGGTCTGCGCCGTCCGCTCATCTTTAAAGTCCAGTGCGTCGTGTGGCATCGGCAAACTCCCTTTCTCTGGGAAGAGCAGGCTAAACCTTTCTTCTCGGTTTTGTTTCGTTCAACAGGGCAAAGTAAGGGCCAAAATCGGAATGGGTGCAAAGTTTACCCATCTTCTGAAACTCGCGGCGGGTAGCACCGATCAGATGAGCCATTTCCACGCTCTGACCCGGTTGGTCGAGGTCGCCCGCCGCCAGGAACGCCGCCGCCAGAGCAATATTCTTGATGTTACCGCCTGCAATCTTGAACTGGCGAGCCATAAAACGCAGGTCTACCGACTGGCCGAGCGGTACTTCGACCGGGAACACTTTGCGCCAGATTTCCAGGCGGTCTTCTTCTTCCGGGAAGGGATACTCTAGCATAAAGTGCATGCGGCGGACAAATGCATCGTCCAGGTTTTTACGCAGGTTAGTTGCCAGCACCACGATACCGTCGTATTCTTCCATCTTTTGCAAAAGATAGCCAGTTTCGATATTGGCATAGCGGTCGTGAGCGTCGCGCACTTCGCTGCGTTTGCCAAAGATCGAGTCGGCTTCGTCAAAAAAGAGAATCGCATTGCTCTCGCCAGCTTCGGTGAAAATCCGTTCGAGATTCTTCTCAGTCTCGCCGATGTACTTGCTGACCATATTCGACAGGTCAATCTTGTACAAGTCCATCCCCAATTCACCCGCCAGCACTTCCGCCGACATCGTTTTGCCCGTACCGCTCGGCCCGGCAAAGACCACGTTCAAGCCTTTACCCAGGGCCACTTTGCGGTCGAAACCCCAGCGGTCGTAGACCAGCGTGCGCTGGCGCACCTGCTCGTAGATCTCCAAAAGTATATTAAACTGGTCGGTGGGTAGCACCAGGTCGTCCCAGGTGTAGCGTGGCACAATCTTGCGGGCCAGTCCGTTCAGCCGTCCGCTAGAGTGAGTGCGGCAGGCACTTTCGAGATCGGCCAGGGTGGGAGTCGGTTCGCCGCGCCAAATCGCTTCGGCACGGGCCGTGGCGACCGCCGCTTCGATCTGTCCGCCCGCCAGTCGGAAGCGACTTGAGAGACTTTCCAGGTCAAGCCCAACCGCCACCGGGCCAAGCAAAGCTTCCCACATTGCCTGACGTTCGAGATAGCCCGGCAATTCCAGCCGCAAAGTGTAGCTAGCCCGGCGAGACGGCCCAACCATGCCGCCAGGTAATTCGGGCTGATTGCTCGATACAAACGCTAACCCGCTCTCGGCCTGCAACAGGCGACTTACTACCCGGCGGGCCTCGACCAAGCCAGGCTCCTCGCGTTCGCGCAATAGGCTTTCGCAACCGGCCAGGTAAAGAGCCGTTCCGTGCAGCAAGCTTTCTCGTTCGATCAGCCGACCCAGACTTTCTAACCTGGGCTGGCCGGGCAGCAAAGCCACATCCAGCACGACCAGTCCCACCCCGGCCTCCCGGCAAACTGTCGTCGCCAGGCTACGCTTACCGGCTTCGTCTGGCCCAAGTAAAACACACAGCCAGCCGTCCGCCGCCAGTTCCACCAACCGCCCGGCGGCGGCATAAGCGTCTGCCGCCAGCACCGTGGTCGTGCCAGGGGTGAAATCGAGCAGGTGACGCAAGCGAGCATCCGGGCGATCTTCGCCCAAAAGGTAAGCTACGATGCCGTCATCGAGTTTGAGCGACCGGCTTAGAAAGGCGGTCTGGCGAGAACCGGCTTCCTCGCTTAGCTCGATTAGCCGGTAGTTTAAAAGCGGTGCGTCGGCGTCAAAGCTGCGTCGGGCCGCGATCTGGGCGGCCAAACCGGGACATAACAGGCGCAAAGCCAGGTCTACGCTTGGACGGCGGCGAGTTACATCGTCCTGTAAAAAAGCGTAAATCTTTTCGTAGCGTAAATCCAGTTCCGGGGCCAGGGCAATCAACACCACATCTAGCTCGAACGGCGAAAGACCAAAAGCCTTTTGCAAACGCGCCAGCCTTGAAAAGGCGTCCCCGGTCAGGTCGGACGAGAGAGCTTCTAAGCTCTTTGATCCTTCGGCCCGAAAAAGTTCCGGGTCGGCCAGGAGTGCTTGCACTTCGCCTTCGGAGACGTATAAGCCGCGAAACTCGTCTTCATCGCCGGTGTCGCTGCTCTGCAACAAACTTAGCCGTTCCGACACGAGAGCCGTGATACGGCGCAATTGGGCCAGCAGATGTTCCAGGCCAGTGCCTTGTACGGTCGTCACGCTCATTCGGAATGTTCACCTGATTTTTTGGGAGCGTGTAAAGCACTTTTGCTAATACTATCGGGGGTTTCTAGCAAAGCTTTACCCAGCAACTCGTTAAGTTCCTGCAAACTATTCAACCGCCAGACCGCCCCGGTTTGCAAATGCTGGATTTGCAACACCATCGGGTGCTGGCCTCCTTCACCTGTGGTGGTTTCGGCACTATCAGTTAGCCAGAAGCGTAACAGAAAAGATGAATACTGACGAGAGTTCATTTTCCCGGCTCCTTGCTGAATTACCAGAGGCTTTTGTGGGTCAAAGGGACGGCTAAGAACAGTATAGCAAAGTACACTTATTCTTGACTTAATGCAACTTAATTTTGACTTAATTCTGGCTTAATTCTGACTTTTGCCTTGTTTTTCGGCTTTTCTATTCTTAAAAATAGGCTGAATTCACTCTTAACATTACTTTTGGCTGAATTTTTGATTTGGAGGCCTCTTGAAATAATCGAGATTCGTTGCTATACTAGAAGTAAGCATTTCTTTGAATTACATTAAGCAAAAATTTAAGCTTTAGGCGTCGGGATAGAATTTTTCGCTGGGTGATTTTAATCACACAATATGTACATATTTTAACACTTTTATACGAATGTTATGTTTAATAGAAGTTAGCAGACTTTATTTTTAAGGCGCAGGTTTTCTGTTAAGTTTAATTAAGATTAGAGCGAATTTCTAATAAAGTCAGGTTGCATCGGCTAAGAATAGTAAATAGATCTTTCCTTAATATAATATCTATTTACTCAGGAACACCTTGTTAAAACGTCTGAGCAATGCTTGAATCGCGCTGCCCTGGCGGTATTAGTCAGTCGGAGGGACTGTGACTGAGACTGCCCACTCCAACACGGTCAATATCGAACTTAATCCGGCTTTCAACTGGATGATTTGTGTTGCCGGTCAAAGCAGTCAACAGCCGATCAGCCTTCTCAACCTGACTTCGCAATTGGATTACTTCGACTTGAGCCTGGAAGGGCTTCCGGCAGACTGGTACACCTTCTCGGCTGCCTCGGTCAATCTTTTCCCTAACTGGAACGAAACAATCGAATTTAAGCTAACCCCGCCCCTTCAAGCGCAACCGGGAAGCTACCCGGTTCGGCTCAGTGCTATCTCGCGCAACGACCCGACTATTCGCTGCACCGCCGATTTGCAAATTCAAATTCAAATTCAAATCGGTGACGAAACCGAAGCCGCCGGTTCAGCCAGGCAGGAGCCAGTAATGTCTGGGTCGGGGCCGGTTATGCCGTCGGCAGACCTGGCCGGGCAGTTGCCGGAGCGCGTGGAAATTCAGCTTGAAACGACTGTTCTGACCCGCTTGCCCGGTGAAACCGCCCGGCTATGGATCGGATTGGTCAATTACACCAGTCTACCGGACACTTTCGAGCTGACGGTGGAAGGCTGGCCGACCGAATGGGTCAGCCTGAGTCAAACCAGCCTCCGGCTTTTCCCTAATTGGAGCGAACGGGTAGAGCTAGAATTAGTTCTGCCGCCGCAAGCTCGGCCAGGCTTCTACGGGGGCCGCTTGCTGGTGTGGTCGCAGAGTCGCCCTGGGGTCAACAACGCTGCCGACCTGGGCCTGGAAGTGCAACACCTGGCGACCCTGGCGCGAGGCGACCGTCCGACCGGCAAGCTGTCCGGGCCGTATCTCCCACTGGCGGGCAGTCCGGGCGGAGCGGTCATTCCAAATTTCCCGGTAGAACCACGGACAGTTTTGCAGAGTCCACCGACTGTGCAGCTTTTTTCACCGGCGGAACTACAGGCTCCCCTCAACCGGCCCACCGTCCAGCTTTCTAGCCCGGTTGAATCCTCGCTGCCACTCAGTCGCCCCACCGTCCAGCTTTTCGAGGCACCTCCCTCTATCGAGAACCGCCCGGAGCAGTCCCAGAACACCCGGCCACCTCTGGAGGTAAGTCCGCCGAAAAACGAACTGCTCAAGCTAGGGCTGGAAACGCTCGACATCAAGGTTGCCGCAGGCGGTTGGCACGAGCAGCAACTCTCGATGATCAATGAAGGAGATGCGGTAGATGTCTTCGAGTTAAGCGTCGAGGGATTACCGGGTGGCTGGGCCAGCTTTTCGACCGCCAGCCTGAATCTTTTCCCGAACTGGCACGAAAAACAATATTTTCGGCTAGATGTACCTGCCGAAACCGAGCCGCAGATTTACACGGCTCAGATTAAAGCGCGTTCTCAGGCTCAATCCCTCACCTGGCAAAGCCTGGCCCTGAGTGTGGAAGTTTTGCCCGCCAGTGCCATAGTCGAGGCTCCCGTTACTTCTAAAGAAGGCAGTTTCTTGTCAATCGAGCGCGGTCAGCTAGAGCTAAAGCTCGAACAAGTCTTTATGAGCGTAATGATTGGCGCAAACAGCGAACAACAGCTTAACATCGTGAACCTGACCACCCTGGCCGATAACTTTGATTTGAAGATGCAAGGCGACCTGGAAAGCTGGTGTTATTTTTCCAGCCGTAGCGTCAACCTCTTTCCCGGTTGGGACGAGTCGCTTTACCTGCGAATAGCCGTTCCTGCCGGAACAGAGCCAGGCCGTTATGACGGAAGACTGCAAGCGGCTTCTCGCAGCCGACCCGATTTTGTAGCCTGGGCAGACCTGACGGTGGAAGCGATCCTGCCCGCGCCGGTGGCTTCTTCGCCGGTAGTCTGGCAAGCGGCCCAGGTACCGGATTATACCCCTGGCCCCGCTGGAGCAATGTATTCGACCGACCTGACGACCTGGTTAAATTTCAACCCGGCCCCACCAGCAGGGCTGCTTGAAATGGCACAAACCACGTCGCTTACTTCGACGCCCGATCAAGCTCTGGCCGAGGCTCCGCCGCAACGGGAAGTCTCGTGGGAAGATTCGCCAACCCTGCTTTATTTGCCGACGCCGTTGCCGTCGTTTCCGTTCGAGATTTCGCGCCAGTACGCCGCGCCGTCAGTTGTGCCAGCAGTTGAACCGATTTCAGCTCAGGCCGAAGAGCTTGCTGTTGCGCCGTATCCGCCCGAAGCAGCCCTGCCGCCCCCGCCCGAAGCAGCCCTGCCGCCCGCTCCGCCTAAAAAGCGGGGTTGGAATCCTTTCCGGAGTCAGCTTAAACCTGCCTCGGCTCAGCCTGACCCGGCCTGGCAAGGAAATCTGGCGGTGTCGGAACCGAGCCAACTCACCACCCAGCCTGTTCTAACCGAGGTTTACCAGCCCCATCAACCCCTGCCTGCCTCAGTCGTAGGAACCGCCGCCGATAGCGAGGCACTTTCGGCGTCTTCAATGGGAGAGGAAGACCAGGAGTTACCTCCGGCCCTGCGGATGAGCCAGCTTTTCACCCCCGCAATGGTCAACGCAGCTTACCAACCGCTTAAAAGCACCGTCACCGAAGCTTCCAGAGTGCAGGTAATCCTCCAGACCGCCCGCATGACGATTGTAGCCGGGCAAGAAGCCGACCAGAAGCTAAGTCTGCTCAATCTGACGGCTGCGCCGGACAATTTCGACCTGGCTATCGAAGGTTTACCGCCCAACTGGTACAACTTTTCAAGTAGCAGCTTGAACCTGTTTCCCAATTGGAGCGAATCAGTAGACCTGAAAGTAGCTCTTTCGGAGAAAGTCCGGCCCGATCTTTATGTTGGCAGGGTCATCGTTACCTCGCGCACACAACCAGGGGTTTACACCGAAGTACGGCTGGAAATCGAGGTGCTGGCTCCCTTGCGGATGGAAGCTCGTTTGCAACCGCACCGGGCTAAAGGGTTCCGGGCTAAATACGATCTGGTTGTCCGCAACCGAAGCATGTCGGAAGAATTTGTCGCGCTAGGGCTGAATGGGAGCAACGATTTCTGCCGGGGCATCTTCGAGCCTCCCCAGGTGATTGTGCCAGCCGGTAAATCTGTTACGATCAGATTAAAAGTGCAATTGCGGCCTAAAACACCGAGCGACCAGGCCCGCCAGCTTCAAACTTTCGAGGTACAGGCCAGCCCGCAGTGGATGGTGGCCGGGCAGCCGATGGCGACCGAACCGCTACTGGTCGAAGGCGGCTATATTCCCGAATCGCGCTGGGCCTTTCTGGGTCGGTATCCCCGCCTGATTGCTTTCGGGGTGATACTTCTGTTGTTCGTGGTGTTGTGGGCCAACGTTATTTTGCCGGGTATTCGCAGCGCGTTGCTTCTAATTACCGAGAAATCAGCCTATAGCGGACGAGTGGACAAATTTATCCGCATAGATGGGCCGGAACTTTCCGCCGCCCTCAAACGCGACCTTGCCGCCCCTAACGACCTGGTGCAGGTCGAAACGCGCTTCAAAGAGGCCGGTCAGCAAGTGCAAATAAATTTGAAAAGTTTTTTTGTGCAGGCGGACTTGATCGGCAGTCTGGAAGTTAATTCGGGCGGCAATCTGGTTTTTAACTATCAGCCGGACAAAAAAGGGCAGGGCGACTCCTTCCCCTGGCTCTTCGCACCGCCTAAAGAAGTGGTAGACAAACTTAATCTCAAGCTCCGGGCCTGGCTCCGTACCCAGCAACCACCGAGCAAGATGATCAAGGCTGAAATCGAAGGAGATACGCTCTTTATCCGACTGGCTCCCTGCGCCATTCCCGTTGACCCGGTGTGCCGGTAAGGGGGTAAAAGACTAAAGGCTAAAGATTACCCGGCACTCAAAATTTAACCCATCAATCAGGACGTAACACTTGCCCGACCGGGATTGTCGGCGGGCCACAATTCAGCACAGGAACCAAAAGAGGTCGCACTATGATTGCAGCAGACAACCGGCGTATAAGTGAAGAACTGGATCGAGAGAGGACACTCCGCATCTACCTGTTGGGCCGTTTCGAGGTGGAACAGGGTTCCCGGTTGCTCGAAAGCGAAGGCTGGCGAAGCGGCAAAGCCCGCAGCCTGTTTAAGATTTTGCTGGCCCGGCGCAACTACCAGATCAGTCGTCAGGAATGTCAGGAACTTCTCTGGCCCGAACTCGACCAGGAGCGGGCCGCGAACAACCTCAATCAGGCCGTCTATAGCTTGCGGCGCACCCTCGAACCTGACCTGGAACGAGCCGGAGCGTCGGCTTACCTGCGTACCGAAGGCTCGAAACTCCAACTTAACCTGACCCTGATCCACTGGATTGATGTAGAAGAATTTAAACGGCTCTATCGCCAGGCGGCTTTGGGCGCGGACTTGCGGCTATACGAACAGGCCGCCAGCCTTTATACCGGCGACTATTTGCCGGAAGACCTTTACGAGGACTGGTCAATCAGCCGCCGCGAAAGCCTGCGCCAGGAATGGATCGAAGTGCTGCTCCAAATGGCCGCCCTTTACCGGCAGGCCGGACAAGAAGAAAAATACCAGCAAAGCCTGCACCGGGTGCTGGAAGCTGATTTTGCCAACGAAGAATCAGCCCAGAAGCTGATGCTGGCCCTGGCCGAAAGCGGGCGACGTGACGAATCAGTGGCACTCTACCGCTCCTTCGCCGGGCGGCTGCAAAATCGGCTTAATGTGCAACCTCTGGACGAAACCCGCCAGCTTTACCACGAAATCGTGGCCGGGCGTAGCGGCGCAACCCGGCCCGCCCTGACGCTCGTAACTGCTCCGGCAGCGGCAGACCTCACTCCGGCCCGGCTTTCCCGCCCGGAGCAACCTTCCGGCACACTCCCTCTGCCTTCTTCCTCGTTACGGCTGGTGACAGGAGCTAAAAATCCGCTCCGGCCTGTTAAAGATGTTATAGGTCGTCAGGCTCAGGAAAGAGACTGGCAGAAATGTCTGCGGGAGGCCCTGAGCGGACAGGGCGGACTAATGACGCTGCTAGGCGAAGCGGGTAGCGGCAAAACTCATCTGGCCCAGGTTTTTGCCCTTCAAGCGGAACAGGCCGGTTTCGAGGTGCTGCGGTTGTCACTCTACCCCGAAGGAGCCGAATTACCTTTTGGGCCGATCCTGACCATGGTCGAAGAGCGTTTAAACGGTCTGGACGAAGTCGAGCTGAAAGAATGTTTAAAATTGTGCCATCCCGCCCTGGCCCGACTCGTACCGGCCCTGGCCGAGCCTCTCGCCGCCGGGCCGAACCGGAGCGAACCGAGCAACGAAGAGATTTTCGCAGCCACCACTAGCCTGTTGGTCTGGTTGAGCCGAAAACGACGGCTGGCCCTGGTGATAGACGACCTGTCCTGGCTGAGTGGCCCGGCCTTGCGCCTGTTGCGCTACTGGTTGAGCCATTCCTCGCTGCGGTCGCTGCTGGTACTGGCGACTTTGCGGCCCGGTAGCCCGAATGGACGAAACGACCTTGAAAACTTAACGGCCTGGGCCGGGGAAAGCGGCGGGCCGGTTTGCCGCTTGAACCGTTTCGACAAAGCCGATTTGCGCCAATTATTGACAATCGGGCTGGACGGTACGCCGGGGCCATTGCTGCTAGAAACAATCGCACGAGCCAGTCAGGGCAACCCGCGCCTGGCTCTCGAACTGGCGCAAGCCTGGCAGGGAAACGGCAAGACCCGCCTGGTAAACGGCGGTTGGGAATTAACCGAAAGCTGGAACGACGGGCTGCCCGGCCCGGTGACGGCTTATCTCCGCCGGATCACCGGGAGCCTCAGTACCTCGGCCCAGGTACTGCTGGGACTGGCCGCGCTGAGCGGCGAATCGGTTAGCTTTGAAGTGTTGCGCCAGATCGTGTTGCACCGACAAGACGGGGCCGGTTGGTGGATCGAATTAGCTCCCGCCCGCCTCGGCCAGGCTCTGACCGAAGCGACCGAGAGCGGGTTGCTACTAGAAGAGGGTAGCGGCTACCGCTTCGACTATCCACTGCTGGCTCAAAGCCTGCTGGCCGGGATGTCGCAAGGGCAACGGCGGTGCTGGCAAGAAGTGATCGCCTGGGCTAAAACTCAGGTAGCTCAGAACGGTTATGAATAGTGCAGAGTGAAGTGAGACTATGATCAAGTTTGAGATTTCGTCCCAGATAGTCGAACTGGCTCCCGACGAGAGCGTCGAAATAAATCTGATGGTAATTAACACCAGCCAGATTATTGACAATTTTGAAATCTCGCTCGAACCGCTGGTCACGCCCGAAACCGCCGGACTGAACCCTGCCTGGGTACAGCTTAGCCCGCCTACTTTTGCTTTGCGGCCCAAACTGGGCGGAACCGGCGAAGGCGACACCGAGCGCGAGATCAAGTTTAAGGTTAGCCTGCCACCCCAAACCGTGGCCGGAAACTACGCCGGACGCATCGTGATCCGGGCGCAGAGTGGGCCGGAAAATAGCGCGGTCGTGCCTTTTAATCTGGTCGTCTCGGCAGTCGAGGAGCAACTTCTCGAACTCGTCCCGGTGGAGCAAAGTTCACGGCGCGGCCAGGAAATATATCGGGTTACGCTGGCAAACCGGGGCAATTCGCCCCATCTTTACGCCCTCTATGCCGAGGATGAGGACGACGAATGCCGCTTCCAGATCGTGCCGTCCGAAGTAACTCTGCAACCAAGTGAACAAACCCTTCTGACGCTCAAAGTGCGGCCCCGCCGCCGCAACTGGGCTTCCGCCGACCGCAACTATCCGTTTACGATCAAGCTGGAAGGCTTTCGCAATAGCGTAGCGGGTGTGTTCGTGCAACGTTGCGCCTTGCCGCCGGTATTCTGGTTAGGCCGCCATTGGGGTCGCCTGGCGATCCTGTTTACGATGCTCCTGGCTCTCTCGATTGCCGCCCTGATTTTCCTCTTGCCCAAAGCCGAAGCCAGTAAATCCGCCGATTGCGGCCCGACTTCCCAACGCCAGGTCAGAGTCGTCGGCAACAATTTTCAGACCGAGATTCAGGTTAGCGGCAGGGCTGGCACGCCCGGCTTTGATAAATTCGAGCAGTACGCCCGCGAGAACGCCGCGATTCTGCCCGGTGTATTCTCTCAACTGGCGGCGGTTTCACCCGATGGCCGACGGCTGGCCTACGTGACAGCCTCGAATTTGGCCCTCGATAACGCCGTGATTAAAGTAATTGACCTCGATACGCCGGGGCCGAATCGCCCGGTAGTCTTCTCCTGGACGGTTCCGAACGGACTATGGCCTGCCCCACTGGTCTGGGCGGGCAACGGAGAACGGTTGACTTTCGCCCGTCGCACTCCCAAAGCCGACGGAGCGGTTAAAACGACCGCCGCCGCCGTCCCTAACGGTAGTCCCGGCCAGGTGGGAGCCTCGCCTAGCCCTAGCACCGCCCAGACTCCCGGCGCGGCCAGCACATCGGAAACTCAGCTTACCCTATTGGCGGCTGAAATTGGTAAGAAAGATTTGCTGCCCTTAGGCTCGCCCAGTCGCCTGCAAACGACCCTTTTCTACGGTGATCCGGGCCGGATTTTATGCTGGGACGACAACAACGCGAATGTGTTGCTGCGGCCTCGCGCCGACGATAGCAAAGAAGACACTCAGCTTCGGATAAACCTGGAAGGCACGGCGGAGACAATCGGGTTGCAAGCCAGTTCTAATTTCAAGCTGGATGTAACTTCGCCCCTCAAAGGCGGGCCAAATACGGGCAAAACCGGCCTGGTTGCACCCCTGACCCGCCCTGCACAGGCAGGAGCAGGGTTGCCGCTTTTGCTGGCTGGCCCGGTTCTTTCGAGCCTGGATACGCGCTACCAGCAAACCGTCCCTGCCGGGCTGACCCAAAATTCGACTGCACAAGCCGCCACGGGTTGCGTCCTCACCCGGCTTTTTAGCCAGAATGACCCGCGCTGGAGCGACGCAGCCCTGAACAAAGATAGCACCGGCAAGCTGGGCGAATTCGGCTGTCCGATTGTTGCCGCCGCGATGGTAATTAATTATCACAACTACGAAACCGATCCCGGCGCAGTCAATACCTGCCTGGGCAACCGCAGCGCACCTTTGAATCAGACCGGATGGAATGCCATCGCCGGGGAATGCGGTAATTTCAAAGTCGAGGACGGCAAGCGGAGCGATTTCGATTGGAGCAGGCTGGATTTGGCTCTGCAAAGCGGCCCGGCCATCGTCGGGTTGCTGGGCGGGCCGACCGGCACGCATTTTGTGGTCGTCACCGGCGGTAGCGAAGGCGAAGCTAATTCCTACCAGGTGGTTGACCCCTGGGATGGTAAGTCGGGCAAGACCCTCGGCCAGTTCCTGACCTGGGGCTACCGCCCGCGCTGGCTGGTTTCATTCGCCGGGACGGGCCTGGGCTGCACCTCCGACACGGTTCCGGGGGGCATCCGCATCCAGACTGACCAACCTTACGATGGCCGTTTGTTCCAGCAAGCTCCACCTTTCCAGTTTAACGCTACCGGCGGAGCCTTTCCAACCGGGACTTTCCAACTGGTCAGGCCGGGTAGCCAGAATGTCGGAGTAGACGCCCAGGTGCGCCCGCTTGCCAGTGGCAGTCCGACCCTTTTCAGTGATGACGGCACTTATACGGTTGAAATTCAGGCCCGCAACGAGGCCGGGCAGAAAACCGCCGAGCGCAAGATTTACTTCACCCTGGATAACACCCGGCCCGAAGTTACCGCTCGGCTTAGTCCCACGCCGGATAAAATTACTTCAAAATCTAACGTGCCGGTCAAACTGCAATTTACCGCTAAAGACGACTTGAGCGGCATCGCCTCAATTCAATATCAGGTCAATGGCGGAGACTGGAAGGAATACACCAGCGATACAATCGAAGTGCCGGTGACACTGGCCGATAACGGTTCTTACAGTATATTCTTTTTTGCCATTGATGGCGCGGGCAACTCGTCGTCGGTCAAGCCGCTTTCTTTTGGCATCGAACAAACCGTCACGACTGGCCCCGGAGGGGGTCGCACCAATCTGCCTACTCCTACCGTTCAGCCGATCCAACCGGCCCGACCAGGCGGAGTGGGCGGGCCACCAACCGTTACGCCGATCCCTACCAACACGCCGCGTCCGGTTATCCGCATTCCTACTACCAGTGCCGCCGCCGCCACCAACACACCGGGCGTGACCCCAACCCTGGCCCTGCCCGGCCTCACTCCCACCGTCACGGTAATGGCGACTACTCCATCCGCTCTCAGTCCCAGCGTTTCACCCTCGGTCAGCCTGACGCCCGCCGTCTCACCCTCGCCGACGGCCAAACCTGCCGCGCTCTTGAAACTGGATGTAAGCCAGGTGACTTTCGCGGCAGGTGAAACTACTAAAACGATTAAATTTAGCAATGTCGGTACTGCTCCCGGCAAATGGTTACTCGCGCCGGGCGATAGCAGCACCCTCTTGAATTTCAGTGCGGCAATCGGCACGCTCGATCCGGGAACCGAAACCAGCCTGACCCTGAGTGTGATCACTCCCAACACGACCGAAGCCAATCAGACTACCTCGTTCAGCCTGAGCATGGGCGGTGAGACCCAGAAGGTAGACGTTACGATTGACGCTAAACCTTTTCCGCTCGCTACGATTATCCCGCCCAACCCGTTGAGCCTCGAACTAACCGCCACGGTCAGGCTCAATGTGACGGTGCCAGCCCAGGCCCAGACACCCCAACGAGCAGTTTTGATCGCCACTTATAGAACCTGCTTTACCGATAGCTGTCTACCGCAGGATATTGTACTGACCGATAAGCTGACCGCCTCTGCCAACTGGACCTACCTTTGGAATACCACCGATATTCATCCGCAAAACGACATTAAGTTAAGTGCGCAGTTATGCACCGGCGAGGCCCCGACAAGCTGCCGCCCGGTTAGCCAGGTAGTTTCGGGCCTGAGTGTGCCAATGGAGGCTACTTTTGTCGCGCCCACCCAGGACAAGATTTTGAGCAACGCCACGACGATTCAGGTCAATGCTTCGGGGCGGGCGGCCCGCGTAGTCTTTTCGTATGACGTGAACGGTACGCCTTTCAACCTCAATACCGAGGCTAACGCTGGCAATGGCTGGAAAGTTACCTGGGACACTACCGGGATTGCGCCCAGCGTGGCGGGCAACCCCAACCCGGTGGTCCTCAAAGGTAAAGTTTGTGACGGCCTGGGAGATGAGGGTTGTCTCAATCTGAGTTCGGTTACGGGCCTCTCGACCGAAATTAGCGGTACAGTCGGCCTGAGCCAGAATTTTGCCCTCAACCCGGTGTTGTCGGAACCGCTAACTATTACGGTCACGCCGATCTCGAATCTAACTCGGACGCTGGTCTACCTGCACTATAAAGATGACCCCAGCCTGACGACCGCCCAACCGACGGCCCATCTTGTCACCGAATTGAACTCGACCGGCCAGGCTCAAACCTATAGCTGGACGCCCACCGGCATCCTGGCTCAACCCGGCATCCGGTTGCAAGTGCTGGGTTGCTACACTACCGGCACCGATCTCAGCCGTTGCACCGATCTGGCAAACTTTCCAAACCTGAAAGTGCAAGCTGGCGCACCGGCTTTTCTGGATACTCTGATGGGGTCGCAAACAACCTTTATCGGTACGGTTTTTACCGATACAATCAAAGTCCGCGTGACAGACCTGGCGGGCAACCCGGTCGGCGGCCAGAACGTGCGCTACGAAACCCCACCCGATGCAAACGGAGCCAGCGCGAGTTTCGTGGTTAATAATTCCCACAGTTTTACCAGCCTGACCGACGATAACGGGGTGCTGACTGCACCGACCCTTAAAGCCAATCTCAGCGATGGAACTTTCAACCTGACCGCCCTGGTGGTGGATAATCCCGCCATCGTCACGACGATTTTGCTGGTGAACGATATACCCGGTGCGCCGCCAATCCAGCTACAACCGAATGTGGACGCCCAGCAGCAAAAAATTCTTAAACCGTTTGGGACACCCCTGACGGTCAAGCTGGTGGATGCTGCCGGGAACACTCCCAGCAATGTGCCGGTGACATTCAAAGCTCCGACGGGCGAGCAATCCGGCTCTTTCGATGGAACTCTGAAAACGGCGGTCGTCAATACGACGCTGGGCATTGCGACGGCTCCGCCTTTTATAGCCGGGACGAAGCCCGGTTCTTATCAGGTCTCGGTCAGCGCAGACGGCTATAAAACGGCTTTGATCAACCTGACGAACCTGGTCGGCGATCCGGCAGTCATTACCCTCGTTGGTGTGGACAACCAGCAAATCGAAGTTCAAACCGACGCTCAGCCTTTTACGGTCAAAGTAACGGACGGCTTTAACGAACTAGTGGGCGAACCGATAAAATTTGCCGCACCCGACCCCGCCGGGCCGAGCGGGACTTTTACCGATGCTACCGGCCAGGCCGTTGGCAGTATCGTAGTTACTACCACCATAGGCGGTCTGGCAACTTCGCCCGTACTGCGAGCTAACCAGCGGGCCGATCTTTTTACTCCCTACCTGATCACGGTTGCTTCCACCAAAATTACCTCGGTGGAGGCTAAACCGGGCTTCAAGGTGACAAACAAGCCGGGAGCCGCCAAGAAAGTCGTGAAAGTCGCTCCAACGGCGGCCCAGGCTCAGGTTAAGTCCGGCCAGAGCAATCCCGGCCCCTACAAAGCCCAGGTTTTCGACGCTTTTAATAATCTAGTGCCAAACGCCGATGTAACCTTCCAGGCTCCCGACGATAGCGGCCCGCTCCCGCCTCCTTCCGGGCGGTGGGGCAACCTGACCACGGGCTTGTTTGCTACTAGCGTTAAATCCGGCAGTACGGTCAACAACCTGGGCCTGGCGACGACGGCCACGCCGCTGTTTGGCAACTGTACTCTGGGCGGCTACAACCTGACCCTGAGCGTACCGGGGGCAACCTCGGACACGGTGGGACTGACCAATATCGGCGGCGACCCCTTCATCATCGCGGCGGTAGCCGGGGGAGGTCAGACCAAAATCGTCAACGGCGTCTTTGATACGAAGTTGAAAGCGGTTGTGCGTGACAGTTGCAACCCGGCCCATCCGCTCGACGGTTACACCGTCCGCTTCGAGGCTCCGTCAAGCGGGGCTTCCGGCACTTTTGCCAATGGGCTAAGCTTTGTCGAAGTCACCACGAGCGTCAATGGTGAATACACCGCCCCGGATTTCAAGGCTGGCCCGATTGCCGGGGCTTACACGGTCAAGGCTACGGTAGTTGGTTCGCCCGCACTTACCGCCGCCAATTTCGACCTTGTAACCAATATACCCGGCCCACCGGCTAAAATTGAGGTCGTGACGGGTATATCCTCCCCGGCCAGTCGGATTGCTGGAACAGTCAAGCTACCGTATCTGGCCCCCGGCACACCGTTCAGAGTGCGGGTTCGTGATGCCAACGATAACCTGGTAAGCGACAATGAACTGATCACCTTTACGGCTCCGACCGCTAACGGCGTTGACCCTACCGGCACCTTTACCGATGCTACTAACCAGCCTGTTTCAAGCCTTACGGTTAAAACCGGCGGCGCGAACCCCAAAGGTGAAGCAGCGATCCAGGCCGGTACCTTTGTAGCCGGGAAAAAAGCCGGGCCGTTCGAGGTGACAATCACCGCCGGAGGTGCGACGCCCGCTACAATCTACCTGCTCAACACGGCAGGAGTACCGGACTCGATCCTGGCTCAACCCGACCCACTCGCACTTACTTACCTGGCTACGGTAGATGATTTGTTCAAAGATACCTCTGCCAATCCGCTCGATTTCCGGGTAAAAGTGCTGGACGACGAGAGTAACCCGATACTGATTACCCCGGTCAAATACGAGGTGAAGGCAACCGGCCCCGCCGGAAAAGTGGGTGGTTTCTTCAACCTGACCGATACGGTCGTCAACGTCACCACCGATGCGACCGGCCTCGCCTTTACGCCATCGCTCAAGGCCAGCCAGAGAGCCGGGAATTTTACGCTCCAGGTTACGGCTGGCACGGCTGCGCTAACCTTTAACCTCACTAACCTACCCGACACGACCGCCGCCGCGGTGAAGTTTCAGGACGTGGGCGGGCCAACCGGGGTGGTTGTAACCAACCGTAGCGCGACTGTCACACAGCCGTTTATCTTCGCGGTCCGGGTCGAAGATAAATTCCAGAACCCGATCCCGAACTCGCCGGTCAGCTTTGCCAGGACCAGCGACCTGACCTCACCGGCACCCCAGGCTACCGGCGACTTTACGCCTTCGGCCCCGACCCAGACCGACGCAACGGGCTTTATCGTGTTGAATGGCAGCAGTGCTAAACAGTTTGTAGCCAACTTGCGGGCCGGTAATTACAGTTTGACCGCCACGGCGGGCCTCGTAAGCGGCATACTTAACCTGCAAAACAAGGCTGAAACCACCCCCGGTAGCCTTGTGGCAACCCCTGTCACGACCGCGCTAACTCCGCTAGTTGCGACGGTCGGGACGAACTTTACCGATTTCTTCGTGACAGTCCGGGATCAATACCTCAACCCGATCAACGGAGCAGTGGTCAGCTTTACGCTAAACCCGAACGGCACCGTTACCGGCAGCTTTGTGGGCGGGGTTTCGACCGGCCTCAGCGATGCCAACGGCGAACTACACGTGGGCGGCACGGCGGCCCTCAAGTTTACCGCCGGAACGGTCGCCGGAGATTACAGCCTGACCGCGGCAACGACGGTCGCCAGTAAAACCGCCACCTTTAACCTGCGGAACAAAGCCGGGACGCCCGATGCCGCCAAGAGTACCCTCGACCCGCCCGACGACCCGGTGGTAGTTACGGTCGGGCAGGCGTTCGCCAAAGATTTTGTCATTACCGTCAGGGATGCCAATAGCAACCTGCTGGACAACATTGATGTCACCTTCAGCCTGAGCAGCGATGCCGTGACCGGGGCCACCGGCACCTTTGCGCTTGGCCCTGTTATAGTTAATACCGGAACGGGCGGCACGGGTAAAGCTACTGCCCCGAAAGTAACGGCTAACCAGAAAACAGGTAATTATAAACTTACAGCCTCTTTTGGCGGCACCTCTAAATTCTGGAACCTTCAAAACCAGCCCGACCAGTCTGCCACAATTACTCCTACCGCCGGGCAGAACCAGACCCTGCTGGTGGGAGATACGGCTACGCCTTTTGGGGTTAGCGTGATTGACCAGTACACCAACAAGGTCAAAGATGGCACCTCGATCCAGTTCGCTACCGAAGCGGTTAGCGGCAACGCGGGCGGTACCTTCGCCGGAACAGGTAAATCCAACACTACTGGCGGCGCAGCCACCAGCCCGGCCTTTACCGCCAACGATAAAGTCGGGGTGTACAAGATCAGGGTCTCGGACGCTAATAACGCGGCGGTCTTTAACAATACCCTCAGTGTAATCAACACGGTTGACCTGCAACTGGTCGGTTCGGCCAGCATGTCGGCTCTGGTGGGCGATACGTATCCGAATTTCGGGGTTCGGGTGGTGGGAGGCGGCACGCTGGCGGCAGGAGTCAACGGTATTGATGTCGAGTTTACCTCGCCGGACGCCAAATGGGGTACCTTTGGCACGAGCGGAACGGCCACCAACCGCACAGTTACTTCGGCAGGGGGCGGACTGGCCCAGGTCGCCGATTTCCGGGCCGGAAACGGCACGGATAAGAGCTTTGTAGGTTCGTTCACGGTTACGGCGGTCGTTACAATCCCTGGTACGGCCATCACCGTCAGCAAAACTTTTACCCTTTTCAACGGCGTGCAGGTGGATACGGTGGCAAGCACATCGGGCCAGACCCGCCAGGCCGGAGGAGAAGACTTTACGCCACTCAGGGCCATCGTGCGCGGCAAAACCGCTACCGACCTTGTAAGCGGCGTGCCGGTCACGTTCAGCGTGACGAACCCTAACCGGGGAACCTTCACCCCGGCGGGTGGCGTGGTCAACAGCGCGGCCACTACCGGGGAGGCTCAAATTGCTTTCAAATCCGGTACGTTCGTGGGTAATTACACCGTGACGGCCAGAGTCGCCAACGGCCCAACTACCACCGATACGGCCCTGTTCGACCTGACCAACACCCTGACGCTGGAAGTGGATACAACGACGGATAACCAGACCGCCCTTGCTAACGGCGGCGTGTTCGGGCCGCTCAAGCTGACAGTCAAGGGCGCAGGCGGCAACCCCCTCGGCGGGCAGGCGGTCACATTTAGTGTCACCGCCGCCAACCGGGGAAGCTTTACTCCGGCGAGCGGGATCGCTACGAGCGACCCTACTACCGGCGTAGTTTCGATTGACTTCACGGCTGGAACTTTTGTCGGCACCTATACCGTCACAGCCAAAGTGCAGGTCTCGCCAACAGTGAGTGTACAACAGACCTTCACCCTGACCAACACTGTCACCCTCGCCATTGACGCCACCACCGACAACCAGACCAGGTTGGTCAACGGCGAAGCTTTCGCCGCTCTCAAAATTACGGTCAAAGGAGCCGGAACTAATACCGTACCAAACGTGCCGGTCACGTTTAGCGTCACCAACACAAATTTTGGTACCTTCACTTCCGGGACGGCGGGGGTGGTCAATAGCAATGCTACCACCGGCATTGCCGCCATTAACTACAAGAGCGGCAGCTTTATTGGTAGTTACATCGTAACGGCTAAAGTTGTGGTTACGCCAGGCGTGACCGTGCAGCAAAGTTTTAACCTGACCAATAACGTTGCGATTGCCCTGACCAATGCTTCGGACAATCAGGAGGCCAAGATTGGGACGGGTTTTACCAATGCCCTCAAGGTGCGTGTAACCGATTTCCAGAACAACCCGGTGACGTCGCTTTCACTCACTTTCAAGTCTAGCGATGTAACCTACGCCGAATTTGGTTCGGCGGGCAGCGGCACGCTGACGGTGACATCTAGCACCGATGGCAACGGCGATTCGACCGGCACCGTTAACCTGTTCGCTGGCAGCAAAATTACGGCCCCGGCCACTTACAACGACCGGGTGAGCGTGCTGGTGACAGGTACCAGCATCGCCAGGTTCTTTACCTTGAAGAATTGCGCTACTAGCGGCTGTACCTAATTACCTGACTGCCACCCAGGGCAAAAGGTTTCCCGTGGGTGGCTAACCACTAATCGCCAGACCTTAAATTGGAGCTTACCGCGTGAACCAGAACGTTACCCTGAAACTATCCAGCAGCCTGGTGCAACTCTTTCCGGGCGAAAGTACCGAAATCGCCATAACTGTCACGAACAACACGCGGGGCGTCGAACGCTTCGAGGTGTTGCTGGTAGACCTCGACCCGACTTGGGCGATGCTGGATTGGTCGGAGATGTTGCTGTATCCAGACGCGCCCGGCAACGAGGGGACGGTTTACCTGCGGCTTAACTTGCCCGCCAGTATCCCGACCGGCGCATATTCGCCTGCCGTGGAAATACGCGGAGCCGAAAGCCAGCAAATCGTCGCCAGCCAGTCTTTCGCCCTGACCGTCAACGAACCGGAAGGAATCGGGCCAGAGATGCGGCTTAGCCCGCCCAACCTGCTTACAAAGGCGGAGAAAGCTTCCTTTCAGGTCAACCTCGTCAACGGGCAAAACCGGCCGCTGGCGTTGCGGCTCTTTGTACGGGTCGCCCGGCCCGATCTGGCCGCCAGGATAATTCCGCCGACGCTTCAGGTGCCTCCTCACGGTCAGGCCAGCGCAATCGTCGAGGTGCAGCCCCTTAAACGCAACTGGGCACGACCTGATCAAGCCTATGATTTTATGGTGGGGGCCGAGGGCGAGGCATTGGAAAGCCAGGGCCAGCTTTTGCAAACCCCGGCCCTACCCTGGCTACGTACTCTGATGGCAAGCCCGGCCTTGATCGTGCTGAGCGCAATTATGTTATTGGGACTATTCGGCCTGACTGCTTTCTGGCTGTGGCCGCGCTCCGGGACAAACAACCAGGCCGCCGTTACCAACACCCAGCTACCCCCGGCAGTCTGCGTAGCCCCCAATCAGACCCAGTTACCGAGTTTGCGAATGGGCGAGAAAACTACCGATATTTTAATCACCGACACCGATAGCCAGCGCGTCCGCACACTCGCCCAGGAACCGGTAGACAAGCTGCCCGGCCTGTTCGCCACGCTCTTATCGGTTTCGCCGGACGGCAAGCGACTGGCTTACGTGATGGCCGACAACGAAGCCCTCGATAACGCCGCAATCTGGACGGTCGGGCTGGATGGCTCGAACAAGCAGCGCATTCTTAACGTCGCGGACGGTTTCTGGCCCGCGGCCCCGGTCTGGTCGGCCACCAATGATTCGCTCAGTTATGTGCGGCGGCTTGGTACGAGCTTGACCCTCTGGACAATCGGGCTGGGCGACCGCCGGGAGAAACAGGTTGGCACTACCGGCCAGCTTACACCGGAATTGTTCTACAACGACCCGCGCCCCGGTGTAGTTTGCTGGGACCGCAACACTAATTCTCGCCTGATCGTCGCCAGCGGCCCCAATACGGCTCCGAGTATGGTTGACCTGAACGCCCCGGCCACCTCGCCCAACCAGCCAACCCCGACCTCGCCCACGCCCAAACCGGCCAGTGTCCCGGATGGGCGGATTTATGCTCCGGCCTCGCTACAGACCGGCCCGGTCGAACCACCGTTGGCTCCGGTCGGCGATAGCCTGTGTGCCGTGCAGGTTTTTAGCCAGAACGACCCGAACTGGCGCGACCTGGTGATGAAATCGCCCGATGAACTGCGTACCGATAAAATCGGGGAGGCAGGTTGCGCTATTACTTCTTCGGCCATGATGCTAAACTATTACGGCTCCAAAACCACACCCGCGCTGCTCAACGCCTGTCTGGGCAACAGTGCCAACCCCTTTAACTGGCAACTCCCGGCCTCGGAAGCCTGTAGTGACGGCCTGTTGCAGGATGGACGGCGCGACTCGTTTGGCTGGGACGCCCTGAACGACAGCCTGAACGCGGGCCAACCAGCAGTGGTGGGCTTGCTGGGCGGACAAACCGGCGTTCACTTTGTGGTCGTGGTGGGCGGCAGCAATAGCATTGCTTCGACCTACCGGGTAAACGACCCCTGGGACGGTACGAACTATAAATCGCTGGAATATTTTATTAGCAAAGGCTATCAACCGCGCTGGCTTGTCACCTATCTGGCCCGCAACACGCCAACCTGCCCGCCGCGCCAGCAAGACCTGGCAAAAGTGCAACCCGACTTCAAGCTCAAAGTAACTTCGCCGGAAGACGGCGGCTTGTACAACGGGGCCGCACTGCCGGTGAAACTTAACTTTAGTGCCGAAAATACCGAAACAATCACCGCCAAACTTTATGTGCTGGCCGGGCCAGCCGCGACCGCCACCGGACAAACCGCTCAAACTTCTTCCCGGCTTGTCACCAGCGGAACCGAAGTCAGCGACGAAGGTTTTTATCAACTGGTGGTCGAGGCCAAGCCGGAAGGCGCAGCCGCCCAGCGCATTACGCGCTATTTTGTAATTGATAAAACTCCGCCCGATATCGGGATCGTACCGCCGCGAGTCAATGTTTTCGACAATGACCGGGTAGAGGGCTTTCGGGTGGCCCGCGACCGTTTCGACCTGAAATTGGAAGCCTTTGACCGGCTGAGCGGGATCGAAGTGATCGAATACCAGATTACCGACGCGACCCCGGTCGAGGGTAAATGGACGCCTTACACCAGCGACGTAAGTTCGCGGGCTATTCCGCTTTCGACACCGGGCGACTACACGGTTTACTACCGGGCTAAAGACGGCGCGGGTAATTCGTCCGAAATTAAAATCGAACGCTATCGCATCCAACCACGCCCCAACGACCCGCAAGGAGGGCAGGGCGGTGGACAGGGAACGCCCGGAGCGACGGCGGGCCTCACGCCGAGCGTAGCGGCTACGACCGCTGCCCCGGCAGTGACGACCGCCGCGCCCGAACCGACCACGGCCCCGCCCGCCGCTCCTACCACGCCACCAGCACCTACGCTGGCTCCGGCCCTCTTGAGCGCGAACCCTAACCAGCTTGTAATCGAGGCCAGCCAGGACAAGGCTAACCTGCAACTGCTCAACGGCGGAGCCGTCGCCACGACCTGGACGATCCAGGGAGCGAACGGAGCAGGAGCAAACCTACTGGATTTCACCGTACCGGCGGGCCAGGTGCCGCCCGTAGGAACACTGGCTCAACCCGTGCCAGTAGGACTCAAAGGTTTTAACCTGACCAACCAACCGCTCTCGGCCACTTTTTTTGTGGTTTACAACAATAATACGGCCAGCTTGCCGGTTACGGTGACGATCCAACCTCAGCCGACGCCAACCGGCCTTTTTCAGTTGCCCACGACTTCCGGCGTCCTGACCTCGACGGTGCCGATTCGGTTGCAGGTGACACCGGGTGGGCTGGCTAAACCCGTTCGAGTGCTGTTTAGCGTCAAGTTTAGCAACGGCGAAGAAAAAGCTTTGGCGGGTCCGGCCCTCAACAACAATGGCCTCTGGTCACTCGATTGGAACGCGGCAGGCTTAACGCCCCAGGAAGGCATTTCAATCTCGGCCCGTTCGTGCTGGACTAACGAGGACACCAGTTGTACGCGGCTGGAAGCTGTGGCAAGCGGCCTGAGTATTGCCAAACCCACCGCTCAGATCACCCTCGATCCGGCGGCGACCTCGTTGGCCGGGAAAGTGGCGATCAAGGCCGTCGTGACCGGCACTGCCGACCACATCACCTACAGCTATACCGCTCTCGATAGCACCAATACTTCGACCACCCAGACTATAGCCGAACAAGCCAACGCTGCTAATAGCTGGACGGTAAATTGGGATACCAGCGTGCTTCCACCCCAGAACGGGATCAAATTGCAATACAAGGTCTGCTGGGGGGCCGACGAAGCGACCAGTTGCGGAAGTACGGTCGTATTGCCGACCGCTTACAGCGTAGATGCTCCGGTCATCACCGCCACCCCCCTGACCAGCGACCAGGCCGCCAACTTGCCGTTGGAAGTGCCTCTGAGCGGTACGATCACCAAACTTTACAATCCCCAGGCGGCGGTTTTTGTAACCTACAAATACACCCAGGCGGGCAGTAGCACGGTGGTGTCCGGCACGGTTCCCGGCGACCCCCTGACGGTCAGCAACGGCACGGCCAGTTGGACAGCCAAAATAGATACCAAAAGCTGGCCCGGCAATACGACCGCGACCTTCGGGGTGCAGGTATGCTGGAACCCCAGTCCAACCGGGCCTTTTTGCTACAAAGCCGCCACCGAACCGACCGGCAAAGTGGCCGATTTCGTGGCCGATTTCGATGCGACCACTAAAGATCTCAAATTGCTGGATAGCCCGGTCAATTTAGTGATCGTCCCCGGTGTACCGGGCGTGCAGAGTACGGTTGACCGGATAGCCAGTGTGAAACTGTATATTACTTATGTACCAATTACTTCAACTTCGGCCACAATTAACGATGTGCTGTGGCCGGACTTGATCACCGGCCCGACCTGGACAGTCACCAACTTTGATTCGGTCGAGCAAGGTTTCAAGCCCGGTGCGCCGGTTAGCTTCCGCCTTAAAGCCTGCAATTTGAACGACCAGTGCGGTAATTTCTCGCCGCTCAAACCGATCTCTTTGCAGGTGCCGGAAACGACCTTCAAGTTCGTGCCTGATCCGCTCACCTTTACGACCCTGGCTGCTTCCAACCCTTTCACCGCAACGGTAGGCGGACGCGGCTTTAGCTCGGTCGAATTCTTCGGGGTTTACAAGGACGCGGCAACTCTGGCCGTTTCCGGCCCGGCGACCACGACCGCAGCCCTTAAATCTATCCTGACGCCAACCGCGATAGGTGGAACTCTGAATTTTAACTGGAATGTGACGAATCCGAAGCCGATCCCGCCTCAGGCGGGCCTGAGCATCATCTACAAGATATGCTGGGGCAATGGCATCGGCCTGACTACCTCCTGCCAGACCCGCACTTCGGATTATGCTAATCTGACCTTGCCCGATCCCCAGGTAACGGCGATCATTCTCAATAGCGACAAGACCAGCGATAAAGTTTATAATATCGGGACTTCCGATACACCCAACTTCCTGCCCGTCCCGGTTGACACCAGTGCTACCAGCCAGACTACCCTGATAACCTTACCCATCGGTGCCAGAGTGAGCGGTATTGGCAAAATTTCGGTACAGTGGCGTTTACTCGGTCAGATGCCGGATAACTCGAAACCGCTTACCAGTACGATAGTAGCTCCGCCTTCGACGGTGGTAGATAATACCGGGAAAGTTACCACGACCATCTCGCTAAACCTGACTGCCTTGCGGGACAATGGTTATAGCCCTGCTACCGGGGTTTACACCCTTACCGCCAGTCCGGTCTGGAACGACTCTGCCACCAACACGACGCGAGTTTACTCGAATGGCGCCGCCGTAATAGCGATGCCGATCAAGTTTGTCGGCCTGAGCATGACGCTTCAGGGGCAGGAAGGAGGGCCGGACAAACAATTGCTTCCCCAACCAGTGAGCTACAAGGAAGCCGATTCGGTGATGGTAGCCACCATCAGCACGGTCAGCCTGAACCTGGGAACTAACTCCAGTGCGGTTAAAGGAGTGGTTTTTGCAGTCGGCCATAAAACCGGCAACAATAACTTCGCGCCGGAACTCCTTCTGGACGAAACAAAAGCCGTTAAGACGGCCAAGAACCCCTCGAACGGCGTCTGGACGCTGGACTGGAACCACGCCAAAGACACCCCTAATTACAAACTGGTAGACAACAATCTATCCCTTAACTGGTTGCTGTGTGCTTACGCTTCGCCGGATAATTCGGGTTGTCTGCCCGTCTCGACGAGCGGAGCTTTCAACCGGGTGGATAATCTGATTTTAGGCGGAGTGCGCTTCGACCGTAACGTGCCTTCTTTCCCAATTTCGGTCAACCCGGATGTTAATAGCGGTCTGTTTAACCCTAACGGCAACAGCACCGACCTCGACCCCAACGATTTCTTTAACTCAAGTTTTAATGCGCGGGTGGAAGTAAACGCCGGTAACGCAGTCAAGCAGATCAGTTTTTACGCTTACCCAACCGATGCCCCGGACACCGACAAAAGGGTTGCCCTGCTGACACGACCGGGTAAGATTAGCGATACGGTGGGCAATCGCACCTTCCTAACTTACGAGGTTTACTGGCCGGATGGAAATACTCAACAGGATGCTATAACGGCCCTCATAAACAAAGCCAGTTCGACTGGCTACCGGGTTAGTATCGGGGTGCAATACTGCCTGGAAGTTACTGCTAACCCCGACGCCTCTAGCTGTAGCGATTGGCGCGGCAAAACCGGCCAGACATTCGACGGAGGTTGGGGGGCCGCTGCTAACGGGCATCAGTCGTTCGTGATGGCCTGGGAGCCTTACAACCCTAACGGAACGACCGACCCTTACGATGATTTTGTCAAAGAAATTGTTCCGGCTCCTACCCGGACTATGCAACTTAGAATTATAGCTTTCAGCGGGGTGAAGAAACCGGCCAACAACGAGATCGAAATGACTTTCACCAACACTCCAAAATACAAAGACGCTCAAATTAGCGGCACTCCTTCACTTGTCGAGGGGACACTGGGAAATTCGACTATTAGCGTGTACAGTTTCTCGGTAGTATGGAATGTATCAAACCTGACGCTCAGTGCGGACACCGACACAACCCGTAGCGTCACTCTGGTTGGCCGGGTGCTTTCGGTTAATCCTAACAATCCAGCCGTTAACATTACACCGGGTGTAAGCGTTAAAACGCATGGTCAGCGAAAGTAAGCATGTGATCTATCGAAAACAAAAATAGGACAGGCAGAACGATATGAGCGATGATTTTGAAGGCGGTAGTGACCCGCTACGGGCCACCCGCAAAGCCGAACGACGTGAACGAAAACGCCAGCATCAACAGGAAGGCCCGGTTGTCGCTCGCTACGGAGTGTGGACGGGCGAGGGGTATTTACGCGAGGGTGAAAGCCTGGAAAAGACCCTGGCCGAGCGCAGCCTGAAAGTTGAAGGCGAAACTCGGCGTACCAAACGCCGCCAGCGCAAGAGCAAGCAGAAATAGCCCCTGTAGTAGAAGCTACACGCACCCTCCGGCGGCACTGTTAGAATAAAATTAAAGCAAAGACGTTCTGCACCTCTATTCAAGTCAAGGTGTGACAAGCAATCTTAGCCTGTTTTCCTGATTATTTCTTTCTTTCTTTTCTTTCTTTGAATTTGAAAAGGAAGGGCCAGGCGACAGGGTAGCATCCTAGAAAGGCTATTGCCCATGTACGTCAAATGG
Source organism: Chloroflexia bacterium (assembly GCA_038206175.1). Taxonomy (GTDB): domain Bacteria; phylum Chloroflexota; class Chloroflexia; order Chloroheliales; family Chloroheliaceae; genus 54-19. The sequence continues at coordinate 41,786 of JBBRBE010000026.1, forward strand.
GTTGTCCGGCGGCATAAGAACGAAGAACTGGCAAACATCGTCTTTTACGACGCTTATTTAGTGCAGAGTTACAAAAACGAAGCCAGCGAACCACGCCAGCGCACCCTGGCCTACCTCGGTAACTTGCGCCAGATTGACGGCTTATTCCCGGTAATCGAACGCGCCCTTTTCTACATTCGGATGGAAGACGCTATGGCACGCAACCTTTCGCCCGATCTTCTAAACGACGACGAACGCCAAAAGCTCTACGCGGGCCTGGCAACCGTGGCTCCCGTCCCGGCTGAAGAAGAAATTCGGCAAAGCCAGACGCTCAACCAGCGCTGGCACCGGGGCTACTGGCAGGCCCGCGCCCTCAAACCTAGCGATGTTTCTTCCGGCTTCGCCCAGATTTTCGACGAAAGCAGCCAACCGACCATCCCGCTTGAACTGGAAACCGAAACCGCTCCTTACGAACGTATCACGGTCATTGGCAGGCTTAGCGATAACGCCCGCCGGTCGTAAAGCAGCGCAAAGGTTCCGCCTTTAAGTCTGGCTTTCCCTGGTTAGGCTTCTTTTAGACCTAAATATAATAGCAAACTTTGCAGGATAGACAGGAAAGGTAAGCTTTTGCAGACCTTGCTTGTTTATCTTTTTTGGTTACGGAGTACCTACAGGGTGACAGATGTGTTAAAATATAAGCACATAAAAAGGGTTTGAGCCTGGCATTGGTAAGCCAAACTGTCTTTGCCAGGGCCAGAACCTAAAGGATAAAGGAACATTTTATTTAGACACAGGTATTTAGAGGTTTATTGTGGCAAAGAAACTTAATTTTCAGGAAAGCCTTACTCGGATCAAGGATACCGAGAGCGATTTCTCGACCGGGGCATTGTATGCTCTATCCAATATGGAGCCGGAGAACCAGGCTAAATTCGAGGCCGCCTGGCCGCTTATAGAAGTCGAACGGCGGCGGCGGGTAGTCGCGGCGGTAATTGAACTGGCCGAAGACGATATCGAGCTTGATTTTAATCTACCTTATTTCTTCATGTTAAGCGACCTCGACCCGCTAGTGCGCGGCAAGGCTATTGATGGTCTATGGGAAGACGAAAGCCGGGAATTGCTGGCAAAACTGCTGGACATCCTGGCCCACGACCCGGACGAATTCGTTCGGGAGAAAGCGGCCCTGGGCCTGAGCCGCTTTGCCTTGCTGGGCGAGACTGGCAAGCTTAAAGAACGCTGGACGACCCGCTTACGCGAAGGATTGCTGGCCGTACCACCCAAACCACTGGCCGTGGCACGCCGAGCCTTAGAAGCCCTGGGGTATTTTGGGCAGGATGAGATAGTGCTTAAAGCTATCGAGCGGGCTTACACCAGCGACGACGAACTACTTAAAGCCAGTGCGCTCAAAGCAATGGGCCGCTCGGTCAACAAACGCTGGTTGCCGGAAGTTGGCAAGGAACTGAGCAGTCCCGACCCGGCCTTGCGCTACGAAGCAGTCCAGGCCGCCGGTGAAATGGGCAGCGACGAGCTTTTGCAACCCGTGATCGAGCTTACCAACGACCGAGACCTGGAAGTGCAACTGGCCGCGATCTGGTCGCTGGGGCAAATCGGCGGGCCGGAAGCGCAGCGCACACTCAAAAACGTTCAGGAAAGCGACCGGGAAACCCTGGTAAACGCCGCCAACGACGCCCTGGCCGAGCTTACCTACAGTGCCAACCCCTTGAACGTCCTGGGAAACGGTTAAATTACAAGAGGTAGATCGGTAACTCAACGATTGTCCTTTCTACCTCTTGCAAATGTTTGCTCAAATCAAAGCAAAATGAAAGAGGAGAAACGTCCGTGACAATCAGCCCTGACCAGACCCAGGCCCGGCCTTTCGACAATTTGCTGGCCCGCCGCGCCGCCCAACTACCGCCACCGATTGTGATGAGTGGCACGCCGGGGGTAATTTCGTTTGTCTATGGCTTGCCGGACGAGGATTCGTTTCCAACCGAGGGTCTGGCGGCGGCGAGTGCGGCGGTTCTGGCCGAGCCGACCGAAGCGGTGGCGGCTTTGCAATATGGTGCGCCGCGACCGCTCACCAATTATCTTTTGGGTTTTCTCAAGCGCGACCAGGGGCTAGAGTTAACTCCACAGCACCTTTTGATTACGTCGGGGTCGAGCCAGGCGATTCAGGTCGTCTGCCGCCTCCTGATCGAGCCGGGCGACTACGTGGTAGTAGAAGCTCCAACTTTTCTAGGAGCCGTGCGAACCTTCCAGAACTGCGATGCCCAGATTGCCGAAGTTGCGATGGACGACGAAGGGATGCGGATCGAAGCCCTCGATGAGTGCCTGACTCGCCTTAAAGCCGACGGCAAACGAGCCAAGTTTATCTACACGATCCCGACCTTTCAAAACCCTACCGGCGTAACGCTCGGCCTGGAACGGCGGAAGGCGATGCTGGAAGTAGCTCGCCGCCACGGAGTGCTGATTCTGGAAGACGACGCTTACCACGGCCTTCTGTTCGACGGCCAGGTGCCGCCCTGGTTGTGGACACTCGACCAGGACGACATCGTAATGCACTGCGGCACGTTCTCTAAAACTCTGGCGGCTGGAATGCGCTTAGGCTGGCTGGGCGGCCCACCGGCAATTCTGGGACTGATCGCTTCGATCAAGGACGACGGCGGCACGAGTCCTTTTGCGGGTAATATCGCCGCTAAATTCGCCGGGGACGGCCAGCTAGACCGTCATATCCAGAAGCTTATCGGCATCTACCGCAAGAAACGCGACCGTACTCTGGCCGCCCTCGAACGCTACATGCCGGACGGTTCGCGCTGGACAAATCCGCAGGGGGGCTTCTTTATCTGGCTAGAGTTGCCGGAAAGGGTAGATACTGTTAAAATGTTACCGCACGCTCTGGAAGTAGGCGTAAACTATTTACCAGGGGCAGCTTGCTTTGCAAGTAGGGGTGGGCGCAACACGATCAGGTTAGCCTTCAGTCATATAAAGCTCGAACAGATCGAGTCAGGTTTACGATTACTGGGCGAGGTTATCCAAAAAGAACTGGCAGAGTAGCCGGTAGCCGGACGAACGGCTTTCAAAAAACTCTTTTTTATAAGACCAATTTACATCAGACGAGGTAGGATAAAATTATGGGACAAAATGTAGGCGTCTTTGTAGACGTATCAAATTTGTTCTACTCAGCCAAAAGTGCTGGGGTGGAAGTGAATTATTGTCGCTTGCTGGACTATGCCACGCGAGGCCGCGATTTGATCCGGGCCTGTGCTTACACCGGCATTGACCCGGACAACAATAGCCAGAAGAAGTTTATTGATTTCCTGAGTGCCAACGGCTACAAAGTCGTTTGCAAGGATATTCATAAATACGACACGGGACGGATTAAAGCAAACCTGGATATTGAGATTGCTGTAGATATGATGCTGCTGTCCGAAAACCTGGACGTAGCCGTGCTGGTAAGCGGAGACGGCGATTTTGCCCGCCTGGTACGGGCGGTGCAGGATAAAGGCGTGCGCTTCGAGCTAGTTAGCTTTGGCATCAGCACTTCCAACGAATTGATCAATCTGGTTGATCAATTTACCGAGATTGCGACGATCCCGGACATATTCCGCAGTGGCGGTTGCCGTCCGATGACGCCGCATCAAGGATTGGAACTTGAGCGACAGACCCACAGCACCAACCCGGCTTTGCCTTATGTAAGCTTGCACGGAAGCGGTAACTAGCCCGGTGCTGGCTGAGACCGAGAAAAAACTGGCTGGCCTGGTTCTGGCCGGGCCGGGACAACGCCAGGTCTGGGATAGCTTTGTGGCCGAACACCCCCAGGGACATTTACTGCAAAGTTGGGCCTGGGGTGAGTTTAAAGGTCGCCACCAGTGGCCCGCCTTGCGGGTGATCGTCACTGAGGCGGGCCGCGAGCGGCCTCTGGCGGGCGCACAGGTGCTTTTCCGCCAGATGGCCGGGCTGTCGGTGGCTTATATCCCTAAAGGCCCGGTAGTAGACTGGCACGACCGCCCTCTGGTCGAAACTCTCCTCAGTACCGTGCGGAACGCTACCCGCCGCCGCCGCTCTCTCTACCTCAAAATCGAGCCAAACGAACGAGCTGATCCGGCTTTCGAGGCTTCGCTCCAAAATCTCTACAACTTCCGCCCCTCCACCGAAACTGTCCAACCCCGTAGCACGATCCGGGTAAACCTAGATGGCGCACCGGCCCTCTGGCTGGAACGCATGAAGCCTAAAACGCGCTACAATATCCGCCTGGCCGAACGCCGTGGTGTAACCTGCCGTCTGGCCGACCCTGCCCGCCCGTCCGACTTCGAGGCTTTTTACGGCCTGATGACTACGACCGGCCAGCGGGACCAGTTTGGTATCCACTCGGCAGATTATTACCGCGATTGCTGGCAGATTTTCAATTCTTCGCCCGCCGGGAGTGGGAGCGGCGCCTTATGGCTGGCCGAGTTTGGCGGCCAGATTGTAGCCGGGGTGATGGTTTTCGCCTTCGGTTCGGAAGCGGCTTATCTCTATGGAGCCAGCAGCGACCAGGCCCGCCGGGAAATGCCCACTTACCTGTTGCAGTGGAAAGCCCTGAACTGGGCCAAAGAACAGGGCGCACGCTACTACGATTTCTGGGGCATCCCGGATGACATCGGCGAAGGCGACGAACCCGACGCCGAACACGAAGCTCTCGAACAAAAAAATGTGCGGGACGGGCTATGGGGCGTCTACCGCTTCAAGCAAGGTTTTGGCGGCGAAGTTATGCGCTACACCGGAGCCTACGACCTCGCCTACAACCGCCCGGCCTACCTCCTCTGGCAGCGTATGCAACGCCTCCGGGCCGGACACTAGCAGCGTTTATTTTCTAGCTCAATAAACCATGCATGATTGATATTATATGATATAGTCTTTCCAACTCGAATATTTAAACTTGGTCTGATTAGAATGAGCCAGGAAGGTTTCAGCGATGAGGAAAGCAACTATCATAAGCCAAAAAGCGGCTAAGCGTGAGGTGCGAATTAGTAATAAACGAATGGGCGAAAAGCAAACTGCCGCAAACAAAACCAATCCAACCAATTCAACTACACCGACCAATGGTGTTCCTTCTTATGATTTAAACTCTTTAGCCGACGCATTCGATCTCAAGAAAAGGTTATATAATGCTGAGGCTAAAGCTAAAGCTTTAGAATTAGCTGCTCAAAATAGAGCCAAGCACGGGTCCTTTGATCCACAAGCTTTTGATGAATTTATCAAAGACCAGCCTCTTTTCTCCAACCTTCTTCTAAAAGCAATGCTGGTTTTCGCCAATAAGAACGCTATTATGATGAAAAGTTACAGGAAGGAAATAAACCTTCAAACCGCTATTGATTTAGAGGAAAAACATCTTGCTACTCACTTTGATAAAATTTATGTTGTCTCGTGGGAAAGAGTAATTTCCAGGCTGTTTTGAACACGTATTCGGCTCTCTAGGGCCTTGATAAAGAAACAACTCTTTTCTTTTAAGCTTTTTCCAGCTTCCAAATAGCTTCTAAAGCCACTTCGCTACTGGGGTAAATGTGGGAATTAATC
>JBBRBE010000027.1:0-47010 GCA_038206175.1 Chloroflexia bacterium
AAATCCTCCGTAGAAGCAGCACGCCGCAACCCTCGCAACTACCGGCGACCGGGCCAGGCTAGCGCAACAAAAGGGTTGAATGTGAGAGTTAAATTTTAAGTCTGAAAAAACAGTTATTGCTGGGCTTATTATAGCACAACAAAAAATCGCCGGAACAAGGGCTTAGCTCAAACAGGGCGAACAAACTTATAGGAGTTTTTTCCTATTTGTCGGTTTTATCCTGGGATTGAGGGCATATTCTACCGGCGAAATAGCTCTAATATAGGCTGCTTTCAGGCGGGTTTTTGCCTTACAGGACCGGGTGTGCTATAATAAATAGAACGTTTATTCTAGTAGTACCCGAACAGGACTTTCAACTCATTGAAATGCTCTGAATTTTGCGTATTATAGCTAAAATGGTATTGAAAGCTCTTGCAAAAGAGGGCAACTTGACATATTATTAGCATAACAATTACTCTTGCCAAAATCTCTTAGGTATAGCTGGCTAGAATAGGTTATATAAGGGATTGGGCCGCGCCCGTATTTGTTGCCTGGGGTACATAAAAGATTCACGTGAAATCGTAAATGCTCAACTATAAGTTACCGTTGTCCTTTGAACTTTCATGAGGTAGCTACAAATGAATACGCATAACCAGCAAAAGGTTATCACCTACATCCCCAAAGAGGCGCAGGATAGCGAGGAACCTTCCAGCGATATGGGGACTATTCGGCGTGGGCTATGGATGTACACGCACAAGCTGGGACTTAATTTTAGCCTGGTGCTGCTTTTAGCCCTGGCTTATCAAGCCTTTGTCGCAGTCTTTATCGCCCTGAACGGTATGAAGACTGTGCCTATCTTCGCCAATATCTCCAAAACCGATAACACGCAGCAAATTATTGCCAACGTCGCAGCGATCTTGATGGCCGGGATCATCCAGGGTCTGATCATCGCTGAAATGGCGCAGGTAGTCTGGTTACGCCATCCTGATCGGCTCAAAGTGCGGTTGATGAGCGGTTCGATCTGGTGGTGGATTATGCTGGTCGCCCTGATCGCCACGATTGTATTCGACTTCTTTCTGCTGTTCCTCAGTATCACTGGCAAGGACAATCTGGGCGAAGCCTGGCAATGGGTGATCAAGAACCAGATGACCGGCTTTACTATCGCACTACTGGCGATCATGAACTTCCTGACGCTTTTGCGGTGTGCTTCGGTTATGCGTACCAGTACCAGCGAAGAAATTCGGCGGGAAGTGGAGGAACGGCTAAACGCGATCTCGGAAGAAATTCTGATTGATGCCGGGGATAGTGCCAGGGCAAAAGCCGCCCAGGTCTGGAAGAAGCTTTCGGTCAACCCGCAACGCTTTGTGCCGATCCACGACTCGGTGCTGAACCTTATCTCGTCCAATCATCCTAATCTGGTTCCGCCTCAGCTTGGCGGCGATACCTGGGCTTACGACTTCACCGGCAATACTTTTGCCGCAATTCCCCCGGATGTACATCAGGCTCTTTTGCAAAACCGCTACCGCGTCTCCCGTGAGTCAAAAGCTCCCTTCGAGACGGACGATAACCAGTTACTCTGGAAGTTACCCCCGGTAGATATGGCCGAAATGATCGGTTTCAATATGGAGACTTACGGTAAACCGCGCTTCGTGGACATCACCGAGCCGGAATCGCCTAAATTCCTGACTCGTCCGGTTGAGTTTGGAGCGTTTGGAGTGAACCAGACCACCACCGGCACACCCGCACCGCCCGCGTCGGTAGCGGCTCAAATGCCCATTCAACCGATGGCAAACCCGGCCCAACCGATGATGAGCAACCTGCAAACCCAGGCGATGCCAGCCGCACAGCAAATGGTTGTAGCTGCACCCGTCGCCGGGCCAAACTTCGCGGCAGGGCTGACCCCCACCGAAAAGGCTTTATTCGGCTCTTACCTGACCCACACTGTTTTCCCACACGTCCACGGCTCGAAATTTCCTCAGGGTGTGCCGGACTTGAGCATCTTCGAGGTCTTCGATGCTATCGAACTTCAGTGGTACTACCGCTACTGGAAAAAGCAGATGGGCAAAAATTAGCTCGTAAAGATTAGCTCCAAATGGATACTTACGACAAGACCCTGCAAATTTTAGACGATTTAGAGGCTGGCGACGAGCGCGACGGCCTCTTTTCGTGCTTTGGAATTACACCGCACGGCCAGATAATCTACTTCGACGAAGTGGGTAGTCCGTGCCGGGTCAGCGTGCAGGGTTCGGCTCTCGTGCGCGGTGCGTTGGTCAACCTGGGCCAGATGCCGATTGAAACGCTCTCCCGCGAGGAAGCCTTTCGGCAACTGGCTCAACAAAGCCGCTTCCACTACATGCAAGAATGGACGGCCCGCCAGTTCGCCCGGCAGGAGAAAAAGACGGCCAGGGGCGGCCAGAAACGTTTAATTGTGGCGGCGGCAGGCTTGCTAATTCTGGCGGCTTTTGGCCTGCTGCTTTTTTCTAACCGGGGCGATGTCGGCCAGAGCCTGAGCCAGGCCGAGGCGCGGCTTAAAGAATTTTATGCCGAGCGCGGCGTGGATATTAGCGGCTACAAAGATGTGCCGCTGGTGGATAATCCCGGTTCGTACAACCCTTTGGGGCCAGTGACGATTTCTAAAGAGGTCTTTGGAGCCTTCTTGACCGAAATGGGTAGCCCTGCCGTCGGCGAGACAGACGCGCTCTACGCCGTCTGCGTCCAGGAAGGTTGCGATCCGGCGGTAGCCCTGGCCTTCTTTGAACACGAATCCAGTGGCGGCAAAAGTGGGGTAGCTTCTTACACCAGGTCGCTCGGTAATATTCGCTGCACCGAAGGTTATAATTGCTTCCAGACCGAAGGCAACGGCTCGTTCCGCCGCTATAACTCCTGGGCCGAGGGTATGCGCGACTGGGCGCAACTGATGAAGTTCTACAAGAACGAGTGGAAGCGCGTTTCGCTTGAAGAGATTATTCCCCGCTATGCGCCTCAGTCCGATAACAACAACGAAGCGGTCTACATTGCCGGAGTCAAAAGCCGGGTGGACAAACTGCGCGGACGCGAACGAGTGTTGAGCGCGGCCAGGAACGGCGAATTACCGCTGGGTAGCCCGGTTTACGAGAAGGATTGGGTAATTTCGCAGGGCTTCCACGCCAAGCACCCTGAGATTGACATTGCCCGGCCTATCGGCGTGGCTCTTGGAACCAGTATTCACACCACGATTGGCGGCGTTGTCACGGTCGTGCGTGGCGATCCTCTCTTTGGCAATCGCGTCTTTGTCTCCAACGGTCAATTCACGGCTCATTACAACCACCTTACGGATAACATCGAGATGCAGAGCGGCCAGGTCGTCAGGCGCGGCGACGTGATCGGCTTGATGGGCAATACCGGCAACAGCACCGGCCCGCACCTCGACTACGAACTTTTCCAGGGCCAGACCCGCCTCAACCCGATGGATTGGGTTTACCGCTCCTGATTATGTAAAGCTCCCGCCAAACTTTCAAGACTTGCCAATATAGCTGCCATTAGTTTGGCTTGAGAAAAACCTGAGAGAAGATTTCCCAGGAGGGTCTTTAAGATGAGTGAGCAAATAGATAGATCACAAGCAGCCCAGCTTTTTTTAGAGTTTGTAGTTGCCACTTCTTATGATGGAGCCATTAGAGCTTTTACGGAGGAATTAGAAAAAGGGCCAGGTGGACAGAAACCACCAGAAAAATCAGTGGTCTTACATCAGTGGTTTAATGGACTAAACAGTGACGACCAGGACAAGGTACGGGCTGTTATAAGAGAGGCTGTTGACACTGCCGTGTTTTCCTTGATGGTGTTGCTTGATGGAGCAGCAGGAGGTTATCCTATTCGGGGTCAATATTCAGATTTTGCCCTTCATTTGCAGTCCTACAAAGACAAGGCTGCCTATAAAGTTGATACTCCTGAATTTTCGGTGAAGATAAATCCTTCAAGTAGCGACGAAGATTTACACGACCTTTACCGTTGGATGTTAGAAGACCGCAATTCAAAAAGTTAGGTTAGAAAAGTCTGGGCCACTTCTTCGTTTAACTTATAGAATTTGAACTTTTACGGCTTATTAGTAAAGACCGGGTGCTATTGAAGACCACCCGGCCACGAATATAAACTACACGCTAGACTTAATTATGGTTAAACGGCAGCTTCACCTTTGGCAAATGGACCGGCGGTAGATGTACCTTGCCCGGCAGGTGACGCACTTTACCGGCAAACTCGCCGACGTTGTGCAGCATAGCCTGGGGCAAATTCTGGTTGCCTTTAACGGCAGGTTGCTGAGCGGCGTTTAGAGCGGCCTCCACAATGGCCGTTTCGGAGGCGGTTTGAAGGGCCGCCACTTTCTGGCGTTCCTCCTCCACCAGCACCCGGCGCAGATGCTTGCCGATCAGCGTCTTGGGCAATTCGGCCCGGAACTCGACCGCACGGGGAGCTTTGTAGCGGCTCAGGCTTTCGCGGCAGAACGCAATGATTTCCTCGGCAGAAGCGGTCTGGCCTTCTTTCAGCACGACAAACGCTTTGACCGTATCATCGCCGCGCTCGTTGGGTGCGCCGATTACGACTGCCTCGCGCACCGCCGGATGCTGGTAAAGCACTTCCTCCACTTCACGCGGGTAGACATTAAAACCGTTCGAGAGAATCATGTCTTTCTTGCGGTCTACGATATAGAAATAGCCCTCGGCATCCATCCGGGCGATGTCGCCGGTATAAAGCCAGCCGTCCCGAATGGTGTTAGCCGTTTCGTCGGGCCGGGCGTAGTAGCCGCCCATCACCATCGGCCCCCGGACTATCATCTCGCCAATTTCACCCGGCGGCATCTCGTTCAGGCCGCTATCGAGGTCAACGATGCGGGCTTCCACGCCGGGAAAAGGCAGACCGATGCTGCCTTCTTTACGCTGGCCGTAGAGCGGATTGCCGTGGGTGATCGGGCTGGCTTCGGTCATGCCAAAGCCTTCGATTACCTTCGCCCCGGTTAGCTCCTCGAAGCGGGTCGCTACCTGGAGCGGCAAAGGAGCCGCGCCACTGATGCAAGCTTCCACCGAGCGCAGGTCGAACGCAGCTACTTTTGGGTGGTTGAGCAAGGCAATGTACATGGCCGGAACGCCTGGAAAGAGCGTCGGGCGGTATCGCTGGATCGCCTTGAGGACTTCCAGCGGGGCGAAACGCGGCAGCAGCACGAGCGCACCGCCTGAATAAATAGATAAATTCATGGCCGCGCTCAGGCCGTAGACGTGAAAGAAGGGAATCGCGGCCAGCGTCACGTCGTGGCCCTTCTCGCCTTCGCCCAGCCAGGCCCAGGCCATCCGCGCATTCGTCACGAGATTGCGGTGCGACAGCATCGCGCCTTTGGGCTGGCCGGTTGTACCGCCGGTATACTGATAAACCGCCGTGTCGTCCGGCCTGATTTCGAGGGCCGGGAGGGTTTTGTCTTTCGCCGCTTCCAGGAACTCAAGCCAGTTATGCACATTTGGCCCACCGATAGTAGCCCGATGGCCGTCTTTCTTTTCTTTAGTGGCCGTAAAAACCAGCCGTAAGGCCGACGGGAAATAATCTTTGACGTTGCCGACAATCACCTGGCGTAACTCGACGCGCTGCCGGACGGCTTCGACCAGTTTCGAGAAAACGGTCAGCGTTACCAGCACGCTTGCGCCGGAATTTTTTAGCTGCTGTTCCAGTTCGCGCTCGACGTAAAGCGGATTGCACGGCACTACGATTGCGCCCGCCCGCAAAGCACCGTAAAAGGCAATTACAAACTGCGGACAGTTCGGCATCAGAAGGGCTACCCGGTCGCCCGGTTGCAAGCCGCCCGCGTGTAAACCGGCGGCGAAGCGGTCGGCGGCAGTGTCCAGTTCTTGATAAAGCATTTTTTGGCCGAAGTAAATCAGGGCCGGGTTATCAGGAAACTGGCGGGCGGTTTCGCCCAGCATAAGGGGTAAAGTCTGCTCAGAAGTAGATAGGGTCAGAGGGACGTTAGCCGGATAGAAGCGCAGCCAGGGTTTAGCGGCCAGGTCTGCCGGGGCGACATCGGTGCGGGGTTCGCTGCTGAGGACGAGCGGAGCGTGCAACTTCGCCCGTGAAGGCCGGACGGAGCGGCCAGGCCGTAAAGCCCGCAAATTGGAACGAAAAGCCTGGGCTGAAACGCGCTTAGAACGGGTCTGAGAAGACCGAGCCGAATTGTTAGCACTCATGGTCTGGTTACTCCTTTACTACGGATATTCAACATTGAATAGCATAAGGACAAGCGACACTGCCTGTCACCTTATCGGATAACACGAGAGGTTTGCCGGCTCAAGGCTAACTAAAAGCCTGCCCAGACTAAACTAGCTCTCGATTGTCTACTTAGAATTGTACCGCTTGCCCTCCTTCTCCACAATAACCAGATAAGCTATCCTGGCGTAATCACCCTATCCATTGGTACTGATATAATAAACCAGCGAATAGCCCAAATTTTCGAGAAAATAAAAATCACAAAACCGGCATTTTGTGATTTTTATTTCCCGGCCTGAGAGCTAGCCGACTGAGCGAAGCAAGGGTTATTTAGCGCGTGGTTTCTCTAACTTTGCTAACCCCTGACCCTCGCTCCTGGCTAGTCGCGGCTGGCGTTGCGCATCAGGTCTTCGGCGATGATCATACGCTGCACTTCGCTGGTGCCTTCGTAGATGCGAAGAATACGCACATCACGGTAAGCTCTTTCCACCGGGGAGTCGTGCATGTAGGCCATACCGCCGTGAATTTGAACCGCTTTATCGGCAACCCGACCGGCTACCTCGCTGGCGTAAACCTTGACCATGGCGGCTTCGTGGCTGGCTCGTTGGCCCTGGTCAAGCTTCCAGGCGGCGTGATAAGTCATCAGGCGGGCCGCGTGGATTTCAGTCTCCATATCGGCCAGCATCCACTGGATCGCCTGGTTCTGGCCGATTGCCTTGCCGAACTGCTGGCGATTCTTGGCGTGCTGGACGGAAGCTTCCAGCAGTGCTTGCGCTCCGCCGACCGCCCCCGCCGCCAGGCTGACCCGCCCGCCATCGAGGGCTTTCATGGCCGTGTAGAAGCCGGTTCCTTCGGGGCCAAGACGCTGCTCTTCGGCTACTTCCATATCCTCGAAGAAGAGCGGGCAGGTGTGGCTCCCGTGCAGACCCATCTTGTGGTCGGTCTTGCCGTAGTCCAGGCCGGGCGTCCCCTTCTCGACAATGAAAGCACTGATGCCTTTTGGCCCCAGCGTTTTATCGGTCGAAGCGTAAACCGTGATAATGTCGGCGTAAGGGCCGTTGGTAATCCACAACTTCTGTCCGTTGATGACGTAGCGGTCGCCCTTCTTATAGGCGTTCGTGCGGATACTTCCGGCGTCCGAACCACTCCCCGGTTCGGTCAGAGCGAAAGCTCCCAGGAGTTTACCCTCGGCCATACCGCGCAGGTATTTTTGCTTCTGCTGCTCGTTGCCGCCCAGCAAAATTGTACCGCCAGAAATCGAAGTGTGCGCCCCCAGGATGTTGCCATAGGCGGCGTTTGCCCGGCCTAATTCTTCCAGAGCCACGCAATAACCCAGATAACCCTGGCCCAACCCACCGTACTCTTCCGGGAAAGGAATACCGAAGAAACCAAGTTCCTTCATCTGCTTCATCACGCTATCAGGGATTTTGTCGTCATCCTCAACCTGCTGGCTGATCGGAATTAGCTCGGCATCCACGAATTCGCGGATACCCTTTTTAAGTTCGATAACGTCTTCGGGTAATTGGAAATCCATGTCTAATACTCCTTCTCAACTTCGAGACCCCGATAAAGCTCAGGTAAACCGGGCCAATCGCAAATTGCGCTTACCAACCCCTGAACTATTAACCTGGAATTTATTAAATCAACTTGGATCAGGAATTTTGAGTAATAAAAATCGAAAAATCTAGATTTTTCGATTTTTACTACCTCTACAGAGCGTTTTCCAGGCTGGCCTTCGGCCCGCTTCTCTTTTGATAAATGAGAGCGGGCGGAAAGGTAAGCCGCCTGAGCGGGTTAGGCCGTCGCTATTTCCAGGGGGCGTTCTTCCGCTTTAGCCCCAAAATGCTTGCGCAGGTAACGAGCCAGGTCGCGCTGGGTCTCGACCTCTTCGTTCGCCAGGATCGAGAAGCAGCGCAGCACCCGCGCTTCCATGCCCTTTTCAGCTTCCGGGGTCATAAAGCGGTCAAGCATCGGGTTAAAATAGCCTGGGTCGGGCAACTGGTCAATCACCGAAGGCGTGGTAATGTTGGTCGGGTGGCGATACTGGCCGCGCAGCATCCACAGGCTCATCTTGGCGATATTTTCCAGGCTGGCCGGGTTTTCTTCGACGGCTTCCTTCAAGAAAGCAAAATAGCACCCGGCGTGGCGGAACTCGTCCTGGCCCATGAGAGTGAAAATCTGGCGCAACACCGGCTCTTTCAAAGCTTTCTCCGGGTCGGCCCCGCTTGCTTTACCTGAGAAAGAACCGTACCAGGTACCCAGGCGTTGTTCACCCAGGAAGTGCATGGTCAGGGTTTCGATCCAGGGGGCAGTGTCGAAGCTGATATAAACCTTTTGCATAGCGTCTTCGGGGATTTCCTCGCCTAAAGCCCGCAGATAGCGTTCGAGAGCCAGGCTATGCTTGCCTTCCTCGAAAGCCCAGATCGAGACAAAGCGTTGGAAATCAATATCGTGCCGAAAATCACGCATAAACATACTGGTAGCCGGAATAGAACCCAGTTCGGTGAGGCAAACCTGTTTGATTTCGTGGATCAGGTGGTCATCTAGCTTGGTGCGGTCAATCGCCGTAAAGTCAATAGAGTCAAAATCCCAGCGCGCCCGCTCCAGGCGGTCATACAAACTCGAATACAGCAATTCTTTATCTCCTCCTCAAATCTCGGCAGTCTGCTTGTTCAAACTGCCACACTCCCAAACCATCTTATCAATTCTCGTTCCAGGCCATTAAGCTGGCTACTCCTACCACTGCTGTGCAAATCCTGCTCAAGCTCCGGCAAGCGGCCTCACCTGATAGCATAGGCAGTTGGGTGGAGTGGAGACTAAGGTTATTCTTTATCAATAATCGGTTCAAAAGCCTGCAAGTGCAACTCTACCCGCCGGGCAGCCAGGGTTCCGTTGCGGCTTTTAAGGGCCGATAAAATTCCTTCGGCGGCTTTCAAACCAATCTCACGCTCTTCCAGGCTCAACCCGACCTGAGTTGTTCTGGCTCCGAGCAGTTCGCCGACCGAGGTAGTGTACAGCCGCAAAATATCGTTGTGAGCCGAAGCAATGACGCCCAGGTGAAAAGCCAGTTGCTGCCGCACATAAGCCGTCGTATCGTGCAGGTGCAAACGCATCTCGCCTAAAATTGCTTCCAGGGCGACCAGTTCCTCTTTAGTGGCTCGTTCGGCTCCCAGATTAGCACAAAGCGGCTCTAGTAGCCGTCGAGCTTCGAGCATGCTGCTAAAAGGCGTGCTTTCAAGTTGCAGCAAGAGCGAAAGCGAACGGGTCAGGCTGGCCGCTCCGGGACGTTGCACCATAATACCGCCACGCGGCCCGGTTTTAGTCAGGATCAGCCCTTCCGACTCCAAAATCCGCAGAGCCTCGCGCAAAGTGGCCCGGCTAACCCCTAGCTGTGAAACTAATTCTTTCTCGGAAGGAAAGGTAGAGCCTTCTGGCACAACGCCATCAACAATCAAAGAGCGCAGTCGGTCGGCTACTAATTCGCTGGCGCGTGGCACCTTGAGAGTATCGAGCCGCATGGCCGATTTCACCGGCTGGCTGTCTTTATCCTTCTCTTTGCCCTTAGTTACGGGGCCAACTGCCACAAATGATGATGCTGTCACGCCCTTGTCTTGTCCCATCCTGTTCTTGCTAATCCACCTTTTATTTGCGTCCTAGCCAGAACTATCTAATAGACAGACTGTGGATAACAGTCTATTTGTCTGACAAATCTAATGAATCTATCTTATATCAGTCTGGCCGGGGCGTCAAATTTGTTACGTTGTGCACAATCAGCCAGGGTCAGGGCAAGAGGTTGAACGATATGCCGACAGTACGGTTGCTATCGGCTCTGGCGGTAGCCCGAATCCCCCAGATACCCGGCTCTAAGACGACTCGTGGCACGTCGCGGGTGGGAATAAAAGTCTCCAGCCAGCCTCCACCCGGCCCGGTGCGAATATCGCCAATCGCCGTCAACACCCGACCGTTCGGCGGGCGCAACCCAATCGTCAGCAACTCGTTGGGCTTGAAACCCACAAAGTTGAAAGTAAGCTCCTGATCGAGCTTGCCGGGATTGGGATATAACAGCACGGTTGGCTCGGTCTTAGGAGCCTCCACCAGCACACGGACTACCGCTTCTTTTTTAGAGGTCTGGGCCTGTACTTCAAACTTCCACAAGCCTTGCGCCCACTCGGTCAGCGTATTAAGCCGGGCGTCCAGCAGGCCGTCCTTGCCGACGATAAAGCTGGAAGCGGGTTGGGCCGCCCCTGCCGGATCGGTCGGTTTAATTACCACCGCTTCACCGGCGGGCAAAGGGCCACGGATAATCACTTGCATTCCGGCAGGCCCGCACTTGAGCAAGCTATAAATACCGTTGGTTCCGTCCGGCACGTCGGCACAGGCGGTGACGGCGGGTGGTGGGGGAGGCGGCAGCGAGGTCTGGTAACGCCACTGGTAGTAGTGCCGCCCGATGTTGCCCATCTCGACCTGAAAAGCCGCCGGGTTAGCGGGCGTAAAGGTCAGCATCCGCCGCTCGAAAGCCTGCACCAGCACATCTTTAACCGTCCCGCCGACTTTAACCCTGGCCCAATATGCCTCGCTGATCGGTAGGCCGGTAACGTAGAAAACCGGATCGAAAAGCCGTTGCGTCGTCGGCAAACCCTGACGATTAAGAATCTGGTCGGTCTTGTTGAGGAAATCCCAGAAGGGCCGGGCGATATTGTGGCCTGTAGGCGGCTCGAAGTGAGCATACCCAACTTTGTACTGGCCGAACTCGGCCTGGCTGTCTCGTAGCGTGCCGGTTCGGTCAACCGCTTTCTGCACCGAGTTGTCGCGCTCGTCCGGGGCCACGGCCAGCAACCCCTGGAAAGCGGCGTAAGTCGGGCCAGCCGTATCGTCGGCATCTCCCGCCACGCCCAGGGAGGCCGGAGCGCGGGTTTCGTAGCGGGCGTTGCCGGTTTGCAACTGCCCGCTGATCAGTTCACGCGCTAAAAGCCCGTTGGTTACATAAAAAGGGCTGGCCTTGTCGCCCGCCGGACTGGTAATTTCCATACGGCTCTTGTCGAGATACTGCACCAGTCGTTTGCCGCCGGGTGCTTCCTCGTATGCTTCTTCCAGCCCGGCGGTAAACGGAGCAGGCCCCCAGACCCAGGTGCGCGAAACCTGCCCACCGGCCACCTGCTTATCGGTGCGATTCCAGGTAATCTCGAAATCGGGGCTGGCAAAAGGCGGATTATCGGCGGCCTGGGTCGGTGCGCCGGGCAGGAGACAAACCGAAAGAACCAGCCACAGGGCCAGCGATAGACCCAGACGGTCAACCCTCCGAACACTTCGAGAAAGCCGCGTGATAAGCATAGGAAACCTCCTATTTTGGGTTCCTGGGATCCTTTAAGACTCGGCTTCGACCCAGATCGCTTTGGTGTAGGCCAGCCTGAAACCTAGCCGTTCGAGGTTGTGCTGGCTGGCTCCGCCGAAAGAAGCGTGGGCCGTCACCAGATTGTAACCTGCTTTCAGCGTATCGGCCATGCGCTGCGCAATCAGGGCTTGCTGGCAGCCTCGCCCGCGAAATTCTTTGAGAGTGGCCGCGGTCGCCAGATAGCCCGCTCCGTTGCTGAGAAAGAGCAGAGCCGCCGCCGCCGGGGTATCGTCCACCAGAGCCAGGTAGAACCGGGCGGCGGGATAACCAAAAAACTCTTGCATGTTGGTTTTGAGAATTTCCCGGTTGATCGTCGAAAAGCCAAACCCTTCGACGTAGATATGGCTAAAAAGCTCGGCTTCCTCCCGCTCGACCTGCCGCACCGTCACGCCGGGAGGCGGAGGTAAATCTTCCGGCGACCCAGGCAAGCCATACAAAGCGGTGTCAAAACCGGACTGATAATAACCCTGTTCGCTCAGGTGCTTCAAAACGGCGGGAGGCAGACTGCTCGGCACAACATCGAAACGGCCTTTTACGCCGTTTGCCCGGAACCACTCGATAGCCTGGTCAATCGGGGTCAGGTCGCTTCCTTCGAGGCCGACCACCCGGTTGAAGAAGGAATAATCGGACATGTTCCGGGCCATCAAGCCCGCCCCTGCGCCGAACCGCTTGATCTCGATGCCGTAAGGGTTATTTGGCAGGGCGCCCAAAGCTTGCATCCGGGCCGCCAGATAATCGCTGTCGCATTTCTCCATATGCAAAGCCAGTTCGTGGGTTACGAGCGGAAAGTCCATTTTTAGATATTCTCCTGCTAAAATAGTGGTACGCAATGATTACTTATTAAGTAGTCAGTTCTACGGTGGAAAAGCTTCATCCAGCACAATCTTTCGGTAGTCTGTATTTGTAACGGCTTCGTAGACAACACTTTCGTGATAACAGCGGTAACTGGAGCTTTTGCGGCGATTTAACTCTAACAACACGGCATTTTGCCACTCTTGCTTAAAACCCTCTAACTCTGGAAGACGGTCAAAATCCACAAAACAAGGTGGACTCAAAATTTCTTCACCCCGTAACCGACCAAAGTTGTAGATGTAGGAGGCTTTTAAGCGGACTTCGGCTAAATGGCTGTAGTTATAATCTAAAACAAATCCCAGTGTAGGTTCCCCCGGTCGAAAAATACCCAGGACATAGCGGTGATTGAGGGTAATAGGCAGTTTTAGACTTTTAGGAATAGACATTACCAGTCGAGGGTCGTTGCAATCCAGGTTGAGGTAATCAAGCATCGCTTGAGCTAGATCGAAATACTGTTCTACCCAGGCTCGACTACCTAAAAGACTTAGACGCTGAACAAGTCTATAGTGAGCTTCATGGTCAGCAGTTGTAAAAGAAGTTGGTAATTTGAACATCAGGAATATCCAGGTTGATAAAACGCTTGTTGCTAGAAAATGGAGAAGTATCTCCCTATCTTGTTGTGGCCCATTATACCACGATACTCACCTGGAATAGGAGGCAGGCTATATATTTTCAGCACAACCGGCAATCGGCCCGGTTCTTAACTTCCAGCTTCTGGTAGATACGACCTAGATAATTACTGATGGTTCTAGTGCTAAGTTTTAGCTGCTGACCGATTTCTTTATCGCTCAAACCAGCAGCTACGAGCTTTAGAACTTCGGCTTCTCGCGGGCTTAGTTCCTCCGCTGAATTTGAAGTGGCGGAAATCTCTGGTTGGGGAAGGGTTGTTTTTGTCTTCCTACCACCCAGCTTACGACTTAAAAATCTTTTCATTGCTAAAGGCTACCTTACCGTATGTCAAAAGTAATACCAACCTGAAACTAAATTGAGGCAGTTTAATTCTCACAACAAATAGATAGAAAGTTGAAAATTGTTATAAGATGCAGCAGGACAAAACAATTATTTTTTGATTTAACATATAAAAAAAAGACTTTTTTTATGTAGTGTACCAACCTGACCACAGTATCAGATGTGAATAGACCCTTACGATATTGCAGGCTATTACAAAGCCAAAAAGTCTGCCTGGATTATAACCCAGGTAGACTTTTTGGGACTTGAAAACGGAGTTAGATTTTCATGACGACCGGCATGACCACCGGGCGACGCTTGACCTGGGCGTAAAGGAGGTCGCCCACGAAATCTTTGACCCGCTTGGTGGTGTACTGGCGGTCGCTCAGGAGGTCTTCGTTGGCAAAGGTGTCCTCGACGCGCTTCTTGATGAAATCCATTAGTTCGCCCGCCTCGCGCATGTAGACAAAGCCTCGGCTGACCACATCTACCGGCCCGGCCAGTTGACCGCTCTCCTCGTCCGCGACCATCACGACCATCAAAATACCGTCGCGGGCCAGGATGCCCCGGTCTTTGATCACCACATCGCCGATGTCCCCCACGGTCGAGCCGTCTACGTAGATCGGCCCGGCGGGAACGCTGCCAGTGATACCGCCAAAGTTCTTGTCGAACTCGGCCACCTTCCCGTTTTCCATAATCAGGATGTTAGCCGGGTCAATCCCGACATCCTGGGCAAGCCGGGCGTAAAGAGCCAGGTGGCGCGGTTCGCCGTGGATCGGCATGGCATATTTAGGTCGGACGAAGTTGAGCATCAGTTTCAACTCTTCCTGGCTGGCGTGGCCCGATACATGCACCCGCTGGATCGCGCTGTAAATCACGTTCGCGCCCTGCCGCACCAGATTATTGATGATCCGCCCGACCGAAGTTTCGTTGCCGGGGATCGGTGTAGCCGAGATAATGACCGTATCGCCGCGCTGAATCGAGAGCGATTTATGTTCTTTATTGGAAATGCGGCTGAGAACGGCCATCGGCTCGCCCTGCGAACCTGTTACAACGTAGGCAAGTTGGATCGGGTCGTAGCGGTCGGCCTCGCTCGCCTTGATCAAAGTGTTCTCCGGCACATCGAGGTAGCCCAGGTCGCGGGCCATTGCCACGTTATTTTCCAGGCTCCGGCCTAGCGGCACGACTTTGCGCCCGTACTTGTAAGCTGTATCCAGCACCTGCTGAATACGCGAGATCAGCGAGGCAAAAGTTGCCACGATCACCCGGCCTTCGGCTTCGCGGAAAATCTGGTCGAAAGCGGTCGTGACGACGGCTTCGCTGGGCGTGATGCCGGGCGACTCGACGTGAACGCAATCGCTCATCAGAAGCGTAACGCCGCGCCGCCCGATTTCGGCCAGCTTGCCAAACTCCGTCACCTTGCCATCCACCGGCGTCTGGTCGAACTTGAAATCGCCGGTATGGACGATCAAACCTGCCGGACTGGTGATCGCCATTCCCACGCCATCCGGCACCGAGTGGGCTACCCGGAAGAACTCGACCTTGAACGACCCGACCTCGATCACATCGTCCGGCGAAACGACATTAACCCGCGCTCCCTCGACCAGTTTGCGTTCGCGCAACTTGACCGCCACCAGGCCCGCCGTCAGGCGGGTGCAGTAAATCGGGGTGGAAACGCCCAGTTGCGGCAGCAAATAGGGTAGCGAGCCGATGTGATCCTCGTGGCCGTGGGTCAAAAAGATCGCCCGGATACGGTCAATCTTGTCCGAAAGATAAGTAATATCGGGGATAACAAGGTCAACCCCGTGCATATCCTGGGTCGGGAAACCCAGCCCGACGTCCACAATGATAATATCTTCGCCGTATTCAAACACGGTCATATTCTTCCCGACCTCACCCAGACCGCCGAGGGGAATAACTTTGACCCGCTGTTCAGTTTGTACTACTTCCAAAAAAACCTCCCTTGCCGCAAGCGCGGCAGATTGTGGAGCGGCCTGCCGAGGGCAAGCGGCTCGTCTTAAACATAAAACAGAATCTCAAAAAAATAATAATAAGGCTTACAAGAACCTTAAAATTCCAATTAAACCCGTGCGAGGTGTCGCTCAATTTCGGCAATCAAGGCCGGGCGATCCTCCAGCGTCGGGTAGAGCAAGAGGCGGTCGGGTCGGCGGGTCTGGGGGTAGAGCAGGCGCATCCACAAAGGCAACGGTCGGCCATCAGGCCGGGTAGCTCTGGACTGCAAACTGGCCGCAAGGTCGCGGCGGGCTTGCAACTGGCGACGTCGCCTGGCGCGGTTCTCCCTCAGATCGGCTTCACTCAAATATACCGCAATCTCGTCGGTGTCAGTCGGGTCGTCCGCCGACAGGTCGGCCGGGGCCAGAGGCAACCTGGCCCCGGCCACTTCTACCTGCAAACAGGCGGCGGCATCTTCTTCCGGTTCTACCAATACGTCTATCGAAGTTATTTTGTTCCAGGCATAGAACAGCCGGTAGCCCGGTGCTTCGAGCGCAATTCCAGCTTCATCCAGCCGAACCCGGCTCAATAGTTCCACCACCAGATACCAGGCCACCCCCAGGCAACCCAACGCCACCAGAGTTAGCAAGAAAGCCGGAACAGTCGTATTCAGGTTCAGGCCAAGAAGCTGCGGGTCGCTCGGTTTGGCCGACGCACCGCCCCACAAGCCCACCGCCTTGCGGCTGCTGTAAAGAAAGACCAGCACCAGGATCAAGAGCGTCACCCCGGCCCGAACCCGGCCACCGGCTGAAACAGCGTAAGTTTTCATATTTAGCCGTTAATACCTGACAAGCGGCCCTCTATTTCAATCTCAAAACATCCTCAATTGTTCGCCATCAACCGGCGGGCGTTTTTTACGTCCCTGCCCGGCAGGTTTAGGGCTACTTTTAGCCGCCACTGGCCCTGCCGTTAGCAGACCTGTCTCTTCTGCGACAGGAACGGCTTTGGGCTTGCGAGGACGAACAGTTTTAACGACTACCGCCGCCGTCTCAGGGTTCGCGCCCGGCACGAGTACGGCTGAGCCTTCCGGCATTTCTACTCCTTCGGCAACCGCCGCTACCGTTAGAACCGGGCCAGGCAACGGCTCTGCCGGAATTTGGGTCTCCGTGACATCCGACTGAGCCGGATAGACCGACCGGGCCGAGGCTTCGGCCAGACGCGGCGGAGGCGGCGGAGCAGTTTCGGCCAGCACCGGTTGGGAGGTTGGCTCGTTGCCAGGCTCTGGCACGGCCAGGCCCCATAGCTCGGCGCGGGCAATTTCGTCGGCTTTTTCCAGCAGAGCGGGGATAGTCAGGCCGTCCTCTTTAAACATCGCCATTGTGCGGCCTCTATCGCGCAGAGCGGCGGCGGGATGAAACATCGCCATCACCAGCCGTCCGTTTTCCTGTTTGGGTTGGCCGTGTATCTGGCTAATGCGCTGGCCGGGCCAGTAGCGTGCCATCGAAAAACGGCCCAGCGTCACGATCAGGCGCGGGTCGAGGGCGGCAATCTGCCGGTCGAGGTAAGGCTTACAGGCGGCGATCTGGTCGGGCGTAGGATCGGCGTTTCCGGGCGGGCGACATTTCACGACGTTACCAATAAAAACATCCTCGCGGGGAATCTCTATCGCACCCAGTAGCTTGTCGAGCAACTGGCCGGATTGTCCCACAAAGGGACGGCCTTGCTGGTCTTCGTGATAGCCGGGTGCTTCGCCGATGAAAAGCAACCGGGCGCGGGAACTACCCTCGCCCGGCACAGTGCGGAGGCGAGTTTTGCACAGAGAACACTTTGTGCAAACCGCTACTTCTTTAGCTATCTGTTCTAGTGCTGCCGCCGACATTAACCTCTAGCTCTTGCTTCATTTACTCGTAAAGGAACCCTTAACAGGCTAAATTATACTCGGTTGAAGGGGTGTAGAGCAAGCACAGCCGCACATATAGACAGGGCGGTTGCAAAGTCGAGGTGTCACGCCTTACGGGTGTGAGCGAAGCGAAGAATCTTCGTGGCTAGGCCCAATTTTGCTCTTTCAAGAAGATTCTTCGCTTCGCTCAGAATGACATTAGCCGAGTAGGACTTTACAATCGCCCTGGCAGATGTAAACAGGGCGATTTGGTATGGCTTATCATTTCATTTCCAACCAAAGCTCGTAGACCTGGCGGCGGGGTAAACTGGTTTCCTTCGAGACAAGTTCGACCGCTTCTCTGGCCCGCAGGCCGTTTTCGCGCAACTCGCGCAGCCGTTGGCGCGGGTCAAGCTCGACCGGGTGGCCTTCGTCGTCCTCGGTGGGCGAAGCCGAAGCCGAAGCCGGAGCAAACACCAGGGAGAATTCGCCTCGCGGGTCAGTCTGGCGGAAATGAGCCAGACTTTCGCTCAGGCTCTCGCGGCGGACTTCCTGGTGCAGCTTGGTTAATTCACGGCAAATCGCCACGGGCCGGTCGCCCAGAGTTTCAAGAGCGATCTCAAGAGTGGCGACCAGCCGGTGCGGAGCCTCGAAGAAAATCAACGGGCGACGCTCGACTTCCGGGCGCAACCGAGCAAACCAGGCCACAAGCTCGGCTTTCTTGCGCGGGGGAAATCCGGCGTAAGTAAACTCCTGGGGCGCGAAGCCGCTCAACACCAGAGCTACTATCGGGGCGGCGACGCCTGGCACAGCCTCGACCGCCAGGTTTGCGTCGAGGGCGGCCCGCACCAGTTCCCAGCCTGGATCGGACAGGCAGGGCGTCCCGGCATCCGAGACGAGCGCGACCGACTCGCCGCCACGCAATTTGTCCAGAATGAAGTCGAGCCGGGTCAGTTTGTTATGCTCGTGATAAGCGGTGGCCGGGGTCGGGATGTCGAAATGATTGAGCAGGCCGCGAGTGTGGCGGGTGTCTTCCGCCGCGATCACATTGACTTCGCGCAAGACCCGCAAGGCCCGCAGGGTAATATCTTCCAGGTTGCCGATGGGTGTACTGACGATGTAGAGCGTGCCACTCACGAACCTTCCTCCCCCAACTCCAAGTGTGTCTTCGTTCACAGATAAACTAACCCTCCATAGTATAACCTAAAGGGGCCAGGAATCCCGATTAATCTTAAAAAGCTTTACTCGCGTTTAATCTATAGGTAACAAATAAAGGCTATAATAGGAACATAGGGCTATAGGAAGAACCGGGCCAGACTGATAGACTTTAGGCAGGGGTTATGATATACTTTTTTGCAAAGTGGTCTTGATTTCGGTCGGAACCTGGCCTACAAATAAAGAAGCTTTGAAGCTTGGAGGTCTAGTAAAAGATGTTTGCATTTGATAAACCCCTCACCTGGGTCATCATTCTGGTAATCGTACTACTCATTTTCGGTGCCGGTAAGCTGCCTGACATCGGGCGTTCGCTGGGCAAGAGTATCAAAGAATTCAAGGATGAGACCCAAACCGGCCTGGGCGCGGATAAGGTTACTACACCGCCTTCGCCCGCCGCGATGGTCGAAAGCAAGCCGCCCGTGGCGGTTGGAGCCACCCCGGAAATGCGGATTCGTCGCCGCATCATCAAGCACCCGGACGGTAGCGAAGAAATCATCGAAGAACCGATTTCCTAAATTTAGAATTACTTCGGGCTGGTCGGCCAGTACAAAAGGTTGATCAGCCCGGCGATGGACAGGCATGAATCTTATATTTCTGGTCGGTACGTTGGGTCTGATCAGCTTTTTGTACTGGGCCGCTTACCAGAGTAACCGCGCCCTCAAAAGCCACCAGATCGAAATTACCGGCAATCTACTCCTCAGCCTCCCCGAATTTTTCTTCAAGCTCCTCTTGTTGGGCCTATGCTTTGGGTTGGCAAATTCCCTGAACGTTGATCGGCTCGACCGGGTAATCGGCTGGCCCAGCCGCGAACCGATTGTAGACCTTTTGCTGGGCCTGACAATCGGCCTCGTAACGGTCTTTGTCGTCAATATCCTCTCGACTGCCGCGATCCGCATCTTTGGTAAGAAAATCTATTCGCCCGAACTGATGAAAAGTCTTGTGCCACGCAATCAGCTTGAGTGGCTCTTGATCATCGTGCCGTTGCTTTTAGCCGTCACGGTGGAAGAAATGCTCTTTCGCGCTCTGTTGATCGGTGGCTTCTCGACGGCGGTCAATCCCTGGGCGATGGCGATTGCCAGCAGCCTGGTCTTTGGCCTGATGCACTCTCCGCAAGGTTTGCTGGGGGTAATCCTGACCGGCCTGGTGGGAATGCTCTTTGCCACCGTTTTCATTATCACGGGTAGCCTGTTCACCGTCATTGTGGCTCACTTCGCAGTCAACTTCCTCCAAATCGCCCGCGCCAAAGAAGATATTGCCTGGTACGAACGCTTCGAGGAAAACACCCACCTGCGCCGGGTCGCTTCGCCGCCCCGCCCTTCTAAAGACCAGGAGCAGGCCGAAGAAGCCGCCGAGCCAGTCGCCGCCGCTACCGGCGAGACGACCGAACCTCTAACTTAACTATTACATTTCCACTTCCGTACCCACTCCCAACGCCCGCGCTTTGCGGTAAAGGTAAGCGGCCATTGCAACATCCTGGGCCGCATTCCCAACCGACTTGAAGAAGCTGATTTCGCCGGCCTCAAATCCCTCTCGCCCGGCCCGCTGCCCGGCCACGACTTCGCCAAGCTCGGCATAAATATGTTCGGAGCCGAAAAGTCCTTCTTTCAGGGGAATAAGCACGTCGCCAGCCTCGCTCAGAGCGGCTTCACGGGCATCTACGACGAGGCGGGCGCGGGCTACCGTTTCGCCCGGTACTTCCCGCATAGTCGGCTGGTAGGCTCCGATACCGTTGATATGTGTAGCGGGGGCAAGCTGGCGATCCTCGAATAGCGGCACAAAGCTCGTCGTTGCAGCCGCCACGACCTCGGCTCCGGCCAGAGCCTCGGCGGGCGAGTTTACCGCCCGCACGTCCAGGCCCGTTTCGGCCCGCATCCGGGCTGCGAACTTGGCGGTTTTAGCCCGGTCGCGGCCCAGCACGCGCACTTCTTCCAGGGGCCGGACGGCTCGGATGGCCGATAACTGCGCGGGAGCCTGTGCGCCCGTGCCGAACAGAGCCAACCGCCGCGCTTCCGGCACAGCTAACCGCGCAGTGGCGACCCCACTGGCCGCCCCCGTCCGAATCGCCGTGACCGTCGAGCCATCCAGCACGGCCAGAGGTCGGCCTGTCTGAGCCTCGAAAAGCGTAACGAGGCCAAAGATCAGGGGTAAATTGCGGGCCGGATTGCGGTTAAAAATACCGACCAGCTTGACCGCTAACTGGTCGGCAGGCTGACCGGCCTGAGCCTGGATCGCCCCCGGCATCAGCAACAGCACCCCTTCCTGGCCTTCCACCGGGAAGAAAGTTCGCAGAGGGACGTGGGCCTGCCCGGTGGAAAGAGCCGCAAAAGCTCCGGCTACCGCCTCAACTGCTTCGGCCCAATCCAGCACTCGATAGATGTCCGCCTTCGAGAGAACGAGCATTTTGCAGCACTCCTTTGTTACATCAAAATTCGTTACATCAAAATTCGTTACATCAAAATTCGATTAGACCGAGTATGTGAGGTTGGGGAAGCAGAAGCCCTATCGTTGCGTGCAAATCCAAACAGACTTTAGCGAGTGCGATAGCCGCGTTCTTCGGCTTCGAGAGCAGCCTGGATCGGGTCTGGTGGTGGTGATAATTCCTGGGAAGGGAGAACCGGTGAGTCGGGCGGAGCGTCGGGATTGTAATCTATCGCGGTATGAGTACGCATATTTTCGGCAATAATTTCGTCGCGCTGAAGCACTATCGGCAAGACCGGGCGGTTGCCTCGAAAGATGATGTAGCCGATCAGCCCTAGCGGGCCGGTCAGCAGACCGACGTAAATCCAGGGCCAGCCGAGCATACCCCGCTTATCGGCATCCACCCGCATCCACATCGCCAGACCAATCCAGAAAGACATCAGGGCAAAAAAGCCTAACACCACCCCTAGATTGATCAGTACCCGCTCCCAATCCATAAGATACTCTACTTTGCCTCTAAGCTTTAGCAGAACCAGCCACCAGAAATCAGTCAGAGATAAGACTGAAACCCGACTACGGTTTAAACCGCCAGGGCAATCGGCTTACGGCCTAGATCAGACCTTCCAGAAGCTCGACCGTAATCCGGCCTTCTTCGATGTCAATCGTCTTGACCACATCTTTGATCGCCGGGATCAGCACGTCATTCTTGGATAGCGGGCCGCGCACCGAATATACATCGTTTGCGGGCATACTCTCGACATTGACCACCCGGCCTACGTATTCACCTTCGGTAGTGTAAACTTCCATCCCGATAATCTGGAAGATGTAATACTCGCCTTCCGGCAACGGCACGACTTCGCTCAGCGGGATCGAAACATTGTAACCGCGCAAAGCTTCAGCTTGCTCGACCTTCGTAACTCCCTCGAAACGCAGCACCACTTGCCGGGTATTTTGCAACCGGGCCGACAGAAGAGGCCGTAGTTCGCGTTCGGTATCGGCGGATGCATCGGGGGGCAGGAGGTAAACGGCTTTCAATTGCTCGAAGCGGTCGGGGAAATCAGTTTGGATAGTAGCCTTGACCGCCCCGCGCAACCCAAATGGGCTAGAAATCTGGGCAATCGTCACGAAATCGGGCGTTTCAAGGTTGGGTAACGGCTTTTCCAACAACCGCTCGGCGGTAGGCCGGGCCGGACGACTCGCCGACGAATTGGCCTCACCTTCGGGACGCGGACGAGGACGCGGCCCAGGCCGTCCACCCGACGCCCGCCGGGGCCGACCTCCCCCGGTAGAAGGAGTACCCGTGCGAGGTTTGCGGTCGCTACTGCCATTAGCAGGACGGGGCGACCGAGGTTTACCGCCGCCACTACCGCCCCGCGGCCCTGGCCCTTTTTGTTCCGGCATCAAACCCCCTTTTTAACCTGAAGCGGGCCACCTGTCCGCAATATTAAGACGACAGGTGGCCCGAAAAAACTACGCCTGGTGCTAAGACTGTATTTCTAGCGTAGCCCGCTTGCCTTCGCGGGCGGCGGCTACAGCCAGAAGCGTCCGCATGGCTTTGGCAATCTTACCTTGCTTGCCGATCACTTTGCCCATATCGTCAGGCGCGACCGCCAGCTTGATAATCACCGAGTGAGTGCCTTCGATCTGGCGTACCTGCACTGCGGTAGGGTTATCCACCAGCGACTGAGCCATATACAGGATCAAATCTTTCATGAGCCGTGCGCCTTCTAAATGTTATGTAAATCAACGGCCAGTTAAAACCGGTGGCCCTCAGCCTCTACCAGACCTTCTGGATGCTGATGACGAGAGACTCAGGGCTAAAATCCCTGATTACTTCTTTGCGTCAGCCTTGGCGGGCTTTTCAGTCGGAGCCGGACGAAACCTGACTTTAACTTCTTCCACGCCGTTGAACTTGAGCAACCGGGCTACCCGATCACTCGGTTGCGCCCCTACGCTGAGCCAGTACCGGGCGCGGTCGTTGTCAATCTTGACCTCTGCCGGGTTGGTGAGCGGATTGTAGTAGCCGATTATTTCCTTAAAACGTCCGTCGCGGGGTGAAGTGCTTTCGGCCACGACCAAGCGGTAAAACGGTGCTTTCTTGGCCCCCATCCGCTTCAACCTGATTTTTACCACCTAAACTATCCTCCAGTAAGTCCTTAATTTCGGATTATGCTTACCATAATTTAATTTCTAAAATAAACTAGCGAATGAGGATTATACGCTCTGCCAGCCTCATTGTCAACTCGGTAAAGGCCCATTCAACCAATGGAGGTGCTTGAATTTGGCAGGCCGCTAAAGCTTGTAGTATAATCGGGCCGCGAAACGGGTAGCTGCACCCGCAGCCCAGACCCTGGTCTAGGAGTAAATCAGGAGTATTACCAAAATGTTTCAAGTAGGTGGAATTATGCCGTCAAACACTGAAACGAATGTCACGCCCGATATTGACCTCGATGTGTTGAAAAAACTTTGTCCTCCCTATAAGGTCATCATCCACAACTGCGACTGTCACAGTATGGACTACGTAGTAATCGCCCTGGTCAAATCGGTGCCATCGCTGGACGAGAAGACAGCCAATAGCATCATGCTGACGGCTGACCAGGAAGGCACGGCGGTCGTGGTAGTCGTGCCGCAAGAAACCGCCGAGTTTTATCAGCAGCGTATCCAAAGTTTTAAGCTAGGCTGCACTATCGAGCCGGACGAGTAAAGAACAAAACGAAGCGAAGCAAAAAAGCTTGAAATTCTTTGTTTATAAGGTAGCACTCGAAGTCTAATTTTAACCTGACAAAGCGGAGTTGGTGGATGGCAGAAGCGGATATACGAGCAGTCGAAATAACCGCCCGGCGGCTAAAGGGTAAACCGATTAGCACGCTGGGGCGGTCGGGTACGAACGAACGCATCGTCGAGATCAGCGAACACGGTCTGATGGTGGAAAGCCAGGACAAAGCCGGAAACTGGAAAGCCGCGACCGAAATCGAATGGATCTGGATTAAAGAGGTGCTGGACTACTACGCCCAGCGCGACCGCGACCTGACCAAAGAAAGCCTCAAGGTACGGGGCCTTAAAGCGCAACGCCGCGCTCCTTTTATCTTCGCTCTCCTGGTCGCCAGTGGCAAATTCATCGAAACCGACGACCGCATCACTACCCTGGTTTATCGGGGGTGATGCGGTCGTTTTGTAAGGATAGCTTAGAGCAGAATTACGCTCCGGCTTTCCGCCGAGTCGAGCGCACGCATGACAATTGTCCAGTCTGCCAGAGCCTGCTCGACCGTAGAGACGACCGGCGCACCCTGGCGAATCGCTTCGTAGAAATTCTTGAACTCGGCCCAGTAACCGCCGTCGAAGTCCGCTACAGCAAACTCGTCTTTTTTGCTGGCTTTGTCGTTAGCTCCTTCAAACAGAGCTACCCGGCCTTCGCCCACTTGCAGCGCACCCTCGGTACCGTAGACCGTCGCCTGCACAAAACTCCCTTGAGGGCTTTTAGCCGCTCCCGCAAAAACCAGGCTACCCAACGCCCCGCTTCGGTAGCGCAGGTTCAGTACCAGCGTGTCCATGCCGCGCATCTGCGGATGGACTGCCTTCGAGAAAGCCTGCAACTGTTCTACTTCGCCGCCTAACTCGCGCAGGGCCGCCGCATGATGCACCCCCGCGTCCGCGATAATTCCGCCCCGGTACTGATTATCCCACCGCCAGGGCGTTCCGGCAAAGCCGCTACTGGTGTCGCTATAGAACGGGGCCGACATCTGAACCAAAAAAACTTCTCCAATGCGGCCCGCTTCAGCCCATTCACGCGCCTTCGCCAGGTCTTCCCGATAATGAAAATTCTCGGCAATCTCGATTACCAGGTTTTTAAATGGGCGCAAACTGGCGACCAGTTCCTGGGCCTGGGGCAGGTTCGCCGCCAGTGGTTTTTCGCACAGGATATGCTTACCGGCCCGTGCCGCCTCGATCATAATCTGGGCGTTGAGATGGATTGGCAGCGAGACCAGCACCGCCTCGACCGCCTCGTTTGCCAGTAACTCGCGGTAGTCGGTTGTAACCTGGCAATCCGGGCTGGCAAGGTCTTTCCCGGCCATCTTTGCAACTTCCTGAGCCATTTTCAGGTCAATATCGCAACTGGCTACGACCCGATACTGCTCGGCCATTCGCTTGAGGGCGGGCCAGTGCAACAGCTTTACCGCCAGCCCGGAACCGATGATGCCGAGTCCCACCGGCCCCTTATTAACTTCGCTCACCTACAGTACCCTTTCTGCTTTTAATAGTCCGCATAATCAAACAAAGCCGCTACACTCATCGAGAAACCTGGTATCACATTCTCGCCGTCTAGCCGGTCGGCCTGAGCAAGAACTTGCACCGGCTTGAGGCTCTCTTGCAAGTGGTATACCTCAACCTTACCCGCCCGGCTTTTAGGAATACCTGCTATCGGGTAGACGATCCAGACCAGATTCCACCCGGCATCCCTGTAGTCCTCCAGCTTTTCCCGGTAATCGGCGGCGCGGTCGTTGGGCGAATAAATTTCAATCGCCAGGTCAGGTACGACCTGAAAAGCCCCGACCCCTCCCGTCGCCTTGCCTTTTGCCAGATAAGTCAGATCGGGCGACCTCACCGTGTCACGAATTGCACCGGGTATTTTCAACTCAAACCCACCCGGCGGTAACACCCGGCCCAGACCGTTCCCCCGGACATAATTTCTTAGCTCTCCGTACAAATTGTCAGTAACCAGAGTATGTTCTCGACCTGGGTGGGACATCTCTTTGATCGTTCCTCGAACCAACTCATACCGTTTGCTCTCGTCAAACGGCAAAGCCATGAATTCGGCCACAGTATAGAAGCGTTGGCGTTCAGGAGTTTCCAGCGGGAGAGCCATAAGTTCACACTCCATTGAATTGCAAAAAGGGCTAGTGCCTTACTCGGCCTCGTCTTCGGCCTCGTAAGGCACTGTAACAACTTTAGCCTTGATTTCGGCGAACATCTCGTCAATAACCTGCCGGGCGTGGGTCACGACTTCGCCTAACGGGACGCTTTCGGTTTCGCCGGTAGCCCGACGCTTGAACTCGACCGAGTTAGTTTTGAGCGAGCGTTCGCTGACCAGAAGGCGCAGCGGCATACCCAGCAGATCGGAATCGGCGAATTTCACGCCGGGCGCGGCTTCCACTCGGTCGTCGAAAAGAACTTCCAGGCCCGCCGCTTGCAACTCGGTGTAAAGCTTCTCGGCAGCCTCGGAAACCTGGGGCGTCTTGCCTGCCAGCATTATGAGATGCACCTGATAGGGCGCGATTGAAACCGGCCACTTGAGGCCCGCCGCGTCGTTGTATTCTTCGGCGACACAGGCCAGGAGTCGTCCGCTACCGATGCCGTAGGAACCCATGATGATCGGTTTGGATTGGCCGTCTTTATCCAGAAAATAAGCCTGAAAATCCTCGCTGTACTTCGTGCCGAGCTTGAAGATGTTACCGACCTCGACGCCCCGCGACGCCCGCAGAGGTGCGCCATCGTGAATACACGGTTCGCCCCCGTTCGCGGCGGTAATATCGGCCACGATCTCGGCCTGGAAATCTCGCCCGTAATTGACATTCTTGAGGTGATAGCCTTCTTCGTTGGCCCCGACTACCAGGTTAGGGGTTTGCGGGATCAGGTCGTCCACGATTACCAGAGCGTCCACGCCGCTTGCTCCGGCATAACCCGGCACCGCCCCGGACGCCGTAATTTCCTCGATCCGGGCCGACCTCAACTCGACTGCTCCGGTTGCATTCGAGATTTTAGTCTCGTTGGCTTCCATATCACCCCGCACGATTGCCAGGATCAGCCGGTCGTAGCGCGTCTCGGCCCCGCTCTTTTCGTCGGTCTTGAGGAAAGTGCCAGTCAAGAAAACCGCCTTGCCGGTGCGAGCAGCCTCGATATTGAGGTAATTCGCCAGAGCTTCAATTGTTTTAGTGCCGGGCGTGGCGACTTTCTCGACCGGCAAAGCTTCTTCCGGGGTGGGGGTCGGTTTGCGGAAAACCGCTACCTGCCGGTTAGAGCTATAGTCGCCGTTGTCGCACACGATCAAAGTATCCTCGCCAATCGGGGTCAGGTACATGTATTCGTGAGCCAGCGAACCGCCCATCATGCCCACGTCGCTCTTGACGGCGATGACGGGCAAACCCGCCCGGTGAAAGATATTGAAATAAGCCTGATAGTGCGCCCGGTATTGCTTGTCCAGCCCTTCGTAATCGGCATCCAGGCTGTACGAATCTTTCATGGTAAACTCGCGGGTACGGATCAGACCGGCGCGAGGGCGGGTTTCGTCCCGAAACTTGGTTTGGATATGGTAAACTAGCTGGGGCATCTGGCGGTAAGAGCGAATCTCGCGCCGGGCCAGGTCGCCGATAGTTTCCTCGTGGGTCATTGCCAGCACCATATCGCGCCCGCTAATATCCTTGAAGCGAGCCAGTTCGCCGCCGATCTTGTACCAGCGTCCGGTTTCTTTCCACAGGTCGGCAGGATGCACCACCGGCATCAGGATTTCTTGCCCGCCAATCCGATCAATTTCTTCTCGGATGATATTCTCAATTTTTTTGATTGAAATGTAAGCCATTGGCAGGTACGAGAAAAGACCAGCCCCAATCTGGCGAATAAACCCGGCCCTGAGTAGTAGCCGATGGCTGGCAACTTCCGCTTCGCCCGGCGCCTCGCGCAAGGTCTGTCCGAAGCTCTGGCTCTGGCGCATAAAGCTCATTTCCTTTCTCTAACGCAATTCATCAAAAATCCAACCTTTAGGGCAGTCAGGTTGTGAGGCCCTATTCTAGTCCTTAAGGCAGGTTTTATCAAGGACAGGCATTAAATTAAGGTTGGTTGGAGATTGATTTAGCGGGGTAGCCCGGCTAAAATTCGCAAGCCGGGCGTTCCAGCTTTTTTCTGATTTAAGATTTTGACTTTAACTTCTTTAACCACTGGATCGCTGACCCCCTCACTCCACATCCAGCACTTCGCGGATTTTGGTAGTGAGACCTTCGGCGGTAAAAGGTTTTTGGATAAAGGCGGTATTGGGGTCTAAAACGCCGTGGTGAACGATAGCAGTATCGGTGTAGCCGGACATGTAGAGAATACGCAAATGGGGATACCACAGCTTGAGCTGAGTCGCCAGGTCGCGCCCGCTCATGCGCGGCATCACCACGTCGGTCAAAAGAAGGTCAATCCGACTGCGGTACTGGCGACAAATTTCCAGAGCTTGCAAACCGTCACGAGCCTGCAAAACCTTGTAGCCGTCGTTGTGGAGCAAGCGGTAAGCCAAAGCCCGCACTACTTCTTCGTCTTCAACCAGCAAGATAGTCTCGGAACCGGCCCGGCGAATCGGAACAGGCCGGGGCGCAATCGGAGCAACCGGTTCGGATACGGCGGGCAAGTAGATTTTAAAGGTCGTACCCAGGCCCACTTCACTGTAAACCCAGATGTTGCCGCCGCTTTGCTTGACTATACCGTAAACGGTTGAGAGGCCCATGCCGGTACCTTTGCCCTGCTCTTTGGTAGTAAAGAACGGCTCGAAGATATGGCTGATCGTTTCTTCGTCCATGCCGGTGCCGTTATCGCTGACGGCCAGCAAAATGTAAGAACCGGGCTTGACGGCAGTGTGACGGCTGGCATAGGTGGCATCTAGCTCGACATTACTTGTCTCAATAATCAGTTTTCCGCCACTACCCATCGCGTCACGAGCGTTGACCGCTAGATTCATCAGGACTTGCTCGATCTGGCCGGAGTCGGCTTTAATCCGGTCGAGTTTGGGATCGAGGTTGACCTGGATCGTAATGTCTTCGCTGACCAGGCGGCGCAATAGCTTATCCATATCGGTAACTATAGCGTTGAGGTCAAGCACCTTCGGTTGAAGCATCTGGCGACGGCTGAAAGCCAGGAGTTGCTGGGTCAGGTCTGCCGCTCGTTCGGCGGCTTTTTCGATTTCGCGCACATCCTCGCGCACCGGGTCGGCCAGATCGAGGCTATGCAGGATCAGGCCGGTATAGCCCAGGATTGCGCTAAGCAAATTATTGAAGTCGTGCGCGATACCTCCGGCTAACCGCCCAACTGCTTCCATTCGCTGAGACAGCCGCAGATGAGTTTCGCTCTGGTTCAACGCTTCTTCGACCTGGCTACGCTCGATAGCAATTCCGGCCAGTTGAGCCGCTTCGTGCATCAACTCCAAACTGGCCGGGTCTGGCTGACACGGTTCACGATAATACATGCCAAAGACCCCCAGCACTTTACCGGCAGTCGAAAAAATCGGAATAGACCAGCTTGCACGCAGCCCATATTCTATGGCGTACTGGCGATAATTTTCCCAGCGCGGGTCGGAAGCAATATCCGAAGTGATCACCAGTTTGCCCAGGTAAGCCGCCGTGCCGCACGAGCCAACATCCGGCCCGATTACCACTTCCCCAATACTTCGCTGATAACCTTCGGGCAGGCTGGGAGCGGACTTAAAACTGAGGGTTGTACCATCGGTACTCAGCAGCATAATAGAGCAGAGCAAACCGGAACCTTGTTCTTCCACATTAGTAGCCAGAACTTGCAGTACCTTATCACAGGATGCCCCGGTGGCGATCAATTCCAGCACTTGCTTTTGACCGGCTAGTTTACGCTGGGTACGCCGTTCTTGCTCGAAAGCGGCAACCTGAACCCGTAACTGGGTCAGTTCAGCAATAAGTTCTTCTTTAGAAGGTTCAGTCATTGAGGTTTCTCACCCTAGAATTTATGCCAATAGTCCCCACGAAGCGTCATATTACCTTCGCCTGTAAATATAAAGCTTGTTTTAGTATTATGTCGGTAGTAACATTTTTGTCGTGCCTAAATAATAGTATTTTCCAGATTATACAATAAAAAAAGCCAAATTATAAGGGCGTTCGCTCAAAACCAGGGAATTTAGCCTGATGTAATGATAATGATATAAAGGATTTAATGTTCAGGAGGCGGCCAGGTGTAAAATTTGCTGCTCAAGGCTTTGCAGTAAGCTTTCGATCACTGTTTGCTGGGCCTGGGTAGGAGCGGTGGGGTTTAAGACAAGAGGCTTGAGAACTTGCTCCAAAGTTTGAGCGATAGCACTCAAATCGTAGAAGCCATAGGTCGCGCCGGTACCAGAAAGAGAGTGAACCTGAAGATAAAACTCTTTCCAGACCTCTTTACCTCCGGCAGAGGCTACCACAACCTCCCAGGTCTCGCACAGGCAAGCCAGTTTCGAGGGCAGGCGGCGGAGATAACTTTCCTTTAGAAGCTTGAACTCAGCTTCAAACTCATCATAAAAATCAGTCATAGGCTTTGTTCCAGATACTGGCTACCAGCGCGGCTAACCCCATCGGGTCGAACGGTTTGGCAATTACATCTAACGCTCCCAGAGTGCGGTACTCGGCTACTTCGGAAGGCTGAACTTTAGCCGTCATGAAAATCACCGGAGCCTGGCAACCGGGGACAGGTTGCCGCAAAGCTTTGAGGGTGCCAGGGCCATCCAGACCGGGCATCATTACATCTAACAAAATCACGTCGGGCCGGTAGCTGATCACCTTTTCAAGAGCTTCCTGGCCCGAACTACATACTTCTACGCTATAACCACCCAACTTTTGCAGAGCCATTCGGGCAATAATTTGAATATCCAACTCGTCTTCGACCAGCAAAATCTGCTTTAGTTCGGACATACTCTAGCTCCCGTTGTGTAAAAATGACAGGTGCAACTAATCGAGCAACTGTGGCTCTGAGCGTACCAGCGCCCGAATGGTGTTAATAAGGTCCTGGTCGCTCGTGCGCGACTTGACCAGCGTCGCAGCGACCAGGTTCGAGATTTCACGGTCAACTTCCTGGGCCGAAAAAACTACCACTGGCACCCACTGGTCTAAGCCGCTACTCAGGTAAAGTAGCAAATCCAGCCCCTGACCATCCAAAAGTTCCTGGTCGAGCAAAATCAGGTCGAAAGATTGTTCTTGCAAACGTTGTTTAGCTTCCCGAAGCGAAGAAGCTTCGGCCAAATCCACCAGATTTACCAGCATACCGCGCACAACCTGCATGTTGTCCGGGTCGTCCTCGATATGCAAAATCAAAGGCTTGTCGCGGCGGGTGGGCCAAAAAGCCTGCCGCAAAGCAGTTACCAGGCGTTCCTGGTCAATCGGTTTGTCAATCCAGTCCAATACCCCCACACTAGCACCCTTAAACTCGCGCCGTCCTAGCTGGGCTTTAGCCGAAACAACAATTACCGGCAAGTTTAACCCACCCGTCCTTTCGCGCAAATCCCGCAACAAACTCAGCCCATCCTCGTCCGGCAACATTAAATCAAGTGTCATCGCAGCGTAACGCTGCGGATTGTCCGTCAACAGTTGCCGAGCCTGCGCCGCATTATAAGCCAGGTCGCTCTCTACGCCCACTGCTCCTAACATCATACTTAGCAAAAGGGCTACGTCCTGGTCGTCCTCGCAGACCAGCACCCGCCGACTGAGCAGAGGCACCTCCGCGGCGGTCGAACGGATTGTTTCAACTTGTGGAGGGAAGACCAGGCAGGGTAAATCGAAGTAGAAAGTGGTACCCTGGCCCAGAACAGTCTGGAAGCCAAGCGTGCCGTTCATACTTTCAATAATAGCCTTGCTGATGCTCAAACCTAAGCCGGTGCCGCCTTGCTGCCGGGTGCTGGAAGCATCGGCCTGGGCGAACCTCTGGAAAATCTGGTTCTGAAATTCCGGCGCAATCCCAGGGCCGTTATCGCTAACCGACACCCGCACGCCCTCGCCTTGTGGCTCGACGGTCAAGCGCACCGTCCCACCGGGGAAAGAAAACTTGGCCGCATTCGAGAGCAGATTGGTGATAACCTGGGTCAGGCGGTCGGGGTCGGCCTGCACCTGTACATCCGGCCTGGTGGTTTCTAGCAACTCGAAGGTTACGCCATACTGAGTAGCGTAACTCCTGTTAGCAGCCAGGGCCGTCTCGATCAGAGGCAGTAGTTCGAGCGGTCTAAGTTGAAATTCCATTTTGCCAGAGGCAATTTTCTCAATGTCCAGAATATCGTTGATCAGCCGCACCAGTCGTTCGCTGTTTTTGTGAGCGATTTCGATCATGGCGCGGGCTTCGGCGGGGATTTCGCCGACCAAACCCCCGGTCACAAGCCCCAGCGAGCCTCGGATCGAAGTTAACGGCGTGCGTAGCTCGTGGCTGACCGTTGAAATAAACTCGGTTTTCAACCGCTCCACTTTTTTACGCTCGGTGAGGTCGGTAATGACCGAAATTGTCCCGGCCCCTTTACCGGCCCGGCCTCGTGGCACGCCGCTAATCAAAACATCTACGAGGCTATCGTCCGAACGGCGCAAGCGAACTTCGATCAGGGTAGTTTCTCCACTCAGGCGGCGTTCGCTGGCCTGGCGTGCGAGAGCAGCATCTTCGGCGGCAACCAGTGTATAGCTGCTTTGCCCAACCAGGCTCTCGGCACTGTAGTTCAGCATGTGGGCAAAAGCCGGGTTGACGTACTCGAAAGCTCCGGCGGCGTTCGTGACGGCCAGACCCTGGCCCATCGTATTCATAACCTGCTGGGCGAAATCGCGCTGGTTTTGAATTTCTTCCTGAGCCAGTTTGCGGTCGGTGTAATCTTGCATCGTAGTGACGGCAGCGACGAGCTTACTCTCGCGGTCGAATACGGGCTGAGCATCGAAAACCAGATAACGGTCTTTACCATTCAGGTTGCAATACCAACCCTCGGCGTGCAAAGCGTTGCGGTCGGAGCGCGGCAACTGGTAGTAATTGCTGTAGAGGCCGGACAACTCCTGGTAGATTTGATCGACAATAATATCTGCCAGAGTAAGCCGGGGCTGCGGATAGAAAGCCGACCAGTGCCGGTTCGTGCCGAGAACCGCCTGAGCCTTTACGCCGGTCAGGTCTTCGACCGCCTGGTTCCACAACATCACCTGGTGGTCGGCGTTGATTACGACCGTAGCCACCGCCGAATGTTGGAGCAGATTAGAGGTAAATTCTTTCTGGTCGCGTAACTCCTCCAGGAGAGCCTGGGTGCGGGCTTCACTCTCGCGCACCGTTTGCACTGCCTGGTTAATCTGGACCACGTTTAGCTCCTGAGCGGCCCAGGTTCCCAGATCGCGCAAAGTCTGCCGGTCGCTCTCGCTAAACTCACGGGGCTGCTGGTCAATTATACAAAGTGTACCAAAATTGAGGCCATCCAGGTCGGCCAGGGGCTGCCCGGCGTAAAACCGGATATGGGGTTCGCCGGTTACGAGGGGGTTATCGGCAAAACGCGGGTCGAGCAGGGTGTCGGGGATCACAAACGTATCCTGACCCAGGATGGCGTGGCCGCAAAAGGAAATATCCCGCCCGGTCTCACTTGCCTCTAACCCTACACAGGACTTGAACCACTGCCGGTTGGCGTCAACCAACGAGACCAGCGCAATCGGCACCCCCAAAGCCCGCGAAGCCAGGCGGGTAATGCGGTCAAAACGTTCTTCGCCGGGAGTATCCAGCACGGCCAGGCGGTAGAGGGACGCCAGACGCTCCGTTTCGTACAGGGGTAGGGGAGGTGAGATCATAATACTCCTGGAGTATAGTGTGTTGTGTACAAGGGTGCTGAAGTTGCTCTGGTAGTGTGCTTATAGGCAAAAACACTTTATTGAGCCACCATAATATACCAGAGCAACATTAAGGAAAGGATTACAAAGCGCAAAACGGGCTACCCCATCTCTCAGGCTTTGCGGCAGGCATCAATTTGCAGTTACTATCAAGCTTTAAGCAGACGGCTGATCGTAATCAAGCCACTACCCTGTTGCTCTTCCAACTTGAACTGAGCCTTCTGGTAAAAATCTTTAAGAAGGTCGGGCCGGAAGAAATGCAAGCCACTAGCGAGGTGAAGCAAGTCTTGCAGGGCCGATCCCGGCCCTTTCCGGGCGTGCATCTGCACCATAAATGCGGCCCGGCCCTGCGATGCAAGCGTGCGGCGGGTTTCACTCAGTGCCTGAGCGGTATGGCGAAACTCATTGAGCGAACCACCGTTAGCGGTTCCGGCAAAAGCTCCGTCAATAAAGGGCATCTTCTCGACATCGGCCCGCACCAGGCTTAGCCCTGCACTCAGGCCCTCTCGCTCGATAAACTGGCGGGCTTCTTGCAACATGGGCCAGGAATTGTCTAATGCGACCACATGCCCTTCGTGGCTGCCCGTTTCCAGCCGCCCTTCCGCGATAGCCCTCGCCATCGCCCGACCGTAAAAAGCGGTCGAGCAGCCCTCATCGAGATAAAAAACAATCTCGTTATGGGTAGTCAGGCTTTCGGGAGATGGCCCTTCCAACATTCGCACGATAGTCTCAAGCTCCTCGGCGGGCGGCCAATCGCGGCCACCTAACTTCGAGAGTGCGCCTAACCGCCAGAAACGCTCGTAGCCCCAGGCGACCAGGCGGTTATGGTTCGTCCACTGGCCCGGCCCGATGTTACCGGCCCGCACCGGCAAGAAATTTATAATCCCATCCTCGACCGGGTAGGAACTGCCGCAGCGGGGACACTTTACCGCCCCGGTCACGACTGTTTCGATACCTTTAAGCGTAACTACCGTGGCACCCTCGGCCAACCGCAACCCTTCGGCCCCACAGTAGGTGCATTTCAAAATCGCCGGTAACTGAATATGCATGTGCTTTTGCCTTCATTTTTAGGGCCGCGCTCCTGGCCCGCCTCTGCTCTTTTGTCGCCCATTTCCGGCCCAATTCTAGCACAGCCGGGCGGGTTAAATCGAATAGCGCACGTAGATTGCGTGAAGCCTCCGATCTGCCCAGGGGGAATACAAAGTCCGGGTTTTGGCCTTTGTCACACCCGGTCTACCATGTCACGCCCTACGGGTGTGAGCGTAGCGAAGAATCTTCTTGAGCTACCTCGATCTTGCTTAGTCAAGAAGATTCTTCGCTTAGATTTGCTTTTAATCAAGACCTGGCTTGGCTTTCACTCAGAATGACATGGCGTGGCAGGGCGTGAAAGGGCGTGACATTAGACCAGAAGGACTTGGCCTTCCCCCAGTTCCGATCAGCCTCCAATTCCCCTCTTAAACCGACCTTGTAGTATATTGTAGTATAATTCGCTCGTAGCAGTCTTTAGAAACTTGTAAAAACACTTGCCCCAGGGCAGGTTTGAAGTAAATACAAGCACTGGCCTGAAAAGAGGCTCTTTTCAGGCCAGTGCCATACCCTTTGAATTTGATTTTGATTTTGAACTTGAACTTGAACTTGAAGAAAGAACGGAGACGAACATGGATTTGAAGGACAAAGGCGTTCTGGTGTCGGGTGGTGCATCGGGACTGGGAGCGGCCTGTGTGCGCCTGTTGAGCCTGGCAGGGGCGAAGGTAGTAATCGCCGACCTCAACGTCGAAGTGGGCGAGGCGTTGGCAAAAGAACTGGGCGGCCAGGTGCGCTTCGTGCGGGTTAACGTGACCGAGGAAGCCGGAGTACAGGAAGCGGTTCAGGCGGCAGTCGAGAATTTTGGTGGCCTGCACGTAGCGATCAGTTGTGCCGGGATCGGCGTGGCCGAGCGAGTGCTGGGCAAAGATGGCCCCTCGCCTCTGGCGAACTTTAACAGGGTAATTCAGGTCAATTTGATCGGCACCTTTAATGTCATTCGGCTGGCGGCGGCGGCGATGAGCCGGAACGAGCCTGGCGAAGGCGGCGAACGGGGCGTGATTATCAATACTGCTTCGGTGGCTGCTTTCGACGGTCAGATCGGGCAGGCGGCTTATTCCGCCTCCAAAGGCGGCATCGTCGGCATGACCTTGCCGATTGCCCGCGAGTTTGCCCGGCAGGGCATCCGGGTGATGACGATTGCGCCCGGTATCTTCGATACGCCCCTTCTGGCCGGGCTGCCCGAACCGGCCCGCCAGTCGCTCGGCCAACAGGTGCCGTTTCCCTCCCGGCTTGGTCGGCCTGACGAGTATGCCGCCCTGGCCCGCCACATCGTCGAGAACGAAATGCTCAACGGCGAAGTCATCCGGCTAGACGGAGCTATTCGGATGGCTCCTAAATAGGGTTAGGGGCATAGGCTACAAGTTAAGGTTTTGATGAGCTTGTCAAGTACCAGAACGGCGTTTTAAAGCCTGGTGTCGGGTTGTAGACCCCGGCCTTGACGCCCGAAACCTGTATGCGGCCAGACGCGAAGTAATCTTAACAACTTCTGCACAACATTACGTTGTAGCCTGTGGGTTAAGCAGGGGAATACAAAGTCGGGTTCTGACCTGTCCTTTCACGCCCGGCCTCGCTCTGTCCTCTCACGCTATGTCACACCATGTGTACTGTTCGACGGTTGCATCACCTCTGCTGTTCGATCTTATCCGTAGCCTGTGGTTTGTAAAGTGGGTTGTGGTCGAACGGACTCACAAAAGGCTACACTTAACCTCGAACAGGGTGGGGTGATGCAACCGTCGAACAATACACCATGTCATTCTGAGCGTAGCGAAGAATCTTCTTGAGCTACCCCGATCTTGCTTAGTCAAGAAGATTCTTCGCTACGCTCAGAATGACAGTTCAAGAGCAGACGAAAAAGAACGACTAAAAGCTGACTTTGCATTCCCGCTACGAAAGGAAGTTCAGAGTTAGCCCACCGTGCCGGAATGTGCTATTATTCGGGAAGGCAAGGCGGCTTCGGGGCGGGGGGTGAGGCGAAGCTACCGGCCCTGGCCGGTCGGCCCGGCTTTAAACTTGCTCAGGTAGTCTGGTCGTTTTACCCAAACCTGCCACCTTTAACCTCTGCATTAGTGGCTAGAAACAGGTAGACCTTTTTAGATTGAAGACTGAACCGAAAATCTCTCGCCCCGCTCAAAATGACGCGCCAATCTCGCTGCCGCCGAGCCGCGAATGGCCGGTAATAGTGGCACTGTGTGCAGCCCTGGCTTTCCTCTACTACCTGACGGCTCAACCCCTTCCTCAAAGCGATCCGGCCAGCCGCAATTCTTTTGGGCTTACGGCTGCCCTGGCAACCGAAGGAAGTTCGGCGATTGACCACTACCTGACTTCGCCGGTCGGTGGCTTTCTCACCTCCAACGCCGATGTCTCGAACGTGGCCTACTTCGCCGGGCATTACTACAGCGATAGTCCGCCGGGCGCGGCCTTTTTGATGGTGCCATTCTACCTGCTGGGCCGTCTGTTCGGCGACGCTGGCCCGGCCCAGTTTGGGCTGGCAGGACTGGCCCTGGCCGGAGCCGTTACGGTTCTGACGGTGTATAGCTTCGCCCGCCGGATGGGAGCGGCAGTCGTATCGGCCCGCTATGCGGCTCTCACGTTAGGGCTGGCCTCGGTGCTATGGCGAGAGGCGGGCCGGGCCGGGCCGGGTGTCTTTACCGCTCTGGCCCTGGCCCTGGCCCTCTGGCTGGCCGTACCGCCTCTGCCGCGCCGGGAAGAAGCCGAAGGCGGGCCACGCCTGCAACCGGGTCGGGCCGTCCTGCTGGGCCTCGTGCTGGGTTTCGCCGGGGTGGTTGATTATCCAAACCTGGTCTGGACGCCTCTATTTGGCCTGTACCTGCTGGCCGGTCGGCGGGTGCGCTGGCCGGGTGCGCTGGCTCTGGCGGGCGGTTGGCTGGCGGGCGTGCTGCCGCTGGCTTTGTACAACTGGGCTTCTTTCGAGCGGCCCTGGGCCTTCGCCTACGGCTTTTTGCTTGACGACGAAGCAGCGCGGTCGCTGGCCGGGCAATTCCTGGGCGGTTTTTCCTCCAATAATTTGAATATTGTGCGAGAGACGTTTTTCGGAGCCAACCGAGGGCTGCTTGGCCCGTTCGTAGTTTTTTTGGGCGTGTGGGGGCTGACTGCGCTTTACGGGCAGCGCGGTAAACGCCGCGAAACTCTGCTGGCCGCCGCCCTGATCGGGGTCTGCCTGGGCCTGGGCCTGTTGCGTCGCCCGGTCGGGAGCGGGCCAGTTCGGGCCGATTTCGTCCTGGGAATGTTGCCGCCGTTAAGCCTGGGCGTGGCCGTCTGGCACGAACGCTTCTTATTTCTGACCCGCCTGGAGCAGTGGTGGCTCCCCGGCCTGACCCTGGCCGGAACCGGTCTGTATTACTGGCTGGCCGCACCCGGCCCGTTCGCCAACCTGCCAGGCTTGCTCTACCTGTTGCCTGTAGTGGTCGGTCTGGCGGGCGGGGCGGGGCTGTGGCGCGGCTTACGCCGCCTGCCGAGGCCGGTTAGAGGGCTGGGATTGGCCGGGCTGTTATTAGCCCTGAGCGCGATAATATTTGTAGCCAGTGGCCCGTCCCGTCCGGCAGTGGCGGCCAACGGAGCCAGCAACCTGATTTATAACGACCAGCTAAGCTGTGAGAACGGCTTACGGGCCGGGTGGTATCTGGGCGAAGAACCCTTTCGCTGCACGGGCGGAGAGGTCGCCGCACTCAAGCCCGGCCAGAGCGTGCAGCCCTACAAGCTGCCGGTACAGGGTGGCAAGGTTTACCGGCTACGCCTGGAAGGGCAAGGCACAGGCCGGATCGAGTGGCGGTGGATGGCCGAACCAGTCCTGATTGACGGCGCGAAATTTCTAGGTACTCTCAGCCGAGACTGGAAAGGCGGCGCGTACCAGGATAGCCGGGCCGCGCCGCCGGGAGCGGCCTACCTGCAACTGGTTTTTACGGTCAGTTCGGCGGCTTCGCTAAATTCCTTTCGGTTGGCCGACGATGGCGTGCGGGTCGAGCCGATGCGAAACTACGCGACGGCGGCTCTTTCGTTTACTTTCGATTGGGAAAGCGCGATGGGCGGGTTGATCCACAGCATCGGCGGCGCACCGGGCGTCAGCGAGGCGGCGGGCGTGTCGCTCTCGGAGGAGAACTTGCGGACGGCTATCGCGGACGCCGAACGGCGCGGCAACAATATGCGGCAAGGGGCGGACTACCTGCTGGCCCTGTTCAAACGCTATGACGTGCGCGGCACTTTCTACGCGACGGGCTACAACTTGCTGGACGGCAACCGCGACAAGCTGATCTTCGCGGGCAATCCGACCTACAGGTGGGCCAACGAATCTAACGGCTGGGCCAGCAACTACTGGACGACCCATCCCTGGTACGGCCTCGACCCTTACGGCGACTTCAAAACCGACCCGGCCTGGTACTTTGGCGACCAGACCGAGCGCATGCGCGGAGCAGGGCAGGACGTGCAGAGCCATACTTTCGGCCATCTTTATGTACGCGGTACGACGGTTGAGGAATTCTCGACAGACATCGAAACTTTTGTGCGCTTCGCCCGCACCAAAAACCTTGCGCCGATCCGCCACTTTGCTTTCCCCTGGACTTCCAGCAATTCCGTCACGGCCCAATGGTATGCGGCCCTGGCCGACCGGGGTTTCCAATCGATTACGCGGCTGTATTACACCGACCAGGGCAAAATTCAGGACAGCCTGGGCGGGCTTAAATTCGACAACGGCAAACGGGCTAGCGGCAACAAAATTAGTTATGACGAGTGGGCCGGGCCGACTAACGATTATTACCTGTTGCGCCGGGTGAAAGGGGAACCGCGCCTGCTC
The DNA here is from genome assembly GCA_038206175.1 of Chloroflexia bacterium. GTDB lineage: Bacteria > Chloroflexota > Chloroflexia > Chloroheliales > Chloroheliaceae > 54-19. The sequence continues at coordinate 39,318 of JBBRBE010000027.1, forward strand.
GCCCTGAGTGACTACGAGATGACGTCCGGCGAGAAAAGCGAAGCCACCGCCAGAACCCTGATTGACGAGCTTTTGCGGCGGCGGGGTTACGGCTCGATCTGGACGCACCCGGAATCGGTGGTAAATGCCCGCGACCAGGGCCAATGGTTGCGCGTTGTAAACTATGCCACCCAAAAACGCGAGGCCGGGCTGTGGGTGGATAGCGTCTCGAACATCGTTCAGCATCGGCTCGATACGGCCCAGGTCGGAGTGGAAACGGTCTGGCGGGAGGGCGGCAAACGGGCCAGCCTGACCCTGACCAACGGAGCTAAAAACCCGGTCGAAGGGCTGACCCTGACCCTGCCGGGGCCACTGCGGGCAGCCTCCGGCGCACTGAGCTTCAAAGGGCCGCAACTGCTCGTCCCGACCCTGCAACCCGGCCAACGCCTGACCATCGAAATCGAGTTAGGGTAGAAATTTTGAACCGTCTAAACCTTAACCCATTGCTTTTTATCCTGGCTTGCGGGCTGGGAGCCTGGCTGCTCCTGACGGCGGCTTATTCGGCTCGGAGTGATTTCGGGCTGGGCGTGGGCGAATTGGGGAGCGGGCCATACGTGAGCGGGTTCTGGGGCGACGAAGCGGGCGCACCCCGCTATCGCTGGACGGGTAGCTCGAAACTCGACCTGGGCAGTCAGGAACCGGCGGTCGGTCTGGTCAATTTGCCTTTCGCGGCCAACCCAGGCGCAAACAACCGCCTGCGGGTGACTTTTCGGGCCGGGGCCGACCGCAATTCGCCCCTGGTAACGGTCAGCGTCAACGGTCAGGCGGTCGGTCAGTCGCAAGCCGATCCCGGCGCGTTCAAGACGGTTGAATACACGATCCCGTCGAGTGCTGCGGGCGGTGACAGCACCCGTGTTGAGATCAGTAGCGAAGCTTTCCAACCACCCACCGACCGCCGTAAGCTCGGCGTGCAGGTAGCCGAGGTCAGGCTTTTAACCGGGCCGGGTCTGCGTCGTCCGCCACTCGATGCGGTGGGCTGGGCCTGGCTCTACAGCCTGATGGTCGGGCTGATCCTTCTGCGGGTAGTCGGGCGGGAGGGTTGGCTATTGCTGTGGTCGGCAGGAGCGGGCGCAATTTCGCTGGTTCCCTGGCTTTTGCTGCCGATAGCCGCGCCGACGGGCCTGGTGCTATGGTATACGCCCCTGCTGCTGCCCCTGGTAGCCTTTATTGCGGCGGCGGCGGCTTTCCTGGTCTGGCGGCGGGAAGCCTCCAACGGCCTGATCAGCTTTCTGGCCCGCCTCGAAAAAAGTCCGACCCTGGCCCTCAACCTCCTGACGGCGGCTCTGGTGCTGTACAGCCTCTACGCCCTTAGCGTCATCTTGCGGATGGACTACATCGGCCACGCCGATTATGCCGACAACGCCGTGGCGGCCCGCAACATCGTGCGGGGACAGGGCTATTCGCTCGACTACGCGGCGCAGTTCTACCAGAAGTACAGCCTGCCGCGTCCGGCGGATACCTGGCCGCCGCTCCAACCTTTGCTGATCGTACCTTTCTACGCCGCGTTTGGCCCGACCGTGTGGGCCGCCAAGTTGCCCAACCTTCTGCTCGTTTCGGCCCTGGCGTTAGCGATTTTCTATTACGGTACGCGCCTGTTCAACCGTCGGGCCGCGCTGGGAGCGGCCCTGTTAAGCCTCGTGGCGGTCGTTCCGGCGTTTTCGTCCGCCCCGGCCTTCTTCGAGACGGTCGCCTACCCGATCAACGACCTGGCTTTTACGCTTCTGGCTTTTCTCGTGCTGGCCCAGACCGCCCTGACTCTGAATGACTTGCGCTCCAAAACTCTCCGGCCCACCCTGCCCGAAGCCGCCCCGGTCGAGGTTCTCCAGCCTCAAACGGCAGTCCTCAGCCCTGGTGCCGCCGGGCTTGCCGTTGGACAACCCCCTGCTCCCGGCCTCATCATTGGACAGCCTGCTGCCGCCGCTCTTCAACCCCCGGCCCAAACGCCGCCACCGCCCGAAATTAGCCCTCAGGATGTAGAAGAACTTAGCCCGCCCGCCTGGTCTTCCTTCCGCCCGCCGCCCGCGATCCTCTGGCTGGCCCTGTGGAGCGGTCTGTTGTTTCTGAGCAAGCCGAGCGGAGCCTTACTGCTGGTCGTAGCGGGCGGTTGGCTGGTCTGGCATAAACTGTGGGGGCGGCGACTGGCCGGACTGACCTGGCGCAGCCTCCTGGTCGGGGCCGGGGTAGCCCTGTTGCTCATTTCGCCTTATCTCGTGCGGAACGTGCTGGCCTTTGGCACGCCTTATCGTTCGACCGAAAGCGTGGACGCCTGGATTACCAAGTGGAACCCGCCCGACGAGATGATTTACAACCTGTTCAAGCCGTTTTCAGCCCAGGAAACGCCCGGCCCGCGCCAGTTGCTCGAATACGGCTGGGATAGCAACCTGAACGCGGTCAACAACCAGTTCAAGAAACTGCTGGGCCACCTGTGGAGTGGCGAACTTTACGCTCCGCTCTTGCTGGTACTGGCCGGGGTCGGCCTGGTGGTACTTCCGCGCCGCCGCTACGGACTGGCTGCGCTGGTCGGGCTGGCTTTCGGGGTGTACACCCTCTTTTTCACGGTCTTCTGGCACTACGAACCGCGTTACTACCTGGTCTGGCTGCCCTGGATTGGACTTTTTGGCCTCTATGGTTTGGGCTGGTTGTATGATAGAATTACGTCAAGTAGAATTACCTCCGGCGGAGCGCGGCCACGCGACCTGGGACGCTGGCTGCTGGTCGGAGCCTTCGCCGTCTTGCTCGTACCGGGAGGACTGGCCCTGTTCGAGAGTGGGCCGGGCTATACCAGCACAACGGGCATTGTTACGGCGGCTAACTGGATCAAGGACAATACGCCTCCCGATGCGGTCGTAATGAGCCGGAATGTCTGGGAATTAAGTTTTCATAGTAACCGCAAAAGTGTGATGACCCCCAACGGAGCCGACTTGAACCAGATCAAGAGCGTCATGCGCGAGTACAAGGCCAGCTATTTGCAACTCGACCACCTGGAAGAGGACGACCGAACGCTGAACCGGGTCTGGGGACAACGCCGCGCCCTGTGGCCTCTGCTCGACCGCAAGCAAACTTTCGGCTCTTTCAAGAAGGAAGATTACGACGGCTTCCAGCTTGTCTACAACAAAGGGGGTCTGCTGGTCTACCAGTGGAACGGCAGGTAAGGAGACCGGCATGTTTGAGCCAGGCGGAGAAGCTTCGGCCTGTGGAAAAGCTAATGGCATTGGCGGCGGCAACGGTAGGCGGGCCAGGGGCCATACCCGGCAGGGCGGCAGATTTGCTCGGCTGCGAATAATAGCGGTGCTGGCAATGCTTGGAATACTCGTTACAGCTTGCAGCGAGGCCGCCCGCCCGACGCCTGGCTCTATCGGAACTCCGACCGCTCCGGCCACCCCCGCCGATTACGCCGGAGTGCCGGACGCGGCGACCTTTGGAGCCATCGCCCGTCCCAGCGTGGGCCGTCCCGGTCAGGCCGCGACGAGTGCTACAAAAGGGAACAACGGGGCCGGGCCGACCCCAACTCCCGGCCCGACCGCCGAAGCCGAGCCTGACCCGGAAGAAGGCGTTAGCGGCCCTGGCGACCGGGTGATTATTGAGGCCGACCCGACCGCGCTGGCCCGGCTTTATGGTTCGCCCGGCCCTGGCCCGCGCCCCGGTGGAGGGCTAGCCGCTACCTCCGGCCCGCGCTCGAATGTCCAGCCGCGCCGTCCGGCCCCGACGCCGACTCTCAGCACGAACCCCCAGGCTGTCCGTATCGAAACGCTTCGCCTGACCCCGGTTAGCTTTCTGGCCGCTTACAAGCAAGCTTCGCTCAAGCTGCTGGAAGTGACCCGTACCGGGCGGCTAGTGTTTGCCTCGGCCAACGTTTTGAAAGCAGACCGGGCCGTCTGGACTTTCATGTTCTTAGCACCGGAAATCTCGCGGATGTGGCGGATTATCTACGATACCGAGGGCAACCGCCTGGACCTGCGCGAAATAGCTCCTTCGATGGCGGACGACCTGGCCCGGATTGATATGAGCAAAGTGCTGGACAGTCCAGCTTTGATCGAGCGGGCGGGCCTGAACGGGCTGAATCTAACGCTGCCGGTGGACATCGTGAACTTTCAGGTCGAAGGTTTGAGCAAGCAGCCCTGCTTTATCTTTACGAACGTGGCGCAGGGCAAACAAGTAGCTTTGCACGCCTATACCGGACAGATCATCCGCAACGATTTTAATTCGTAGTCGGTGCAAAGTTTTTAGTAACCTTCTAAACAATTCTCTTTCTAAACAAATTTTTAAGTAAACTATTAAAAGGTGGAGTTATGAGGCGTCTGGCAGGGCTAATTATAGCGGGGTTGATACTGGCGACGACACTCGCAGCCTGTGCCGAGGCGACCCCGCCCGCGCCTCGTCCGGCCTCGACCACCCCGCCCGCGCCTGTCGAAGTGACCGGGCCAGCGACGGCCCGCCCGACCTTCGCCGCCACGCCTTCCGCCGAAAGCGTTCTCTTTCCGACCGCCACTCCGCCGATCATCCTGCCCGCGACCGCAACCGTCCCGCCGACGCGCTTTCCAACCGCGACCGCCCGCCCGGAAGGAGTGGTGGCGGGCCTGGGGCCGTCGCTAACCGGGTTCAGGACAACCAAAGCGTCCTTCCAGACGGCCTTTGGCAAAGCGGCGGGCGTGATGGCGAACACCAACTCTGCCGCCCGCCTCGTACTGGCTCAATCCACCTCCTTCAGCCTGGATCGCACGGTCTGGACTTTTTTCTTTACCCTGCCCGGCGGCAACCGCACCTGGGCCGTCACCTACGACTCGACGGCGGGCAAAGATAAAAAAGAAGTGCTAACCGGGCCATCTTCCTCGGCACTTCTGCTGCCCGATGAGGCCGGGCAATGGCAAGCCTCGAAAGTGCTGGATAGCGACGAAATCAGCACCCGGCTCGAACGGGCCGGGCTACCGCCAGAACTGCCGATTGATACGGTCTACGTGCAGCTAATCAGCTCGACCAAAGTTGGGCGCGTCCCGGCCTATATTTATGTCAACGGAAGCCTCAACAAACAGATAATCGTCCACGCTCTCACCGGCGCGATCCTCCAGAATGATTTTCTTTAGAAGATAACAGAAGAAGATAACAGAAGATAACCGGCTTGAGCTTGTTTACAACTCCCTGCCGTACATCTGAGAAGAAAAGATGCGCCCGGCTCAGGGCTTATTGCGGATAGTTAAAAGCTTTTAAAAAGTAACCTTTTTCCCCCTTTTTCCCACTTATCTACGATTGCCCCGGCGGTTCAAGCTTATCGCTATGGGCTGATGCCTGATTTACGGCTGGAGAAAAATGTGACGGACGAAAGCGACGCAGAACTGGTAGAACTGGCACGGGCGGGCGACAAAGAGGCTTTCGGACGGCTGGCGGCCCGTTACGAAGGGCTGGCCCGGCGGATTGCCCTGCGCCTGGTGGGGGAAACCGACCTGGCCGGTGAGGTGGTGCAGGAAGCCCTGCTGGAAGCTTACCTGAGTTTGCGGAACTTGCGTGACGGCGAACGGTTCCGGGCCTGGCTGTGCAGCATTGTGCTGAACGTGGGACGGGCCTATTTCCGACGCCATAAAAAGGGATTGGAATCGCTCGAAAGCCTGGCCGGAGGGTTGCCGTTCGAGGCGATCCAGCTCACCGGCCCCGACCCGCACGCGGTCGCCGAAATGCGCGAGTTGCACCGGGCGGTGCTGGGTGCGATCAGCTTCTTGTCGGCCTCCAATCGCACCGCCGTTCTAATGTTTTATTACGATGGGTTGAGCCTGTCCGAAATTGCGGCAGGGCTGGGCATTTCTCAGGCGGCGGTCAAAGGTCGCTTGCACAAAGCCCGGCGTGAATTGCACAAGCGGTTGCTGCCGTTCTACCTGGAACTAAGCGAAAATCAGATTATTCAAAGGAGGCAAACTATGGTCAAAGTTACGATTGCAGGCATAGTGCAGCAAGAGATCACAGACTACGTACATTTTGCCGTGCTGCTGCTGGACGAAGCCGGGCGGCGCATCTTGCCGATCTGGATCGGCGAATACGAAGGCACTTCGATAGCTCTGGCCCTCAGTGGGCAGGCCGTGCCACGGCCCATGACCTACAGCTTCACCGCCAGTCTGCTCGAAGCCGCCGAGGTACGGCTAGAAGAAGTGCGGGTCGAGAGCCTGCGCGAAGAAACTTTCTTTGCTATCGCTAAAATCAACACCGGCAAGCTAACCCGCGAGATAGACGCCCGGCCCAGCGACGCCCTGGCTCTGGCTCTGGCCGTCAAGAGCGATTGCCCGATTTATGCCGCCGAAGATGTGCTGGCCCGCGCCAGTGTCGCAATACCAGAGGGAGTAGATTTCAAAGCACCGATTGACAAAGCTATGCAGAAAATTCTGGCCGAGATAGCTCGCGTGCGACAGGAGAAAATAGCTGCTATAGCAGGAGCTAGCAACGAGGAGAGCCGCAAGAATTCGCGTGAGACCCTGATAGGCATCATCTTCGGGCCGGAATAATTTAGTGGCCGAGGCGGGCCTTGATCCGCCGCCGTTCTTCCCAGTGCGGGTAGAACCCGGCGAAGAGGGCCGCCAGGTCGCGCACTCGCTTCAGGGTCTCGGCGGAAGCTTCCTCGCCGGAGGCGGGCGGATTTTGCAGGGCGGTGATCAAGCTCTGGCAGTCCGAAAAAATTACGAAGTGTAACTCGTGGGGAGGCGGCAAATTGCGCTCCCCTTCAAGCCGGGCGATCAGGCCGTGCAGAGCTAACTCGACTGCGACGGCTTCGGCTTCGTAGCTCGAAGTAACTTTCGTTAATTCTTGCGGTTCGACCTGGATGGGCCTGCCGACCGGCGGGTTCAGCAACAACACGCGGTAGGAAGCGTAACCCGCGATACCATCTCGCAAACCCAGTTTTCGCAACTTGCCGCTATTAGAATGGGCGCGTTCGCGGGCAGTATAAAATCCGCCGTCCGTCCAGGCTGCCGCCAGAGGCACTTTACGCGGGTCGAAGCCGGAGCGGAGCGGCAGCAGTACATCCTCGTCATCCCGGCTCACTACTACCAGATTCTGCTTGCGGCGCACCCCGCTCAGCCGGTCGCTCAGGAACTGATTTTCGGTGGCACTCAACCGCAAGGGGACGGCCCGCACCATCTCATCCACTTCGATTGAAGGATAATCGTAAAGGCTCTTCACGAGCCGTAGAAAGAGTTCGTGCAGGTGGTCGCGCTCGGCCAGGGAGACTTGCGGGCGCGGGTCGGGCCGGATATGAGCCGTGCGCTGTTTGATTTCCTGTTGCAGCTTGCGAAGGTTTGCCAAAAATACTCCCTACTTCGGTTGGAGTTATCTCTCCTGAGAATTTTAGCACAAACTACTTCTGGATTACAGGGCCAATGCAAAGTCCCGCTCTCGCCCTGCCCTTCCTCGCCCGGTCCCTCCTCGCCTGGTCTGTCTCTGTCCTTCCATGTCATTCTGAGCGTAGCGAAGAATCTTCTTGAGCTACCCCGATCTTGCATAGTCAAGAAGATTCTTCGCTACGCTCAGAATGACATGTATTGTTCGACGGTTGCATCACCCCACCCTGTTCGAGGTTAAGTGTAGCCTTTTGTGAATCCGTTCGACCACAACCCACTTTACAAACCACAGGCTACGGATAAGATCGAACAGCCCAGGTGATGCAACCGTCGAACAG
>JBBRBE010000028.1:0-46927 GCA_038206175.1 Chloroflexia bacterium
CACCCTGCAAATTATCGCCTCCCTGCCGCCCCTTTTAACCTGAGAGGCGAGTAAGAGCCGTGAAACTAACTGACCTGAGTTGAGTAAAAATCTTTATTTGGGTACGTTCTCCCCGGCCTTTGCCTGAAGGCCACCGAGTAGCCCGGCGGAAGCGGCCAGGAAGCGCGGGTCGCGGAGGCGAAGCTGGGCTTTATCCAGGAGGCCGTTCGTTTCGCTTTCCACATCGCCAAGCTGGGTGTAACAATCTCCGGCGATCTTCTGGCCTTCGGTGTGCAGGGCGGCTTTGTACTGGCGGAGGAGCGCAAACTTTTCCGCCTCGGCTTGCGGCCCGCCGTAGAGTGCGCCAAAGCCGCCCCACTCGCTGATGACAAAGGGCAACTCACCGCCGAAAGAATACGGGTCGCCTACGACTGCCGGTTTGCCCGCTACCGCCGGGAAGCGCGGGTTGGTCGGCTCGACCAGGGCGGGCAGCGCGGCCAGGTCTTGTTGCCATTTATCGGACTGGTTGACGTAAAGGTGCAGGCTCAACAGGTCGGTGGCGGTCAACTTCCCGGCGCGGCTTAGATGCTCCCAGCCGTCGTTATCCACCACCAAAAGGTCAGGACGCAGGCTTTTGACGTGGCGGTACATCTCCTCGATGTAAGCCCGTGTCGCCTGGCCTTCCGGCCCCGCCGCTCCAATATCCTGGCAACCCCAGCTTTCGTTGTAAAGCGAAATGATTGCCACACACGGATGTACATCAATCTGGCGCAACAACGAATCAAGTTCGCGGCGGTGGTTGGCCCGGCTGACCTCGTTCGAGATATGCGGCGATGGCACTTCCACCCAAACCAGCAGTCCTAACTTGTCGGCAATAAAAAGCGGGAGTGGGTCGGCTCCGGCAATGTGAATTCGCAAGAGGTTCGCCCCGGCCACCCGGCGAGTGTAGTCCAGTTCGGCCAGCAATTGCTCGTAATTGAGGGTATAACTATCGCCGTGATAAGGCTGGTACAACACCCCGTCCAGGTAAATCGGAGCGTCGTTGAGAAAAAGGCCGCTCCCGCGTTTTTCTAAGGCCCGAAAGCCAATATCGAAATAAATTCGATCCAGCAGGTTCCCCTCACCCCGCAAACTGATCTCTACCGGGTAGAGGCTCGGCTGGGACGGCGACCAGGGCCGCGGCGTGGGGACGACAAAGGCCAGTTCGTGAGTTCGCTGGCCCGGCTCTAACCGCAGAGTCTGGCGGTACTGCACCAGTTCTACTTCACCGGCTTTGCCCGGCTGATCTACTGCGGCATCGAGGGTATACTGGCCCGCGTCGGTGATGTAAGTAATTACTTGCAAGCGCACCAGGCCGGTGCGCGGGTCGGCGTAGCCAGTCACGTCCGAGCGCAAACGGTTCGCGTTAACTTCTTCCAGCGTCACCTGGCCCCACAAACCACTGGCCTGGTTGTACCAGATGCCGTTGCGGGCGTACTGACGGCTCCACTGCTTACCCCGGCAAATCGTCGGGTCGTCGCTGTTTTCGACCCGGATGATCAGTTCGATCCGCCCGTTCGCGTCGAGGGCTTCACTCAGATCGTAGGAGAAAGAGGAAAACCCGCTAATATGCTCGGTCTGGCCGTCCACATCGGCCAACAACCGACCGTTGCCCCAGACTTTGGTCGAGTAACAGGCGCGGGCAAAATTGATTTTGTAGTGTTTGCCCGCCTCCCGGCGCGGAATATAGATCGTTTTGTGATACCACACGACCGTTTTACCGTTGGCCGACGGTTTGTAGGCCGGTAGCTGCTCGATTGGCCCCACTTCAACCAGTTGCTCGAAGTTTTTCTGCCCCGGCCTGTACCACTCCTGGGCCTCACCTACATCTTCCGGGTCGAGCGTGAGTTCAAAACGTTCGATCTTATCTACAAAAGTTCGTAGCGAGCTACGCTGGAGGCCCGGTCTGCGCCGCGACCTCAACCGCCGCAAGCGATGTTCTAAGCCGACCCCCGGCTTTGGCTCTTTGTTGGGTGCTACTGCCATTACTGGTGCTTCAACCTTAACCTTTCGCTCGTCCTCCGGGAAAGCTAAAGCAAACCCGTTCGCGGCTGGCCCCGCTCTTCCCGACCATCTGCCGACCCTGACCCCTGGCCCTCCGGCCCCGATCTCCGACTGCCGCCCGGTTATTCCGGTTGGCCGATGCCGAGAGCCAGGTACGCGTCGCGCAGGTGATGGTAGTGCGCCGCGCTGGTTTCGACCGCCGCCGCCGCTCCACCGCTCAGGGGCTTTTTGACGACGGCAGGCACTCCGGCGGCCAGGTGTCCGGCGGGCAGCTTGAAATAGGCTCCCACCACCGAGCCTGCCGCCACCATCGAAGCTTCGCCAATTTCGGCTCCACCCAGCACCACCGCGTTCATGCCGATAACAGAGCCGCGCCCGATCCGGCAACCTTCCATGGTTACGGCGTGTCCGATCGTGACATCCGGGCCGACTACGGTCGGGCCGTCTTCCTCGTTGGTATGCAGCACGGCGTTATCCTGGATATTCGCCCCGGCCTGGACTAAAATCTGGTTCTGGTCGGCCCGCAAAACCGCCCCGAACCAGACGCTCGCGCCTTCCTCGATCACCACATCGCCGATCAGGGTCGCGTTAGGGGCAATAAAAACATTCCGGCCAATCTGAGGCCGTTTGCCGTTGTATTCTAGGATCATATGTATCTCCACTTCTACCCGCTCTATAAAACTTTATCAGCAAATTCGATTTTCACTTTCAAGTCAAGCTCGGTTTTACCCTCGGAATATCCTCACTTTGGTATTCTCTAACCAAATCCGTTAGTAAGAAATCTTTTATTTGATCCTTGACACAATCGCCCACATGATGACACTTTCGCTCATATCAGGTTATCACCCAGGTATTTTTCCCGTTCGTCACGAGTTAAACTTCGGCCCTCAATCTCAGAAGCCTTTTGTTTTCAATCTTCTACATCTGTATTCCAGCATATTATTGCATGATCTGTACTTCCAGAAGCCAGAATTTTACTATCAGAAGTAAAATCCAAACACCAAACTTCACCTTGATGACCTGATAGCTTTAGAGGATTGTTAAGATCGGATTGGATGTTCCAAAGTTTGACAATATTGTCACCATTTACACAAGCAATCATTTTGTTGTCAGGACTAAACAAAACTTTTCTTACAGAACCACCGGAGCCTTCTAGTTTATTCACGATTTGATAAGAACTTGTTTCCACCAGCACAACCTCTCCAAACCCAATGCCAATAGCTAACAATTTACCATCACAACTAAAATCTAGTGAATCAGAATATAGCTTTGTTAAAGTCGTAATTACATTTTGGGTGTGAACATCCCAGATTATAACTTTTCCGTCTCCACTAGCACTCGCCAGCACTTTTCCGTCAGGGCTGAATCTAACACACTTTATGAATGACGAGTGTCCTGCAAGTTGAATTACTACTCTCTGTTCGTGAATGCCCCAAATTAAAATATCGCACCCCCCGCTCCCAATAGCGAGTAAATGTCCAGAGGAATTAAAATCTAAAGATAGAACCGAGTACGGAGGATCTGTGATCGTAACGCACTGAGTGTAATCTACTAAATTCCAAATTATAACCGTGTTATCACGGCTTCCTGATGCTAGTAATTTGTTATCATTACTAAGCGATAAAGCGTTTACAGAGGAAGTGTGACCATTTAGTACCGCAATCTGCTCACGATTTCTAATACTCCAAAGAAAGATTTTCGCGTCTGTTCCGACAGAAACTAACAAATCTTCGGCTCGACTGAATAAAAGGTCATTAATTGCACTGAGATGTCCGCTTAAAGTGAACCGCAATGAAACAATGCTATTGAGGCTGTTAAATAACCCTGTTCTGACCTGACCATTATCATCGAGTCTTAAAGCTTCTAACATAAGTAGCAAGGACAAATCTTCTTGAGTTTGGTCGAGTGCTGCCGCCTTTTCTACCAGCTCTACCGAGCGCGTAAAAGGATCATACTTACTCTTAAAAGCTTTATCCGCTTCAGCCTGGTCTTCACGGGCTATTCTTTTCAAAAGGTTAAGATTAACTTGCGTAACTGAGACGAATGAAACAAATCTTCTCCAGTTCGACAAAGATACCATACCAACAGCTTCATACGCCTTGACACACCACCCTCGCTCTTCTTCTTTAAAATTACCAAAGATCCACCCCGCCCCAATTTCCTTCAAATCTATAACTGTCTTTCTCGAATCTGTATATATAGATGACAAACCTATTTCGGCAGCAGCCTCATACTCCTGTGGTGGAAGCCAAAGTGCATATTTATAAGCCCCGACAGCAAAACCAAATATCACACCCGTGCCAGGGTGTACTAAAATAGGGCGGGCGTAAACAATCCATTTACAATTTTTCGGTAAATCAGTCGTAATCTCTTCCCACAGACGCTCAATTAATTCTGGATGAGTTCCAAGCCCCTCATACCAGGGTCGGTCAAATTTGGCCGGTGTTTCAGCTAAGGGTGCGCTACTTCTACCTGTATTTGTGGAGAGGAAATTAATTACCCCTTTGTTTTCTTCACATTTGAAATCTATCATTATAAAGTACCGGGAGTCATTTTCTTTAGCCATGAAATTGTTTCTCAAGTTTTTAAAACAACAATACAAGAAAGCTTGAAATAAAGATTTTTGCCCACTCTATAAGAAGAGTCTTCAAACCAGATCGGTTTCGGCTTCCTCAGCTTCCCGGAATTGCTCTGGTTCAGCCTGAATGAGCATAGTTTGACCTTCCAATTCAGTTTAATGTCCAACTTTGGTATTATAACTCAGAACCGTTTGCCAGGGTGGTTTTGGTCGGTTTGTGGTGTTACAAGGAAAGGCCCGGCGCAGGTCGTGACCCGCCTCCGGCTTGCCCCTCTATAAACTATAACAGGCCGAGCGGTTTTGAATAACGCCCGGCCTGTAACTGATAAGCCCTAAAAATTTCTAGCCAATCATAGCCGCTTCGTAAACTGGCTCGGTTTGATCACTGGCAGCCTTGAGGCTGGCGGCCTGACGCTTGCGGCTAGGGAGAGCCAGGGCCAGCAGCAAGATCAAAACCGCCCCCACAGTCAGAACCGTAAAGACATCGTTGACCCCGGCAGTACCGGCCTGGCTCGCTAGCTGGTTACGCACGGCCTGGGCCTGAGGACTGTTAGGGTCGAGGGTGACGCCCGGCGGAAGGGTACTCACCAGACCGGCCCGCAGTTCGGTCGCATGTTGCAGCGTTTGCTGGGCGAATAGGCTGATCACGATAGCGTTACCGACCGACTGGGCCACCTGGCGAATCATGTTAAAGAGCGAACTGGCTTTTGCCAGGGCCGGGCCGGTAATCGTCTGGGTCGCCAGCGTCTGAACGGGTAAGGCAACCAACCCGAAAGCGATACCGCGCAAGAATATCCAGGGCAGCAGAGCCAGCCCGTCCGTTTCCGGCGTGATGTTCATCAACGGCCAGGAACTAATCAGCAGGATAAGTGTACCGGCCAGCACGAGGTAGCGCACCCCGATTTTGCTAAAGAATTTGCCGCCGAAAGCTACCCCGAAGATTGCGCCAATACCAAGCGGCATCAGGCTCAGGCCGGTATCCACCGCCGACAGGTGTGGTTGGCGTACCTGCTGCAAGAAGACCGGAACCAGAAGTAAACTGCTAAAAAGCACAATCGAAGCAAAGAAGATCACCAGGCTACCGATGCCAAAGTTGTAGTTTTTGAATAGCCGCAGGTCTACCACCGGGTCTTTGCTCATTTTCAACTCGTAAAGGGCAAAAGCTCCCAGCAGTACCACTCCCAGGCCGATCAAAGTCCAGACCGGCCAGTAACCCCAGCCGTTGAATTCGCCGCGGGAATTGAAAGCGGTCTGCGTGCCGGGAACGGTTTCGCTGACCAGCGTAAAGGCGTAGATCACCGCCAGCACACCCCCCATCGAAAGCGTCAGGCCCACATAATCGAAGCGTGGCTGATTTTTGGCGCGTTCGGCAATCGGGGCATCCGCCGGGATAATCCGCCAGATCAAGGCCAGGGCCAGCAAGCCTACCGGCACGTTGATATAGAACATATATTGCCAGCCCCAGTTGTCCAGCAGCAAACCGCCAATGGTCGGGCCGAATGCCGGAGCTAACAGGATCGGCACTCCGACAATCGGAGCGGCGGCAGCGCGTTTATCGGGGGGAAAGGCTCCAAAAGCAATAGACTGACCCAGCGGAAAGATTGCACCCGCGCCGATTCCTTGCACCACCCGGAAAGCAATCAACCATCCCTCGCTGGGAGCCAGGGCGCACAGGAGCGAGCCAAGCGTGAAAAGAGCCAGGCTTAGCATGAAGATACGCCGCTGGCCGAAACGGTTGCTCAGGTAGCCGGACACAGGGATGATCGCAGCCTGAGCCAGCAGGTAGCCCGTTAAAACCCATTGGACAGTGTTCAGGTCGGTGTTAAAGGCTTTCGCCATCGGAACCAGGCCTACATTCACGATGGTGGTATCCAGCACCGCCATAAATAGCCCCAGGGCGGCGGTCAGGGCAATGGCATAAGCCGAGGCAGGTTTCATTTTGTTACCCTCCGTTTGATTTCGCTAAAATTAACTGACCAGACGGTTAATTTTAACCTCAAAAAAAATCAGCCGTTAAAAAAATTCTTCAAAACCGATTGCACCACGCTCTCGATAAATTCCTCGTCGCTGCTGATCAAAAATCTATCCAGCGGGAAAAGAGCCACATCCGGCACCAGCGAGAGCAAAGTTCGGCGCATAAAAAGCGGCCCGACGATTTGCAAACCGATCTGGTCGGGTTTTTGGGTAGTAGTATGCCCGGCCTGAATTTGTTTCTCGATGTATAAGAGAATGTAGTGAAAAAGGCGCGGGCCAAGCTTGCTCAACAGGGTATGTAATAACTCTGGCTGGCGCGCTCCCTCGCTCAGGACAAGACGCATGATCGGCAAAAAGCCGTCGGTCTTTAACACCTCGTTGTAAGTTTGGGCCACTACTCGCAAAAAGACTTCGGGTGGCTCTTCCAGGTTAGCTTTGACCCGCTCGACAAAATGCTGCAAGGACGGGAACTGCTCGATACACTCGCCGAAAAGCTGGACTTTACCCTCCGGGAAGTAATGATAGATCAGGGCCGGGCTGACCGATTGGCCCATCTGCTCCGCCGCTTCTTTAGCGATTAGTTTGTTAGTCGTGCCTTCGTAGCCGTGTTTCGTGAAAGTCGCCAGGGCCGCCTGCACTATCTGGGCCTTCTTCTCTTCGTGGTAAATCGGGGTGCGGGCCATTTTCCTCCCTGTCTTATAATTAACCGAACAATCAGTCAATTTACACCTGGATAGTAACACACCCTGCCTACCCTGTCAAGAGGTTTGGGGCTAAATTTTGCAAAGTTCGCAACCTGGGCCTAGTTTGTAGTCCGAACTACCCCCTAAAAGGCCCGGATTGCTTATGATAGGGCCATCACTTGTTTAAGAGTTTGATTTCAGTTTTGATTTGGGGTTTAAAGAAAGATAAGAAAGCTGTTTTAGGCAATGCGGCCCGGCGGTGTCAGCCGGACAAAGCCTGGCTTGTGTTATAATTAACAAACGGCGATTAGCGGTGAGCTATCGGTAGCCGGTAGCTTGAAAACGGAGGTTAGAAATCCCCACGATGCTCAGCGAATCACGATTTATCCGCGCTTGTCGGCGCGAGACAACCGACGCTACGCCGGTCTGGTTTATGCGGCAGGCCGGACGCTACATGCCGGAATACCGGGCTATTCGCCAGCGCGTCAGCATGCTCGAAGCGATCCGTTCCGCCGAGATTGCCCACGAAGTGACCATGCAACCGATCAACGCTTTTGCGCTCGACGCCGCGATTATTTTCGCCGACATTCTGACGCCCCTGATTGGAATGGGCATCAAGTTAGATTTCATCAAGGGCGAAGGGCCGCACATCGAGAACCCGCTCCTGACCACCCGCGACATTGACATGCTGGGTACGCCCGCCTCTGCCGAAGCGATGCCTTTCGCGCTCGATGCGATCCGCCGGACGGTGGCTGACCTGACGCCGCGCAACATTCCGTTGATCGGCTTTTGCGGCGCCCCTTTTACGCTGGCAAGTTACGCTATCGAAGGCGGCGGTTCGCGCAACTACGAACGCACGAAAGCCCTGATGTACGCCGAACCTGCCGCCTGGAAACGCCTGATGGACAAACTCGTGACGGTTCTTTCCGACTTCATGGCCCAACAAGTCGCCGCCGGAGCCAGCGTGCTACAGATTTTCGATTCGTGGGTCGGGGCGGTCAGTCCGCGTGATTTTGCCCGCTTCGTCGCGCCGTACACCCGGCAGCTAATCGAAGCCGCCAAAAAAACGGGCGTGCCGGTAATCTATTTCAGCACCGGCACCAGTGGCATGTTCGATCAGGTGGCCGGGCTGGGTAGCGATGTCGTCAGCATTGACTGGCGGGTGCGCCTCGACCGGGCCTGGCAGGAAATCGGCCCCGACCGAGCGATCCAGGGTAACCTCGACCCGCTCGTGCTGATGGCTCCCTGGCGCGAGGTAGCCGCGAACGCCGACGAAATTCTGGAACAGGCCGCCGGACGACCCGGCCACATCTTCAACCTGGGCCACGGTATTCTGCCCGGTACGCCGGTCGAAACGGTGCGGCGATTGGCCGAACACGTCCACGAAAAGACGGCCCGGCAGCTTTCGGTGGTCGGCGGTCAGGTCAGTATCTAAAACTTAAAACTAGAAGTATCAGGGAAAAGTAGTATGACAACCTCGACTCAGGAGCCGCCCATCGGCGTACTCTTAATGGCTTACGGTGGGCCGGACAATTTAGGGGAATTACCGGGCTATCTGGCCGATATTCGCAGTGGCCGACCGACCACCAAAGCGGTGCTGGACGAGATGACCCGCAACTACGAACTGATTGGAGGCAAGTCCCCTCTACTTGAGATTTGCCGCAAACAGGGCGCGGCCCTCGAAACTCTGCTCAACTCGGACGGAACTACCCGGCCCTACAAAGTCTATCTGGGTATGCGCCATTGGTCGCCCTGGATCGAGGATACCGTGCGGGAGATGCTGGCCGAAGGCATCCAGCAAGCGGTCGCTATCGTGCTGGCTCCACATTATAGCTCCATGAGTATCGCCAAGTATCACCACAAGATCGAGGACGCTCTGGCCCTGTACGATGGGCAGATTGATTTCGAGTACGTCAATTCTTATAATACTGCTCCCAAATATATTCAGGCTCTGGTAAACCGGGTACGGCTTGGCATCGAGCAATTTCCCGCCGCCGAGCGAGACAGTGTGCATGTAATCTTGAGCGCACACAGCCTGCCGATCCGCATCATCAAGATGGGCGACCCCTACCAGGATCAACTCTGGGAAACGGCCCGCCTGGTAGCTCAGGGAGCAGGATTGCGAAAGGATCAGTGGAGTTGGAGTTATCAGAGTGCCGGACGCAGCCCGGAACCCTGGCTTGGCCCGCAAATCGAAGTGTACGTGGCCGAACTTGCCGCCAAAGGCATTCGCAACATGGTCAGCGTGCCGATTGGCTTTGTCTCCGATCACGTTGAAATCCTTTTCGATATTGACATCAAAGCGCAGGGAGTAGCCCGGCAGCACGGTGTGCGGCTCGAACGACCGCCCGCGCTCAACGACGACCCCCTTTACATCGAGACCCTGGCCGACCTCGTGCGCGAACGGAGCGTGCGCTGGACGGGAACGGGTGAGCGGGAGGTGGCGGAGGCCGGGCGATGAAACCTGTAGCGGTGATTGGCGGCGGCGTGACGGGCCTGGCGGCAGCCTGGGAGTTACAGACGGCGGGGGTGCCTTACGTTCTGCTGGAAGCTTCGGCCCGACTCGGCGGCAAGATCATGACCGAACGCACCGACGATGGTTTCGTGATCGAAGCCGCCGCCGACTCGTTCCAAACCGCTAAACCCTGGGCCTGGCAGCTTTGCCGCGAAATCGGCCTGGCCGACCGCTTGATCGGCACTAACGACGCTCACCGCCACGTCTTTGTCCTGCGCGACGGCAAATTACACTCGATGCCGCGCGGCATGCGATTGATCGTGCCGACCGACCCCGATGGCCTGTTAGAATCAAGTCTTTTTTCAGATGAAGGCAAAGAGCGCATCCTGGCCGAGTGCAACCTTGAACCAAAGACCTGTGAGTGCGACGAAACCCTGGCCGCTTTTATTCACCGCCGCTTTGGGCCGGAAGCTCTCGAAGTTTTTGGACCGTTCCTGGCTGGCATCTATACCGGCGACCCCCAAACCCTCAGCATGCGGGCGACTTTCCCGCAATACCTGACCCTCGAACGAAAGTACGGCAGCGTCACCGGCGGCACGAGCCAGCTTCCGGCTTCGCAACTCCTTCCGCACGCCCCTAAAACTATGTTTGTCTCGCTCGAAAGCGGGATGAGCGAACTTGTCGAAGGGCTGGCGGCGGCTCTGAGCGGCGACGTGCGAGTGAACAGCCCGGTCGAAAGCCTGGGTGAGGATGGTAAGGTACGCCTGGCATCGGGCGAAGTTCTGGAACCGGGCGCGGTAGTGCTGACCACGCCGGCCTACGCCGCCCGCAAGCTACTGGCCGGAGCCGTGCCGAGTCTGGCCGCCGGGCTGTGCAGCGTCAAGACGATCAGTTCGGCTACGGTTTCGCTGGGCTACCGGGCGGGCGACCTGGAACAGCCTCTGGACGGTTTCGGCTTTATCGTGGCCGAGGGCGAACCAACCCGCCTGCTGGCTTCCACCTGGAGTAGCACCAAGTTACCCGGTCGCGCCCCCGAAGGATACGCCCTCTTGCGGGTCTTTGTCGGCGGACACCGGCACCAGGGAGATGTAGCGTTGCCGGACGAGGAACTGGTCGCCCTGGCCCGCGCCGAACTGCACCGGATTATGGGAATACGGGCCGTCCCGGTGCTAAGTCGGGTCTTTCGCTGGCGCGACGCCAACACCCAGTACGAGGTCGGCCATCTCGACCGGGTGGCCGAGCTTCGGCGGCTCAGCCCGCCCTGGCTCTTCCTGACCGGCTCGCCCTACGAAGGCGTCGGCATCCCCGATTGCATCCGCCAGGGCCGTAAAACCGCCCGGCAAGCGGTCGGAATGAAGGAAGAATAAGCCGTAGCTAGAGGTTGAGTTTTTACAGATTTTGAAGGCGGTAGTGACGGTCGCCCAGCTCCTTCTGTCCGGGCTTCACTCGTCAGCCGATCAGCGTCGTCATACCCCAGGCCAGGGTGCGGGCCGGAGTGCTACCGCTCTGGTAGTCCGTCACGCCGGTTTTGAGACCGACTTTACCTGCCGCTACGCGTTAATTTTTATTTACTTTTTTGTTTTGAGAAAAGATAAAGAATCATAAAAATCATAACGAAACATACAAATATACCAGCTAGAAATATTCAGGTAGGAATTCTTTCAGTAAATAAAATTAGACTTGCAAGCAAAATAAAACCTGTACTGTAATAAGCCACAATTAAAATCTTTGTCACAATTGTAATTCCTTAAGGCCCGGTCATCATTTAAAACCCTGTATTTAAAGCCCTGTATTTAACGCTTCTTCGTAAAGGCTTTCGACCTGCCCAACTACGGCCTCGCGGCTGAAGCGCGTCTGGGCGGTCTGGACGGCGGCGGCCCGCATTCGGGCGCGGCGGTCGGCCTGGGCCGGGTGGAGCAGTTCGGTCAGGCGCGAAGCCATCTCGGTAGCACTGTGCGCCAGCACTCCGTTCACCCCGTCCGTGATAATGTCGGGTGTGCCGCCCGTACTGAGAGCCAGGGTAAGCGCACCCACGCCCTGCGCTTCCAGCAACACTCGGCTGAGCGGTTCGGGCCAGAGTGAGGGAAAAAGATGCACCGTCGCCCGGCTCATCAGCCGCAAAACCTCGTCGTTTTCGGCCCAACCCAGCACACGCAAGTCCAGACCTTCGGCCTGGGCCGCTCGTTCGAGCAGAGGCCGGAGCGAACCTTCGCCCACCGCCAGAGTGGGGACGGCGGGCCTGGCCCGGCGCAGCATTTCCAGCAAAAGCCGCGCTCCCTTGTTTTCCTCGAACTTGCCGACATACAATAAATACGGCTGGTCTGTACCGGGCGTGGCGGGCGGTTCCAGGCTCAGGCGGGCCAGCCGTTCGGTCGGGACAAAGTTCGGCACGACCGCCAGCCGTTCGGCGGGAACGAACAGTTCGAGGGTCGTAGCAATGTAGCGGCTAACCGCCAGCACCCGGTCGGCTCCGGCCAGGTAATGCTGTTTCTGGCGCAGGTTCGCCCCCATATAGAGGGAAGCCGGGGCCGCCGCGAGTCCTGCCGCGCCCTGGTTGGCCCAGAGGCATTTCAGCCGGTTGAGTTCGGAGCAACCGGGGCAAACCCGTTCGCCGCTCAGGTGGGTCGTCCAGTAACAGACCGGCCAATAATCCCGTACCGTCGCCAGCGACGCCGCCCCGGTCTGCTGCGCCGCCAGGACAGTCGGCGGAATAGTCAGGTAGTGCTGCCCGTGAGCCACCTCGATGTTGTGGCGGCGAAAGAACTCGGCCAGAAAAGCGGCAAAGCGCGGCCAGAGCCTTTCGTTACGGGTATAGTTGCGCACGAAAGGCAGGTGAGCCGCCCGGTAGTGAAATTCTGTCACCGGCAGCCCATCGTAATCGCGCTCGGCCTCGCCCCATTCCTGGCTCTCCCTGGGTACGACCACTCGCACCGCGTGGCCGCGCTCCTGCAAAGCTTTCGCCAGGTAAAAACTGCTCCAACCGCTCCCGCCGCATTTGGGCGGAAAGACATCGCTAACGATGGCTACCCGCATTATCTGGTCGGGGTCGGGGGGGGAATGGCATCGGTGGAAGGCCGCGGTCTGGTAGTCGCGGTGGAATCGTTTCCGCTACTGCTACTGCCGCCGCTCGTCGCCGCCCGGATCAAGTCCGGGCCGATCAACACTATAGCGATACTTTTAGCACTACCCCATTGCTGGCTTAAACGGCTCAGGGTAGCCTCATCCAGGCCTGGCAGGTTGATGTCTGATTTTATTTGAGATATGTCGCTGGAAACTTTTAGCACGCCCATAATCAGGTCGTACCCGCTAGGGTTAGTATATATCCCGGCATATACCCGGTCGCTTTGAGTTTTTTGTGGCTCAGTGAGATTGGGCTGGCCGGGATAGGTAAATTTGTAGCTACTTTCTAAAAGACCCTTGTGTAACTGACTCGCAAGCTGGGCCTGTTCCTGGTCGGAAACATAAAATTTGACGAAAAGCGGGCGACCGTTCAAACCCGATAACGACCGGGCGGCAGCCTCGCTCACGGAAGGATCAAGCGGTAGTTCTTTTACCCCCGCAAAACTCGGCAAGCTAATAACGACCGGCGTACCACTGGCCGCCGTAGTCCCGACCAGAGTGCGCGGGGTGGCCTGGAAGACCGGGCCAACCGCCGGGGAACCGCTCAAAGACGGGCGAGAGGGGGTAGCCGGGGCCAGAGTAACATTAAGATTAGCGGTTACGTCGCCGCCCCGCGCCACCCCTGCCGTTGCAGTCGGGCCGGAACCAGAATTAGCCGCCGAGGGAGTTGTATTTGGGGTCGAAGTAGAAAATCCGCCCGGAGTGCTACCTGCCGAAGTGCTGGTATTATCGCCGCAAGCCGCCAGAGAGCCTAGCAGAGCGGTCAAGCCCAAGAGCCAGGCCGCCATTCGAGAGTTCTTTTTCAAATTCAAAATTAGCTCCTTAATAATTACCGACTTTTAATTCTGGACAGAATTATACCAGAAAAAAGCGTGCAAAGGGAGCTAAACGATCTGGCGGCGGGTTGCGCCCGAAGGAGGCGGGGATGAATTTCCAGCAGGTTGTTCCAGCACTTCGATGTCGGCAAAAGGCAACACCAGGCGCGTGCCGGACACCTCGACTTCGGCCAGGCGGTCGAGTTGGCCGGGGCTAATGCCGCGGCGGGAGGGGGGCAGACTGACGACCTGACCGACCGCGCCCAGATAAGTCGGGTTGGTCAGGCGGACGACCGAACCGGGACGCGGCAAGACCTCGGAGGCTCCTAGCCGGGTGGAGGCCCGTCCCGCCTCGACACTGGTGACGACCGGCACAATAATTTCAGGCCGTTGCCAACCGCGCCGTAGCCGGGTCGTACCGTTGATCGAAAGCTCCTCGGCGTCGTGAGCCAGCAGCATTTCAAACAGGCGGCTTGCCATCGGGCGGAGGCCAAACCCTTCGGTCACGACGAGCGTAAGCGGGCTATCCTGGCCGCTCAGGTCGGCGGGAAACCGCCAGCCGTGTTGCCCGACCCGGTAGAAAGCCTCCCGGTGGCGATATTCCAGGAATTTGGTCAGTTCTTCCTCCCGGATCGACCCGGTGATAATCCCGCGCACTTTCATCTCGACCGCCCGGCGCAGGGTTTCGGCGGTCACGTAGGAGCCGCCCAGCAAAATAAAGTAGGTCGTGCGGGCATCAATCGAGTTCGGGTCGAGCGGGTCGGTCGGTTTGGTCGCCAGGACACGCAGAACGCCGTGCTGTTCGCCGCCAAATCCCAGCGCACCACGGGCATAACTGGCCTGTAGCTGGATGCTCGCGCCGTAGCTGGGCATACTTTCGATCACAGTACCACGCACATAAGCTTCCAGGTTGAACGGCTGCGGCTGCGGCGTCAGGGTAATGTAGCCACTGGCGGCATCTACCACCGACAAAATCGCGTCGAAAGGTGACTTGAACTGGCGGCTACCCAGGCCGCGCCCTCGCCCGGCAATGATTTCGCCTTTGCTCACTCGCGCCCCGACCTGCTTTTTTAGCAGTTTGGGCAGGTCACGGGCTGTCAGGTCGAAGAATTCGGCCAGATTATAAACGCGGGGTCGGCCCGGCAGGAGGGTACGGGCTATCGTCGTATCGCTTTCGACCCGCTGCCCCGGCCCGATCACTACTTCACCCAGAGCGGGCAACCGCCGCTCGACTACCAGCGGCACGTTCTGGGCCAGAGCGGGTAAATGCTGGGTCAGACCGGGCCGTTCGCCCGCCGCCATTACCCCGCTCCCGGTGGCCTGCCGCAAAATACTGCCGGGTGAATTTGTCGCGCTATCGCTGTAAAGCATGCTGTCCTCGACTCGAATTACTTTTTCAGGCTCGAACCGTATCCAAACCCAAGATTAGAACCGGCGTATCCAGATTAGATACACCCCGCGCCTCCAAATCCCACAAGAGCGCAATCATACCGGCCTCACTTCTTCCGGCCCAGACTAAAACCCTTGCCCTTGCTTTTAGCCTCTGGTTTGGCTTCCGGCTCGACTTGTGGGCCGACTTCGGGGGCGGTTTTGGAGGCGGATTTCCCGTCCTTTTTAGGTTTGGGCGGAGGTGAAGAAGCCGCTTTTTCGTCCTTTGGGGGTTTGGGCGAAAGAGCCACAAGCTCTTTCGAGCTGGCCGGAGCGGGCGGCAAAGCTTTAGGCGCGGCGGTCACTTTGGGCAACCGGGGTAGATCGGCCCGGCCCGACACCAGCGCACCGGGGGTAGAAGGAGCCGAGGGGCCGGAAGTCGAGGCGAAATCGTCCGAGCCGTCGCTTTCAGCCTGCTTCAGAGCCTCCCGGTAGACGTTATACCAGTCTGCTACCTGCTTTATGCGCTCCGGCCCTTCGTGGGCAAAGCGCAACGGGCGACCCCGCGCATCAATAATCACACCCAGCGCACCGCCGGTAATTTCCTTGCCCGGCGCGGTGCTGACAATCGCTCCACGCTCGGAACGGCCCAACCGGAAGGCTCCGCCCAGGCGAATTTCCAGGCTGGCTCGTTCGTCGGCCCGCAAAGGTAAGAGAGCAATCTGACCGAAAGGTACTTTAGCCTGGCGCGTGCGGCCATCGCTTTTGCGAAGCGTCACGGTCAGGGCAGTGCTGCCCAGACTGGCCTCGCCCTGCACCACCACGACTGGCCCCAGGCGGTGCAAGCAGTCGTAACGGAACAGGTAAGCCGCTGCATTCGGGTTGATCGAAGCCAGCGTCCCGGCGGCAGACATCAGCATCGTCGAGTCCAGGTCAAGCTCGACCAACCCGCTATCGCCAGACCCGGCAGGTTGCAAACCATCCAGCAAAAGCAGGGCCGCCTGCCACAGCGGCACGTTGACCAGCGGCCCGCCCACCCCGATCAGACGGTTGTAGTCGTAAGGCGCGACCGCCTCGCGGTTGAGTTCGGCCAGCAGGTGACGCAACGCCTCGCGGCCAAAAGCTCCTTCGATGAAAAGCTCGCGTTCGGTCGCGGGCAGAGTGTGTGGGCGCAAAGTTTTGTTGAGGGCGTAATGAATTAACTCGTCGTCCTGGGCCTCGAAGGGCAACCAGCGTCGCAAAAAGTCCGGGCTACTCTCGGCCAGCACATTGCTCAGCCCAAAACTCAGCCCGAAACCGCCGCGCACCATCGAAGCGAAATCGTCCCGGTCGGCATAATACAGAGCCGAGTTCGAGCCGCCCAGTTCCGCCGTCATCACCCGGTTAGCTTCGACATCCTTCGCCAGAAACTGGCTGATCAAGCCGACCGCCGCGCAGGTAGTATTGACCGGGGCAGAACTAAGTTCGCTCAGTCGTCGGTAGCCCGGCAGCGAGGGCAGCAAACGTTCCTGATAGAGCGAGGACAACTGACGTTGCAGGGGAGCCAGAATTTCACGCTCTGCGCCCGGTCGGATGTTATCTACCGTGAAAACTTCGACCTGCCCGCCGACCCGCTCGATAATTTTGTCCTGCGCAACGGCGTTTCCGGCAAAGATAAAGGTGGTGGAACGCCGGTTTTCGCCCGTCGCCAGGGCCAGCAAAGCTTCCTGCTGATTAGCTTCCAGCACCACTTCCACCAGGCTCAAAAGCGACTCGACTGGCGCACCATCGCTCCCGCCCGACATCACGACGACGTTGGGCGAAAGGCGGCGTAACTTGGCGACCTGCCGCTCTTTCCACCAGCGGCGTTGTCCATCGCTAAACAGACGCACACTCTGCGGCTTTTTGTGGCCGGGCCGCAGAGGTTCGAGCGGGCCTTGTGGGTCGGGCGGAAAAATGGCCGGGCGGTCTTTGCGGCTGGAAAAAGGTGAAAACTCCGATTCAGGGTCTTCCGCGTTATATTCAAGTTCTTCTTCCAGCGCGTCGCCCTGGCCCAGGTCGTACTCGTCGCCGTAATCGTCCAGGCTGATCGTATCCAGCACGGTAGTATAGGTGCCGTGGCTGGCGCGGGCGGCACTCTTGGCACTCAATTCGCGCACCAGGCCCGCCGCCACCACCCGCAGAGGTTCGGCGGCACTGCTGCTGGCGACAAAAGCATCCACGCCGCTACCGTCTTCCTGCTGCGGCAGGATCAATTTGCCACCCAGGAGTAGCCGCCGACCAGTGCTGGCCTCGATTGCCCCAATCGCGTTGATCACGCCCACCGTCACGTCGGCGTAAGGAGCTTCCAGGGTCGAAGGAGCTTCGCCCCGCGCCACAAAGCGGTAAGCGCCGTCCACCACCTCGACCATTACCACCCGCGTGGTATTGCTGCCGCAATCGGCCACGAGCACCGAGTCTATGCTGGCGAATCGCCCAAAATTTAAGGTCATATTTTTGTTAAAACCTGATGTTGATCAGAAAAACCAGCCGGTCGAGCAGAGCGGCGAAATAAGTCAGAAAGACCGCCGCAAAGACCGCCCCAAACGCCAGCATAAGGCTCCAGCGTCCCAGCAGTCGCACCCGGTTGTTGAGAACGGCCAGACCACCGCCAGTCTCGCCCGAACCTTCCCGCTTAAAAACCGTAAACTGGAAGTACCATAGCGAGAGTAAAGTTCCCAGCAACAGGACAATCTGGCCGAAAAGATTATCGCCGCCCAGAGGCAAAAGCGACGCACCAACCTGCGGCAAGAGCGTTCCGGCCAACGCCCCCGCCAGCGACAAAGCCGCAATCGTCCCGACCACGAAAGCCATCACGAGGTTAGAAAGCGGTTTGGAAGCCCGCAAAGGCCGCGTCAGCAGCACCACCCCCAGGATCAGCGGGATCAAAAAGGCGAAAACCTCACCCCGCAAGCCGTTACGCGCCCCGTCGGTCAGGGAATTCCAGGCCGGTAAGAGCAACCCGTAAAAGATTTGCAAAATAGCCCAACCCACGCTCACGCCCACCAGAATATGCTCGGCCAGCCGGAATAGCACGTTGTCGCCGATCAAATAGGTATAGACCATCAGGGTTAGCACCAGGGCCAGAATTGTGCCAACTGTTTGCATTAGCGGACTTTTTCCTTTTGCTTGCCTGGTTTTGCTCAGGCTGTTTTAGCAGAAACCGGCTCAAATTACCGGGCAGTTGTTTGAATTGAGCTTGCTCTCTCTAGCCAGATCGAATTTATTCCCGCCGCCGCACCAGGTAATACAAATTGGCAACGACTACGGCCAGGATTAAGAGCAGCGCGGCCAGGCTCTGCGCACTCAGCCGTCCTTGCAGGTTCAGGTTCTGGTTAGTCTGCAAGTTCAGCTTGTCCCGCAAAAGCTGGTCGTACTGGGCCGCCCCGTTCAGCCCGGCCAGCAGTCCCCGCGCCCGCACCTGTTTTTCGGTCGTGCGGAGTTCGCCGGATGCGCTGGGCAAACCCTGAGCGTAAGGCCGGGCCAGCGGTTCGACCGCCGCAGGGGTGGCGAACAGGAGGCGCGAACCAGGCCGCACTCCGAATTGCTCGACCCAGGTACGCACGCCGCCTTCGTCCCCGGCCAGCACCACAATCAGGTCGAAATCGGCCAGCGAGTTCAGGCCGTTCATCAGGGCGTACTCGCTGGCGGGACGGCCATATCTGTAATCGCTCAGGTCGCCCATGTTATCGAAAAGGCTACGGACGGCGGCTTCCTGACCGCTCCGCCAGCCCAGGTTGAGGTAGGTGGCGTCGCCCGGTTCGTAGTGGTAGAAACCGTTGTTGCCGTAAAGCGGGTCGCGGGCCAACTCGTCCGTCACCAGGCTTGCCAGGGCCGGGCCTTGCGGGTTCAGGCTAAGCGTCACCAACCGGGCGCGTTTGGACATCACGTGCTGGGTAATAGCGCGGGCCAGTGGGTTCATTTCGCCGCTCCGGTCGGCTTCCCAATCATAGGAAACCAGAACTTTCGCGTTTGCGCCCAGCCCGTCAATCTCATCGAAGAAAGACTGCGTGGCGGGCGTGACCGTCAAAGGTGTAACCGGGAGCGGGCGATACAGCCCAAACAGGGCTACCGCCAGCAGCAAAAGGGACAGGCCAATGCGGACGAAAGTTTGCGGCGGCACCTGGCGTAACGAGCGCGACCGAGCGGCAGAGGCGGCAGGTGCCGACCGAGCGACAGGGGCGGCGGTGGCCGAAAGCAAGGTGGTCAGCACGGCGGCACTGGCAAGGCGCGGCGGCAGGGCGACCTGCGGCAAACCTTCTTCTTCTTCCAGCCGGTTAGCCAGAGCCAGGCTAGCCGCGTCCCCGCCCGTAGTTTCCGCTTCGGCAGGCTTGACCGTCCGCAACCAGGTGGGAACCTGGCCGGAGTCGGGCAACGCGCCCGCATTCTGGCCCTGTCCTGGCCCTGCACCGGCCTCGGCGGGCCGGGCCGGGGCCGGTGTGCTGGCTCCGCGCAACCAGGCCGGGCCTTCGATGTCACTCAGAAGGTTCAAACTGCTAAAATCGTCTCGCCGACCCTGAGCCACGTCTTCCAGGCGCGACTCAAAGTGTGGCTCGGCGGGCCGGGCAGATCCTGCTCCGGCCTCGTCCAGCGGCAAAGCCAGGTCCGGCCCGGCTCCTTCGTAATCGGATAACCAGTCCGGCAAGGGCGCAAACTGCAACCCGGCCTCCGGCGAAGCGGTGGCCGGACTCTCCCGCAACCAATCCGGCAGTTCCAGCGAATCGTTATCCTCCGAGCCGATTGCGCCCGGTTCGGTTTCATCGGCGGCAGGCGGGAAAACAGGTGCAGCCGAGGCCGGAGCGGGAGCAGGCCGGGCCGAGAATTCCGCCAGCCAGTTCGACCCTTCGTCCGCCGCCTCAAAGGGCGCGATAGGCAGGGCCGCGTCCGCCCCGGTAACGGCCTGGGCCGGGTCGGAAGGGGTGGCAGCGGTTTCATCGCGCAACCAGTCCGGCAATTCGCTTTGCTGCTCCTCCGCCCGGCTAACCCCGGTTCCCATCGGGGTATAGCCGCCAGGAGCTTTAGGTGGGGGCGTGTCCAGTGTGCCGCTAGAAAGAGCCTTTAACCAGGGTGGCACTTCGCCAGTCGAAGGCGGGTCGGCAATCGTAGCCGCTTCATCCCGCAGGAAATCCAGCGATTCGGGCCGGTCGGAGGGCGGTTGGACCGGGCCGGAACCGGGCGCGAGAGTGGCCGCATCCTGAAAAACTAACTCGACCGCTTCGGGCGGGCTGGCCGCAATCTCCGAAGGCGTAGCCTGAGCCTGACCCACGCCCAGGTCACGCAAGAAATCCGGCATGTCCAGGTCGGGGTCTGCCGGGGCCGGAACCGCCGCCGGGAATGGGGCCTGCGTTGCCGCTTCCGGCGCGGGTGAAGGCTTCGCGTCCTGCAAGAAATCGGCCAGTTCAAAATCTGCCGGAAGGCCCCCGGTAAATTCGGCTAGCTTGCTGCGTTGCTCGGTAGGGGCCGGGTCGCCCTGGAAGTCAGGCAACGAAAACGGCAGCATCTCGGTTTCTTCTTCGGTGTCTTCGTCCGAGCCGCTCAAATCCGTTCCGGCCCAGTCGAAGGAAAGAGCCTGAGCCAGGGTCATATTCTGACTCTGGCTCTGACTCTGGCTGGTAGTTTCCCGCAACCAGTCCGGCAAATCGTCCGGGGCAAAAGCCGCCGCCTGGCCCGCAGCATTTTGAAAAGCGACTACCGAACCGACTTCGGTAGCCCCTTCGGGCGGCGGCAGTGGTTGGGCCGGGGCAATAACCGGCCTGCCAGCGTCGAAATCTGGCTTTTGGAGCAGCGCATCGGAAATTTCGTTAGTAGACTTGAACATCTCGCGCACCGAGAACGAGCGCGTATCAGTCTGGGTGTCGAGACTGCCGATGCGGGGAGCTTCTTCGGTTTCCAGTCGTTCCGGCTCTGGCAGGAAAAGCGATGAATCGGCGTGGGCTGCCGCCGCGCCCACGCCGCTATCCTGGGCGTCCTCCGTGTCCAGCGCAGGCGGACGCAAGCCCTGAAGCCATGGTACGAGCGAGTTGGAGTTAGAGTCGGAGTCGGAGTCGGAGTTGGAATTAAAGTCGGAGGCGGAAAAAACTGCTCCATAACCCGGCTCATTGGCAGAAGCGGAAAACAGGTCAGACGAAGGCGCAGCCGACATGGGCGGAGCCTGGGTTGCCCCATCCAGGTCGAAAAAATCGGGCAGGTCGGGCAAACTCGCAAAATTGGACGAGTCGGCTTCGGTATCCAGCGCAGGCGGGCGCAAACCCTGCAACCACGGCACCAGGCTGGACGAGAAAGCCTCATCATCGCTATAGGTGGCTGCCTGGGCTGCCTCGGCCTCCGGCGAGAAATCAGGCAAGGGCGGTAAAGCGTCCACCCAGGCGTTCTGACCTTGCGTGGAAGGTTCAAAAGCCCCAAACTCGGCCTCAAAATCCGACAGAGGCGGCAAATTCAACCCGGAAGTACCGCCAGTTGGGGCCGGGTCGGGTAAATCAGCCAGAAGGGACATATCGAACGAAGAACGGTCAGCCTGTTCGGGCGAGGCCGGGTCGGGCAGGGCCGGTAAATCCGGCAAGAACGCCAGGTCACTTGTCCCGAAATTAGCTGGCCCATCCTCAAACGGTAAGGGCGGCAGAGCGTCCAGGTCGGTCGAAGCTTGCTCACTTTGGGCGGGCGTAGCCGGTAGAATCTGGCCGAGGCGGGCGGGGGGGAGTCGTTCCGGCTCGTCAAAAGCAAAACTTAACCGCTCTTCGACCTCAATATCGCCAAAAGCCGGAGAAGCCGGAAGTCCACCCGCTCCTTCCCGCAACCAGTCCGGCACTTCCGAGGAGGGCGGCGGGTTGGCAGGCGGTTTAGAAGCCGGGCCGGAACCTTGCATCTCGCTTTTTAACTCACTTAACCAGTCCGGCACTTCGCCGCTATCCGGTTCGGCCAGTCGCCCGATGGCGGGGTTCTCCGGCGGCAAAGCGGGCGAAGGAGCCTGGCTCGCCCCTCCTTCCCGGCCCGGCCCGGCCAGTTCGCGCAACCAATCCGGCATACCACCGGACGACTCGTTCGCACCAGAGCTATCCGCCTGGGCAGCCGAGGAAGGCGACGGCGAGGGAGAGTTTTGCAACCAATCCGGCAGGCTGGTATCGTCGCCCAGGTCGCCAAAAATCGGGTTAAAAGGAGTGGAAGGAGCGGCTTGAAAGCTCGGCTGGGGTGGCTCCGGGAGCGGCGGGGGTGGGGGCGGCACGGCAAAAGAAGGCCGGAAAGGAGCGGGCGGTTTTTCTTCAAAACCGGACAATCTTTCCTCAAACGAAGGCTGTCTCTCAAACGAAGGCGGCTCAATTACAGATGCCGGAGGCGGCGCGTCCGCCTGGCGCAATTCTTCCAGGGCCGCGCTCAGGGTTGGGTCGGCCTCGTCATCTTCGTCCATGCCGGTAGCGTATTCCGGCGGCGGCGGCGCATCCGAACGCAAGCCGCCGAGCCAATCGGCACTATCGCCAGAGCTAGACGACAGGCGACCTTCGGCTTCTTTCTGGCGGCGAGCCTGGGCCAGACGCGAAAGACCCTTGCCGCCGCCCGCAGAGGCAGGCGGGGGCGGCGAGACCGTCTCCGGGCGCAAACTAATTCGTCCGCCCTGGCTCTCACTTTCCACCCGGCCTACTACCGCCCCCGGCAGCGGGGTACCACAAACCTCACAGTTAGTCGCACCGACCCGATTGACCGTACCACAAACGGTGCAAACCGGCAAAGGAGCCTCGCCTCCCCTGGCATCCAGGTAAGCCGGGCGCAACCGGTCGCCGCAGCCGCCGCACAAGCGGCAGCCCGCCACATTCTCTTTACCGCACTTTGTACACCAAACCCGTTGCAAAGACCGCCTCTTTGTTCAAATTTGCTATCAGGACAAGCAAAATAAAGCTTTATCTACCGCAAATACTGGTTGTCCACCCCCAGCAAATAACGTAAACTGGTGGCGATGGCTCCCAGAGCCGTGCCGATCAAGATGCCGCGCACGATCCCCAGCACCGGGAAATCCTGGAACCACTGGCTCACCGCCGCCAGATTATTAAACGGGCTAAAGGCCACCTGGCCCAACAGCACTATCAGCGCACCCGCCACCAGCAGAGCCGACTCGACCGTACCGATCCGCAAAGCGCGGACTGCCGTCGAAACAATCAAGAAAGCCAGCAGCGAGAAAAGGGTCGTCGAAAGCGGCTGGTAGACGTACTGGAAAATCCAGTTTAGCACATCTTCACCCTGGCCCCGCACCCGCCCTACGACCCCTGCCGCTACGACCACTACAATTGAAATCAAAAGTACCAGGCTGTAGACCGCGTTGGGCTGGCGGCGGCGCACCCGCTCGGCATGCACCCGGACGATATTGAGCAAGCCCAGCAACAACAAAAAGCCCGCGATAATCGAAACCCACAAAGCCAGCAGCCGCCCGGCACCGTCCACCAGCCCATCGGTGAAGTAATCCAGCAGCACCAAGGCCGCGCTCAGGTATATGATAATCAGGGGTATGTACAAACCCAGCCGTCGCATTGCTGCTTCCTCTTCTCCCCTTACTCGCTTAGCTCAAACCTCGCCTGGTCTGCTCTTTACCTTACCTCAAGAAATAATCGCCAATGTTGGGAACCAGACCGAGCGTGGCCGCCAGCGTTCCCAGAATAATCACCACGACCACGACCAGCCGGACGCGATCCTGGGCCACCACACTGGCAAGGTGGGCCGGTTGGCGATCCATATAGGCCGGAACCGCAAAGATTTCTTCACCCAGCAGGGTATTTTCGGCCCCCGCACTTGCCAGCATGAGCGGCATCGCCTCGATCCGGCTGCTCCCGGCCACCTGCGGAATATTCAGACGGTTCGAGCGTTCGCCCGCCAGCAAATATTCGCTGTCGAACCGGCCAAGCATCACGTTTCCGGCGGTGGGCTTCTCACTCAAAATCGCGCTGACCCCGGCGATATAGCCTAGCCGGTCGGCCTGGGTGACAAAGCGGGCATCGTTGGGGTGGTAATCTTCCAGCCGCCCGGCCTGAGCATATTCGGCTTGCAACACGTCATTACTGACGAGATAAGTCAGCGTGTCGTTCGAGCTAATTTCAACCCGCCCTTTGGAACGCGCCGCCAGCCGTGCTGCCGACGAAAAAGTGGTCAGGCCGCTCAAAGCTTCCGCCGAACCGGGCTGCCCGTTCAGGCCACCGCTACCGGGCGAGAAATGCACGCTCTGGCCGGTTTCGGCACTCTGGCCGATCAGCCTTTGCAACCGGCCCAGGGGCCGCAAGGGACGCAAAGTCGGACGGCGGCCTCGCTCGATTACGGCCCAGGCCGCAAAAAAGAAAATTACGAAAGCCGCCAGGGCGATTAACACAAAAACGGTGGAAGGGCCAAGTGCGAGGCTCATCTGGGCGGTTCCTTTCGGGTTTTAGCCCTTTTCCTGTTCGATTTCGAGGGCGGTCGGGCGGCTCTTTCGAGAACATCCAGGCGAGCCAGCAGTCGGTCTACGTTGGCCCGCTCTTCTAACAAAGTGGCCCATCGCCCGGCAGGATCGGTCGGGCCAAAGGCCAGCCGAGAGACTGGCTGAGCCAGGAGCAAAAGCTGGCTCCCAAAAAAGCTCAAAGGCCGTCCGGCTCCCAGCATTAAACGGGCGGCTCCGGCAAAACCGGCCCGGTGCAGCCGCAGGGCCAACCGCTCGATTTCAGCCTCAGTTTCGCGCTCGGCCTGGCTCTCGCTCTCGGCCTGAGTCGGTGTCGCGCTTTCGGCCTGGGTTACGGCCTCCTGCTCGGTCGGCAGGGGCGGCGGGTGGGCCTGGAACTGGCGTACTAACTCGGCGGGCAGCAGAATTTCAAGACCCCCGGCCTTTCGTCCGGCCTCAAGTTGAGCCGGAGTCAGCACTCCCAGGCGGGCTAACTGCTCGACCTGAGCCGGGGTTGCCTTTAGCGCGACCTGAGAAGGTGCAGGGCTGGATCTGACCTCTACCGCGGGGGCGGGTTGCTCTTTCGCCATGCCGAAGACCTTATTCAAACTACCTTGTTAAAAGAAAACTTCCAATTAAAATTACTTAGAATTCTAAATTTTCAAACTGAAGAATGCAATTGCTTGTTATGTTAATCTTGTTTCATAATACCACATTTTGAGGGCTTGTAAACACTTACAACTCACCCAAATTGGCTAGACCGGATGGTTCTTTCAGCTCAGTAAGCTCCAAAAGGAGAAACGGCGTCTCGGCCTGACGTGGAGCGGGTAAATATATAGTCGCGCTGCGAAGGAGATCAGGGCGAAGTCAGCCTTGCCGTCTATAAGCTTATTTGCCAAAGGGAGAACTTTCCTTAGCGTTCGACCGCCCGGCCACACCCGTAGGGCGTGAGCCGGGCGGTCTTGAACAACGCCCGGTCTTCCTCGGTGGGAAATATTTGTGCAATGTATGAGATAGAACTAAAGAACTGCCTAATTTTTCAAGTTCGGACTTTGGCTTCGCCCGGCGGCGTCTGGGCCGCACGGGTTTGACTTAAAGTGGCCGGGTAGCTAAAATATTGGCGTGTTAATTATCTACCCGACGCTTAGCGGCGGCCTTTGGCCCCAGGGAAACAACGCATACAATGGCCCAAACTAACAAGGATTTTTTGAGGAAAACCCCACTCAACGAAGTGCATCAACGCCTGGGGGCGCGGCTGATCGAGTTCGGCGGCTGGCTCATGCCGGTGCAGTATAGCGGGATCATCGAGGAACACCGGGCCGTTCGCAGCGCGGCAGGCCTGTTCGACCTGAGCCACATGGGAGAAATCGAGGTTAGCGGGCGGCAGGCCCTGGAATTTTTGCAGTACGCTACCTCAAACGATGTCTCCAAGTTAGAAATCGGCCAGGCCCATTACACTTTCCTGCTCTACCCGGACGGCGGCATCGTAGACGACCTGATCGTCTACCGGCAGGCCGACAAATACCTGCTGGTGGTGAACGCCTCGAACATCCAGAAAGATTACATCTGGCTCCAGGAAACCGAAACCCTTAAAGGCTTCGACGTAACGATTCGGGATCGTTCCTACCAGACGGCTCTCATTTCAATTCAAGGGCCGCGTTCGGTCGAAATTCTGCAACCTCTGGTAGATTTGCGGCTGGACGAAATCGCCTATTACCACTGCGCTAACGGGCAGGTAGGCGAAGCACCGGCCCTGATTGCCCGCACTGGCTACACCGGCGAGGACGGTTTCGAGCTTTTCCTCAACCGGGTCTACGCCGAAAAGGTCTGGAACTTGTTGTACGAAGCCGGGCAGCCGCAAGGTTTAGTCCCGGTGGGCCTGGGAGCGCGGGATACTTTGCGGCTGGAAGCCAAAATGTGCCTGTACGGAAACGACATTGACGGCGCAACGAATCCGCTCGAAGCCGGGTTGGGCTGGGCGGTCAAGTTCGACAAAGCTGACTTTTGCGGCAAGCGCAACCTGGAAAGCCTCAAAGAGCGCGGGCTACGCCGTAAACTGGTCGGGTTCGAGATGGCCGATAAAGCAATTGCTCGCCACGGCTACCCGGTTGTCCAGGATGGTCAGACCGTCGGCAAGGTCACAAGCGGCGCACCTTCGCCGACCCTGGGCAAGAATATCGGCCTGGCCTATGTCCCGCTAGAGCTAAGTGCGGTCGGCTCACCGCTCGAAATCGTCATCCGCGAGAAAGCCTACCCGGCCACGGTCGTAAAAACGCCTTTTTATGTCCGGCCAGACAAGCAAAAGAAACCCGGCTGATTTTGAGGCTGGAGCTACGCGGCTCCCAGATAAAGGAAAGACTTATTATTTTCTGAGTTGATAAACTGGAAAAAGGAGATTCACCACGATGCAATTCCCGGATGAACTGAAGTACAGTAAGGAACACGAGTGGTTGCGGCTGGAAGGCGATATAGCCATAATCGGTATCACCGAGTTCGCCCAGGACGAGTTGGGCGACATCGTGTATGTCGAGCAGCCAAAGGTCGGGGCGCAGGTTTCGCAGAACAATCAGTTTGGTGTGGTCGAATCGGTCAAAACAGTCTCCGATCTCTACAGCCCGGTCACGGGTGAAGTGGTCGAGGTCAACGACGACGTAGCCAGCAGCCCGGAACAGATCAACAAAGACCCTTACGGCGAAGGCTGGATTATCAAGGTGCGGCTCAGCGACCACACCGAACTGGATAGCCTGCTTAGCTCCGCCGATTACCAGACGATGATCGGTAAATAAAATAGCTCGGCCCGCTCAAGAAATAAGGGTTGGAAAGCCTCTTTTCAAGCCTTATTTCTCGATATACAGCTTAACTTAACCTAGAAGTAAGGTTTACAAACACTCCTATGAATTATGTCTCACACTCCGAAGCCGAACGAATCGAAATGCTCGACACGCTGGGCCTGCAAGCGGTCGAAGAGCTTTTCGAGGTCGTGCCGCGCCACGTGCGCTTTCCAAAGCTAAACCTGCCCAAAGCTTTGTCCGAACTGGAAGTCACCCGCCTGATGAACGGGTTGGCCGCCCGGAACGAGAACCTGGGCAACCGTCCCTGCTTTTTAGGCGCGGGAGCCTATCGCCATTTTATTCCTAGCGTGGTGGGACACCTGGCGGGGCGGGCCGAGTTCTATACCGCTTACACCCCCTACCAGCCGGAAGTCAGCCAGGGCACCCTGCAAGCCGTCTACGAATTTCAAAGTATGATCGGCGAACTGCTGGGAATGGAAGTCGCTAACGCTTCGATGTATGACGGCGCGAGTGCGCTGGCCGAAGCCGCGATTATGGCTGTAAACGTGACCGGGCGACGCAAAATCGTAATGCCGCGCAGCATCCACCCCGACTCGCGGGCATTGGTGCGAACCTACACCGAGCCGCAAGGCGTGACCATTGCGGAGTTCGAGACAGTCGAAGAAGCCCTGGCCGCCCTCGATAACGAAACAGCCGCCCTGCTGGTGCAACAGCCGGATTTCTTCGGCCAGATACACGATCTGCAAAAGCTCTCCGAGGCCGCCCACGCCCACAACGCCCTCTCGGTAGTTTCGGTTTACCCCACCGCCCTCGGCCTGCTCAAGCCGCCCGGCGAATGTGGAGCCGATATTGCGGTCGGGGAAGGCCAACCGCTCGGCATGTCGCTGTCGTTTGGTGGGCCTTATGTCGGCCTGTTTACCTGCCGCAACGAATTTATCCGCAACCTGCCGGGCCGCATCGTCGGCCAGACCCTCGATAAGAACGGCAAACGCGGGTATGTGCTAACTCTGCGCACCCGCGAGCAGGATATTCGCCGCGAGAAAGCCACCTCGAATATCTGCACCAACGAAGGCTTGATTGCCCTGATCGTCACGATCTACCTTTCGGCCCTGGGCAAGCAAGGTCTGCGCGAAGTGGCCGAGCAGTCCTACCACAAGGCTCATTACGCCGCCGGAGCAATCGCGGCATTGCCGGGTTATAGGCTGGCTCTGGACGGCCCTTTCTTCAACGAGTTCGTGGTGCGCTGCCCGGAAGGAAAATCGGCGGCGGCGGTAGGGGCCGCTTGCACCCAGGCCGGGATCATCGGCGGCTATGACCTGGGTAAGCTCTATCCGCAGTACGCCGATTGCCTACTTTTCTGCTGCACCGAAACTAATACCCGCGAGGAGATTGACCGCCTGGTGGAGGTATTGAGCCGGGTTTAGCTCCGAAATAGCGGGCTATCAGGGCAAAAGGAAGGTTAGCACAAAGGGAGGCAAAAGGCCGGGTGGAAAACAGGGCAGGGCCAGGGCCGGAAGAGCAAGACGAGTACGTAGCGGTGGATGACTACAACCGTTTCGCCTACTACTACGACCTGTATTACCGGCAGGTAGAAACAGACCTGGATTTCTGGCGGCGCATCGGGCGGCGGGCCGGGTTAGAAGCGCGGGTGCTGGAACTGGCCTGTGGGTCGGGCCGGATCACCTTGCCGCTTTTACAGCTTGGTCTGGCCGTTACAGGGCTGGATATTTCGGCTAATATGCT
The DNA here is from genome assembly GCA_038206175.1 of Chloroflexia bacterium. GTDB lineage: Bacteria > Chloroflexota > Chloroflexia > Chloroheliales > Chloroheliaceae > 54-19. Next base: position 28,957 of record JBBRBE010000028.1, read on the forward strand.
TGAGATTGCCCGCCAACGCCTGACCGAAGAAAGCTACGACCTTCAAAAGCGGGCGCGACTGCTACAAGGTGATGTACGCGACCTCGACGCTACTTTGGGAAAAGAGCAGTTCGACCTGATCATCTACGGCTTTAACTCTTTTCCGCACCTGCTGGACGCCCCGGAACGCCGGGCCTGCCTCTCTGGGATATATCGCCACCTCGCACCGGGCGGTCGCTTCGTCCTGACCGTAGATAACCCGGAGCCGGAACGCGACGAGCCTTTTAGCGGCCAGATGGAATATTACGGTTCTTTCCCTAACCCGGCCCGCCACAGCAAAGTTAAATTGCTGGTCAGCATGCGCGACGATGCGGCCCGCCACTTGCGCTTGCGCTATTACCACTTCCACGAAAAGCTGTCCGACGGCTCCCAGGAGCGGCTATTCGCTCCGGTCGCCTTTGCCCTGCTCTATCGAGAAGAACTGCAAACTTTGTTAGAAGAAAGCGGTCTGGAGATCGAAAACCTGTACGGCTCCTATAGCCTTGAGCCGTACAACAGCGATAGCCCCAACATTATTCTGGTGGCCCGCAAACCTCAAGCGGGGTAGTGACCGGGGCCAGCTTATATTATAGGGCGAAAACGAGAAAGGGCAATTTTGGCGCATCCCGAACTCGAAGAAGATAACCCGGACGAACTGGGGCCGGTGGACGATTACGACCATTTCGCTCGCTACTACGACCTGGAATACCAGCGCGTGACGGCGGATCTGGAATTCTACCGCGAGATGGCCCGGCACGCCGGAGCTAACCCGCGTATTCTGGAACTGGCGGCAGGTTCCGGGCGAATTATGCTACCCTTGCTGGAAGCGGGCCTGAACGTGACCGGGTTGGACGCTTCGGCTAATATGCTCGAAATCGCCCGGCAAAAAGTGGCCGCATGCAGCCCGGAATTACAGAGCCGGGCCGCCTTTGTGCAGGGCGACCTGCGCAACCTGACTGCCGCCCTGGGGTCGCAAGAGTTTGACCTGATCTTTATTGGCCTCAACTCCTTCCAGCACATGCTCACCCAGCCAGACCAACTGGCCTGTCTGCGTGGTGCCCGCCAGCACCTGGCCCCGGCGGGCCTTTTTATCGTGGATGTGCAGAACGCCGAGGAAAAAGAGAACTACCCCGCCGATGGTCGCCTGGAATACAACGGGGCAGTCTACGACCCGCAGCAGCATAGCACCGTCCACCTGTTCATCAGCACCGAAGCCCGCCCCGCCGAGCAACGCCGCGACTACCACTATTTCTTCGACGAAACCTTTGCCGATGGCACCCTTAAACGCACCGTGGCCCGCCTGAGCTTGCGCTATATCTACCGCTACGAGTTGCAATTGTTGCTCGAACGAGCGGGTTTTGCCGTCAGCGACCTGTACGGCTCTTACGATTTTGACGAATTCGGCGAGGGCAGCAACAAGCTGATCTACGTCTGCCGCCGGGGGTAAAAGTCCTGGTTTAGGCCGCTTGCTACCTGCCTGGCTACCGCACCGAAAATATATTGAAATATAGTTAGGAAGGAATTTTCAAAGATGTTTGGATTTTTAAAGCGCAAAGACAAAGGCAACGACGAAACGGCCCTGGCGGGGGACGACGAAGGCTGGGGCAAGCCTACGCGCCGCAAGATGAGCCGGGACGAAGCCGCCCGTGACGCCGCCGAGCAAAAGCTGATCGAGGAAAAAAACCAGGAACGGCGCGATACTTACCGCCTGCCGGGGATCGAACGTATCTTTCTGGATAACGAAGGGCGCAGGCTGGCCCTGCGAACCGAGGACAACACCGGGCCACAACCCAACCCGCATCACCCGCCGCTATTAGTCGTGGCTTTCTGGGGGGTCAAAGAGGTGGGCCGGGCCGAGATGAACCTGGAAGCCGATGGCAGCCTGCGCCAGACCGTGGCCCGGATCGAACACGGCTTCGAGGGGCGCGGCATCGGGGCGGAAATTCTGCGCGAGATAGAAAGCCTGGCGCGGGCGAAGGGTGGGCGGGCGATTTATTGCACCGGGCAGTCCGACAACGAGTGGAACGCCCAGTTTCTGGCCGAAGCCGGATTTAGCGGTCAGGCCGACCAGTCGCTAGTCAAAACGCTCTCTTGAGCAGAACCGACAGGCCAGGATGAACGAACCTACGCTGCGACTGCTGAGCGTGCGCGGCGTGCCGGTGGACGCACGAGTTAATGACCTGTGGCTGATCGCCTGGTTTTGCCTGATTATGACGGGCCGCTTTTCAGCTCTGGTTGGGCTAGCGGTTGGGTTGGGCGGATTAGCGAGCCTGGCCGGGCATATCCTGGCCCGTGTGGTCGTCGGGCGGTGGCAGGGTGCGACGGTCGAACGGGTGCAGCTTGACCTCACGGGCGGCCAGGTCGTCTGGAAATATCATCCTACCGCTCTCCTCAAAGAATTTGTAACCGGGCTGGCCGGGCCGGGCGCGGCAGTGGCTCTGTGGGGTTTATTCGAGCTATCGCTCCCGGCCACCCGCATCTCTCTGCGCGACCCTTTCAGCCTCAGCCAGGGCGGAATACTGCCGCACTTGCTGACGGCAAACTATTTCCTGAGTCTGGTAAATCTCACGCTGGCCGTCTTCTACCTCTTGCCATACCTGGGCCAGGCCGGAGGCCGCTTTGGGCTGAGGCTGCTAGGTTCGCTCACCGGGCGGCCCCGCCTGGCTCTGCGGCTGGTCACGCTCAGCAGCCTGGGCGTAGTTACTTTCTTCTATTATCTGGCTTTTAATAGCCGCTTCCTGCCCTTGCCTCTGGCCCGGCTCGACCGGATTTATTTCTTTCTGGCCGGGACTTTGCTACTCCTGTACCTGCCCTTCGCCTACCGCGAAACGCTCCAAAAGCAGACCCGCCCGCCCGCGCTGGCCGCTTCGCCCCGCCTGAGCGTGGCCCAGACCCAGGCGCATCAGGCCGGGGAAGCCGGACGGCAGAACCTGGCCGAAGGCAAGTTGCGGCAGGCTTTATATTATTTTAGCCTGGCAGTCGCTACCGAGCCGGACGAACTAACTTACCTCGATTACCGGGCGCACGTGCTGGCCTGGTTGGGCGAACACCGGGCAGCCCTGGCCGATTATGCCGTCCTGCTGGAACGCTTTCCGGGCCGGGCCGACCTTTATCAGGCCCGCGCTCTGGCCTACCACGCCTCAGGCCAGCCTGACGCTGCCCGCGCCGACGAAGCCCTGGCCCGGCGGCTCGATCCGGCCCTGTCGTTCCCAGGGTTGACACACCTGGCTGCCTTGCCCTATGATGCAAACCAGTGAAATGCTAGAGCGGGCGATTACCGCTTTGTAAAGCTTGAGATAGAGAAAAGCTTGAGATAGAGAAGGAAAAGACCTTTTGATCAGCGAGAAGTTGTTAGAAGTAGCCCGTTGTCCCCGTTGTAGTGCGGTGGCCGGGAACGACCGGGAACGAGGACGGCTAGAGCCAGTCGAAGGCGGCGTAGTCTGTTCGACCTGCGGCCTATCCTACGGAGCCTTTAGCGAGAGCGGCGCAGACGACCCGGCGGTATCTGAAGGTAAAACCCTGCCCCGGCGCGGCTATCTCGACCTGCTGCCACGAGCGACGGTTGGGGCGCAAACCCGCTACCTCGAAGATGAATTTGAACACGACCTGGACTACGAACACGTCAGCCTGCCCCTGCTGGGCGCGGCGGTACGCAACTCGATCTTGCGTAAGCTGCTCAAGCCGGGCAAACGCGACCTGGCCCTCGAAGTCGGTTGCGGCGATGGCCGCTTTTGCTACTGGAACCGGGGCCGCTTTGGAAATGTGATAGGCGTGGATGCCGCCCCGCTTTTCGCCCAGGAAGTCCTCGACGCGATCCCCCTCGTGCGCGGCGACGGGCGGCAACTGCCCTTCGCTCCGGCCTCGTTCGACAAAATCTTCTCGCTGGACTTGCTCGAACACCTGCCGCCGGACGGCATTGCGCCGTTCTTCGCCGAGTTGAGCCGCGTGCTTAAACCGGGCGGGCGCATCTTTATTTTCTCCAACACCCGCGAGATGGGCCGCCTCTGGCCGGTCATCCGGTTGGAAAAACGCATCGCCGCCTTTTTCACCCGGCGCGGTATGTTCGATTTCCGCCGCGACGAACTCCGTAAGAGCGACCACATCAAAGCAATTGCCACCTGGGACGAACTGGAAAGTTTTGTGGCCGGAGCCGGTTTCAAGATCGAGCGCAAGATTTTTTGGAACGGGGTCTTTCAAGGACTGGTGGATAACATTATCATCAAACTCGGCGAGTACGCGGTGCGCCGGGCGGTGCGTCTCCAGATGCAACGGCACCGCCAGACCTCCCGCAAACGCGAAGAAGCCGCCAATAAAGATGTGCGCACCCGCCTGTCGAGTGCCACGACCGGCCTGACGGCGGATTGGGCCGATGGCGGCGGGCTTGACCGGATGCGGCAGGAAGTAGAGAGCAACCGGGTGACCCGCCAGGCTGAAAAAGTCGCGGCAGAAGCCGAGGAAGCCCACGAAGAAAACGCCGCGATTGACCTGGCAGTACGCCAGAACCTCAAGCGCAACATTACCCGCACCCGGCGCGGGCCGGTCGTGGTCGTTCTCAAAGGGCTGACCCTGCTGATGCGCCTGGATATTGTGCTGTTTGGTCGCTGGCGCACCGGGCCGTACTTTATTCTGCTCAAGAAAAGCTAGAGCCTGACGGGTGAAAATACTTTATGTGGCCGGGGCAGTCGTCGCTCCCGGCAGCCACGGCGGCGCGACCCATGTGCTGGAAGTGGCGAGTGAATTAGCCAAACTCGGCCACGAATTACACGTCATCTGCCGCCGGACCAAAGGGCAACCCTCCCGCCTGACCTTGCCGGTCGAGGGGGGCCAGCCGGTCGAATTTTACCGCCTGCGTCTGCCTCAATATGCCAATCTGCTCAGCTATCCCTGGCTCGCTCGCCTGGCCCGCACTCTCCGGCCCGACCTGGTGATGGAACGCTACTACAACCTGGCCGGAGCCGGAATGCTCTATGCCCACCAGCACGGTCTACCCTCGATCCTGGAAGTTAACGCCCTGATGGTTGACCCGCCCGGCACGCGCAAGCACCGCCTCGACGCCCTGAGCGGGCGTCGCCTGGAAGCCTGGGCTACCCGGCAATGCCGTTGGGCGGGCCGGATCGTCACACCCCTGCATACCACCGTCCCGCCTCAAATTCCCCGCGCCAAAATCGCCGAATTGCCCTGGGGAGCCAATGTGGAACGCTTTAGCCCCGACCGGATTCCGCCCGCCGAGCGCGAACGCTTGCGCCGGGAACTTGGCTTGCCGCCACCCGAAAGCGGCGCACGGGTGGGCGTATTCGCCGGAAGTTTCCGGCACTGGCACGGTGTCGAAACCCTGGTCGAAGCGGCCCGCCAGTTAGTAGCCCGCGATGATGGGCTTTATTTCCTCCTCCTGGGCGGCGGGCCGGGCCAGGAAGCAGTGCAGGAGGCGGTCGCGGCGGCAGGTCTGGCGGAGCGCATCCGCCTGACCGGAGCCGTCCGGCACGAGGCGATCCCGGCCTATCTCGCCCTGGCCGATTGCGGCATAGCTCCTTTCGATACCGCCAAACATCCGCCCCTGCGCTCTGCCGGGTTCTTCTGGTCGCCCCTCAAAATTTTCGAGTACATGGCGATGGCCCTACCGACTGTTACGGCAAACTTGCCGCCTCTGGCCCGGATCGTCCGGCCCGGCCTGGAAGGAAATCTTTTCAAGGAAGGCTCGGCCTCCGACCTGGCGCGGGCTTTGCAGGAAATGCTGGCTCCCGGCCCGGCCCAGGCTGCCGCCCGCACCCGCATGGGCCAGGCGGCGCGGGCGCGGGTTATGGAACACTATAGCTGGGCCGCCCATTGCCAGGCGTTGGACTCCTTAATCCGCGCACTCAGTACAGTGGGCTAGACCGGCAAAATATAAACCGCGTCACAAGGTGGCAAATCAACTGCTCAATAGGATGGCACACTTTATGCCTTAGTGTGGGTATAGATAAAAAATGGGTAGCTTACTCCCAATGAGAAGACTACCAGACCAGGAATTAAAACCAGGAATCAGGAAAAGGTAAAGGAAGGTTTTACTATGAGCAATCCAGTCAACCCGAACGGTCGGCGAGTTTATCGCCCGGCCCAGGAACCCGTCTACGAGGCAGTCCAACCAGTCTACGAGCAGCCCGTCATTTCAGTCGAACCAGTTTACGAAGCGGTTCAGCCTGTAGTCCCGGTGCAACCCGTCTACGAACAGCCCGTTTACCAGCAGGCGGTCTACCAACAACCTGTAGTACCCGTCGCCCCGGCCCCGTCAATGGATGCCCGCCGTTCGTACTCCCAGATGGGCGATGTTCAGGTCGAGCGTAGCCGTCAGGCTTTCTACGACCAGGAGGGCAACCTTGTCGAGCGCGAAGAACAGGTCTACGACGACCCTTACAACCGTCGGCTAAACGTGCTAGACCGCACCTCGCGCATTATCTACTTTGTAATGGGTGCGCTAGAACTTTTGCTGGCTCTGCGGTTCCTCTTCCGGGTGATTAACGCCGAAACAACCAACGGTTTCGTCAACTTCATCTACAACCTGTCCGCCCCCTTTATCGCTCCGTTCAACGGCATCTTCAACGACCAGCGCATTGGGCAGGGCAGTGTAGTGGAAGTTTCGACTCTGATTGCGATGGCTCTCTACGTTATTCTGACTTACGGCCTGATCCAGCTACTTTCGGTCTTGTTCAGCCCTAGCCGTAGCAGCCGCGAAGTGTTTAGCACTACTCGCCGCCGCCGCTATTAAACTAAATATCGAGCCGCTAGAGTAAGAGTAAGAAGGGCGGGCCTGGTAACCAGGCCCGCCCTTCTTACTTTTGTTTTAGATGTCAAAATAGCATAAAAGTACCCTCGTCTGCCAAATGTGCTGATAGAGTCAACAGGTGGTATACATTATGCTTTCTAAGGCCTTAGAAGTATCGAGCAAATTTGCTATGAGTGAAGCAGGGTCTGGTACAGTTGAGCGAAAATTGGGATGTGTGAAACTTATGTCAACAGGAGCCGTGATTTTAGTAGTTGATGATGAGGAAAGCTTATGCGACTTGATCGCCGAGATTTTAGCCGAGCATTACGAGGTTTTCAAAGCTTTTAACGGCAAGGAAGCTCTGGAAGTGGTGAAAAAGCGTCACCCAAGCCTCGTAATTTCGGATATTATGATGCCTTACATGACGGGCCTGGAATTATTGAAAGAGTTACGCGGGAAGCCGGAAACACGCCATACCCCGGTTATTTTACTCAGTGCCGCCGCCCCCCCACCTCAGGAAGTGGTCAGAGAGGCCCAGGCTTTTGTCAGCAAACCCTTCGAGATAGATGCTTTAGAAGCCCTGGTCGCCGCTATTATCAAGCAGAGTAAGCCCGTTCAGCCACAGATAACTTTGCCGTTTAATGCCATTACTGCCACAACTCTCGACGCGCCCGGCCAGCCATAGCCAGAATCCGACTTGCACTTGTCCTGCTGACTCGCCATGGGCGAATACAAAGTCAGGACTTGGCCTGTTTCTTCCTCAACCGGTCTGCCTCTGTCACGCCCAGGCCTGGCCCGGCTTTTCAAAAGCTCCTGTATATGCTACAGTGCAGGGAGTTAAAAGAGCGAAGCCGTTGAATAGCGCATAGGGAGCATACTTTGGGTAGGTCAGGGAGAGCTTACCGTCGGCCCCGGCGGGTCTGGGGGGTGGGCCTGAGCCTTTTAATTCTGCTGGGCGGTCTGTTGGGCTGTGAGGAAGCGCAGCCGACCATAACGGGCCTGACGCCGCAACCGGGCGCAAACGTAGTCAGCCTGGCTCCCACCCCGACCGCCACGCCCACGCCCACCCCAACTCCGACCCCTTTGCCTACGGCGACACCTACGCCCACTCCAATTCCCACCCCGACCGCTACCCCTACACCTAGCCCGACCCCCACTCCTAGCCCGTCGCCAGTGCCTTCGGCCACGCCGGTGCCTTTCGAGCTGGCTACGCTACAAAAGGCCGCCGAAGCTTTCGACCGGTTGCAAAGTGTGCATTTCAAGTTGGAAGTGCGCCAGGGTAAAGTCGAAATAGGCGGAGCCGAATTACGCCTGGCCGAGGGCGACCTGGCCCGACCCGATAAATATCAGGCTCAGGTAAAAGTTCATGCCTTTATCAGCGATTTCAATGTGCGGGTAGTTGGGCTTGGCGGCGAACAATACATGACCGACGCTTTGACCGGAAAGTGGAACCGCTCGAAGGCGGACGAAATCGTTAATCTGGCCGGGCTACTCGATTCAAAAGCCGGGGTCGGTTCGGCCCTGCGAGCTATGCAAAGTCCCCGCCTGATCGGTAGTGAAGACCTGGCCGGGGTTAAAACTTACCACCTGCAAGGCAACGTGCCGGGATCCAGCATTGCCGCAATCAGCCTGAACACACTGGGCCAGCGCGACATTACGCTCGATGTCTGGGTCGGCCAGGACGATAACCGGGTACGTATGCTCTACCTCAAAGAAGTGGGCAACAGCCCGGTCTTCTGGGTACTTACTTTCTCCAAATTCGACGAGCCAGTCACTATCCAAAAACCGATTTAACTTAACCAGGAAGCCAGCCTGATTGCCTGAAGCTTATCTGAAACGAAACAAGCCGTTTAATTACCAGTTATTTCTGGGAAGTAAGTTCTTAGAGCTAGTGTGTTTACTCCATACTCCCCTCGCCACCAACAAACCGGATAGTGCCGCTCATTGGGTTGAACCGACCGTTTCGAGTGGTGAACATAGTTGAAAAAGTAGCTCGGTTGTTTCGGGTCTTCTAATATCCCGCAGTAACCTAATATTTCAAGAAGAACTTGTCTTTCGGCTTGATTAGATTTGAGGATTTTCCCAATTTCCTTTTCTAAACCTCCTATTCTCGCTTCTGGCGTTAAATTTTGAGCAATTCGCAATATTTCAGTAAAGATTGCCACATCCTCAGAAGTAGGTTCCAACTTTTCTTCCTTCAAAAACTGCTCTAGATCGAAGGCACAATATAAAGGCGAAGCATGTCGCACCCCACCCCACTTGTGGCGTTCAAAGGATAGCACGTTAAAATCTTCTTCAATTTTGGCGGTATTATCAAAATATAGCCCACATATGACACACGTTCCAAACTCCATTTCGGATCTACTGGATGGAGAATGAAGTGGAAAGTGCCTGGCTGTAGCGTAACTTCCCAATGCCGAGCGTAAATTTAACCGCCGGGAAGTTAGACTTGCCAGAAAAGCCCTGGTGACAGCTTCCACTTGCACCGCATTTCTAAACTGAATTACGCGTGCAACGACCTCGTTATGGGAGAGAAACTCAGAACGAAACTTAAGACCGGCTTGAAGTGCGTATTCATAATCCTCGGTTGTTATGCTTCTACCTTTTAGTTTCCAGCCGTGGCCTGGCCAATAAGTGTCAAATAAAATCTTTCGAGCTTTTTGATCCATGAAATTCTTAAGTTTGAATATTTAGGGTTTTAACTTAACCAGGAAGCCGGCCTGTTTGCAAAAAGCCAGGCTGGAATTATACAATTTGAGATGAAAGGGGCGGAGTAGGATGTTATGCTATAACATCCTACTCCGCCCTCTCCTAATAGGGTTGTTTTAGTGGGGCTGAGCAAGAAATTCGATTTCGCTGTAAGTCATCAGCTTGTCGAGGCGGTGGCGGGCGCGAACATCCCGGACGGTGCCGGACTTGGAGCGCATTACCAGCGAGTGCGTTTCGACTCCCTGCTCGTAATATTTTACGCCATCCACCAGTTCCCCGTTGGTGATGCCGGTGAGCGAAACAAAGATGTTGTCGCCTTTCGCCAGGTCGTCAATCGTAAACAGTTTGTCCAGTTCGGCCCCCATCGAGGCGGCTTTGGCTCGTTCTTCCTCGTCGCGGGGGTAAAGGCGGCACTGCATATCACCGCCAATGCACTTGAGAGCGCAGGCGGAAATGACCGCTTCCGGCGCACCCCCGATGCCCATCAAAATATCCACCCCGGTATCTTCCAGAGCCGTCATAATCGAACCAGCCACGTCGCCATCGGTGATCAGCTTGATCCGCGCTCCGGCTTCGCGCACCTCGCGAATTAGATTCTCGTGGCGAGGCCGATCCAGGATTACGACCGTCACTTCGTTTAGCTCGATCTTCTTGGCGCGGGCGACGCTCCGCAAATTCCACTCGACCGGCTTATCCAGGTCAATTGCGCCTTTGGCGGCGGGGCCAACCGCGATTTTGTTCATGTAGAAAATGCCGGGGCTGCTGTACAGGCTGCCTTCTTCCGAAAGAGCCACTACCGAGATGGCGTTGGGCAGGCCCAGCGACAGGAGGCGCGTACCGTCAATCGGATCAACCGCAATTTCCACCTTCGGCGGTTCGCCCGTGCCTATCCTCTCACCAATGTAGAGCATCGGAGCCTGGTCTTTTTCACCCTCCCCGATCACCACAACACCATCCATACCTACGCTCGAAAGGGCTATGCGCATTGCCTGTACTGCCGCACCGTCGGCAGCTTCTTTGTCTCCGCGTCCCATCAGGCGGGCGGCTGCCATTGCCGCTGCTTCGGTTACACGTACCAGTTCCAACGACAGGTTTCGGTCAATTTTCTCCGGCATTTTCAGGCTCCTTTTGTGGCGTTTACACTCAACTTCGAGCTACACTTCTTGATAATATTATCACAAACCAGCCTGTTCTGTCCAAAAATATCGAACTGACCGGAGCTATTTCAGCAGGCTAAACCGAAAGATTAATTCCAGACTTAACAAGCAAAAGCCGCTCTTGAAATCGACCTGGTTTTCAAGAGCGGCCCCTCGTTTCCGAATTAGATCGCAGCCGTACTGGAATTAGGGTCGTTCGGCTCGGCCTCCGCCTGGGAAGCCGCTTCTTTCACGTCGCTTTTGTTTACCCGCAAGTACACACTGTCGGTCGTGGCACTATCCACCATATTGGCCGGGACACTCACATCGTGGGTAAACAAGAATCCTTGCTCAATCACGAAGTCCACGATCCGGCCCGCCTCGTCCATATTGACCCGCTTGATCACCCCGACCCGCCCATCCAGGGCTTCCACCGTCGCTCCGGCCCGGATGATCAGCGAGTCTTCCGGCACGTTCAGGGTCTCACTGACCGGCATTCCCACCGGGCCAACTTGCGTACCAATGATCGCATCTTCGACGATTGAATTAGTAGCCGCTACACTGCCAACTGCCGAGCCATCGGCGGCACGAGACGGGTACATAAAGCTCATCGAGTCGCGTGGCTGGAAACTCTGATCGCCCTCCGTCAGATTGGTGTTTACATACTCACGCTCCATAAAGTCGGGCCGAGCTTTCAGTTCGTCTGGCGAAAGGCTCAGGACGACCAGTTTTCCATCGCTAGAAACTTCGTGGATGTGGCCGATTTCAACCAGCAGTTGCCGGTCATCCAACTCCGCGCTATCCACCACCAGATGCGTCACCTGGTCGGTCTGGGGGTCGGCCACCAGATATTTTACTTCGCCATAATCCTGGCCGTTTTGTCCTTCGACTTTCGCGCCTAATTGCAACACCGTCGTCATAGCAAAATTCTCCTTCCAAAGTTTCTGGCCTGCCTCGGCCCTGCGCCCTATCTGCTGTTACTTCTGGCTAATCTGCATATTGCATACCACAACCGGCCTTTTCCTCCTAAATCAATAAAATCAATGAGAATATACATCTTGACCCCTGCTTCCGGCTCCAGGGCGATAATAAAGTTGGCTACGGTCTTTCCTTACGCACCCGATTATGAATTGTCATTCTGAGCGGAGCGAAGAATCTTCTTGAAGGGGCAAAATTTACCCTATTGAAGAAGATTCTTCGCTCCGCTCAGAATGACAATTCAGCGCGTGACACAAAGCTAAATGCTGACTTTGCATTCTCCCTTTCCGGCTCTGGCCGATTTCGCCAAAAAAAGCCGAATAGGGTAAAATAGCCCTAATAGCACCATCTTGAGTTTAAGTAATTCTGGTCTTTTAGCCGTACAGGGAGTTAACGGAGTGTCAGATAGCCTGGAAGAATTGCTGGCCTCGTCGCGCAAGCCAGCCGAATTTATCTTGAGTGCCTTTGCCGACGAGATTTCCCCCGATTTGGACGAGCAGTTAGACGTGCTGGAAGCCGAAGATATACGCTTTCTGGAACTGCGGGGAGCGTGGGGTAAAAACGTAGCCGATTTCACGAATGACGACCTTAAAAAGATCGAGAAAAGCCTGAGCGCACGCGGCATCGGCGTATCCGCCATCGGTTCGCCGGTGGGCAAAAGCTCCATTACGGCTCCATTCGAGGTCGAGCTAAAACGCTTCGAGCGCATCCTGGAAATCGCCGACTGGATGGGCAGTTCCTACATTCGCATGTTTTCGTTTTTCATGCCGCCGGAGGAACTGGCAAGCGAAGGCGCAGCAGTTTATGCTAAATACCGACCCGAAGTAATGCGCCGCCTGGAAGCACTGGCCGAAATGACCACCCCCTATGGCATGATCCTCTTGCACGAAAACGAAAAGGACATTTACGGCGATACCGCCCTGCGCTGCGCCGACCTGCTCGATACCGTCGGCTCGACCAACCTGCGGGCGGTCTTCGACCCGGCTAACTTTGTCCAGGTGGGCGTAAAACCTTTCAGCGGAGCCTTCCCGCTGCTGGAGCGGCATATCACCTACCTGCACATCAAGGATGCCTTTTTCGAGGATGGCCGGGTAGTCGTGGCGGGCGCGGGCGAAGGTGAAGTCGAGGAAGTGCTGACCGCTCTGCACGCGAACGGTTACGTCGGTTACGCCTCGCTAGAGCCACACCTGAGCGCAAGCGGGCCTTACGGCGGCTTTAGTGGCCCGCAACTATTCCACGAAGCAGTAGCAGCCTTTCGCACGCTCCTGGCCGGACTCGGCGGCGGATTGCCCGAAGGCTTCTAAAAGCCAGAGGGCTAAACCGACCCCTTCATCAAACCGGACCTGCTGGCTTGCAATCAGGCCGTCACTTGAGCATCAGATAAGAACCGAACAGCAGTAAACCTACCGCAAGCACTTTTGTTCCTTCTATCGGGCGAATGGGTAAACCAAACCAGCCAAAAGAGTCGAGCAGCAAACCCATGACAAGCTGGCCTACGACAATAAGCGTCACGGCGGAGGTTGCACCGAGGCGGGGGATAGTATAGCTCAAGGTGACATAAAGCACTACACCCAGACTACCCAGGCCAAACATGTACCAGGGTAGTCTGCGCCAGTTCTCAATTTTTTCGCCGCCCCGGAACAACAGCAACAAACCAGAAACAATCGCACCGCCAACATGAATAATAAAACTACTGGCGGCTCCTCCCACTTGCTCACTGACAACCCCTGATAAGGGTGATAGTAAGCCAACCGCTACACCGCCCAGCAATCCGATCAACACAACTGCGATTGTTTCAACCATCGAAGCTAAATTACCTTTCGGGGTGTAGGGCTTGCTGGTAAAGCCGGTAGTGTTTCAGGGCGATCTGATGCTGGGTGAAGTGTTCGCGCACGCGAGCTAAGCCTTTGGCGGCAAGCTCGGCGCGGAGAGCGCGGTCGTCCAGCAGTCTTTGGAGGTGCCCCGCCAGCGCGGTCGCGTCTTTTTCGGGGAAGATCAGGCCCGCCTCGCCGATCACGTGGGGGATTTCGCCGCTATCGCTGCCCACCACCGGCACTTCGCAAGCCATTGACTCGGTTAGCACCCGGCCAAACTGCTCTTTCCAGTTGGGCGTCGTCACCGACGGCAACACAAACACATCCAACCCGCTCATGTAAGCTGCGACTTCGGTGCTTGGCACCATCGGGTAGAACTGCACCCGGTCGCCCAGGCCCAGGCGGTCGGCCTGGGCTTGCAGATGGGCCTGAGCCGCTCCGCGCCCCACAAAGACCAGTCGCCAATCGCCCTGCAACCGGGCGACGGCCTCGACCAGCGTATCCAGGCCTTTTTCGGCTACTAACCGCCCAAAGTAGCCAACCGTAAAGACGGCGGGCCGGGCAAAATCGGCGGGCGGAGTTTGCCGGAACGTAACGGTCGAGTCAATGCCGAACTGCGGGCAGACTTCGATAGGCCGAGTGTAGCCGCGCTTACGCAAAATGTCGCGGGCTTCGTTTCCACAGGCCAGGGCAGCGCGGGCGTGCTTGAAATTATACCGCTCGAAAAGACTAAAAGGCGGCGGATAATTCCGGTAAATATTGGCATAGTTGTAAAAAACCGAAGCCGCCCCGATCCGCTCGGCCAGGCGCACCCCCTGAAAAGTCACCAGGTTGAACGACTCGTCGTCGGCGTGTACCAGGTCGGGGCGGCGGTCTCGGATCACACGGGCCAGGCCAGGGTAGAAATGGGTGTGGTGGTGGCCGTTAAGCCGCATCGGTTCGACCAGCAGTTCGTACCCGGCGGTATATTTCTTTTCCAGTTCCAGCCGTCCGACCCGGTTTTCCAGCCAGTAAGGAGGTACTACCACGGTTAGCTGGCTGACACCGGGCAGGGCGGCTAATTCTTCTAATTTGCGCTGCTGCACCCCGGCCACCAGTGCTTTCGAGTACATCAGTATCTTCATGTTCAGGCTTTGCCTCGTGTAGCGATACATTCCGCCGCGTGATAAAGTTGCAAAGTGCGTTCGGCGGTTTTATCCCAGCTAAAACGGCGAGCTTGCTCCGGCCCGGCCTCGGCCAGTTCCCGGCGGCGGGCCGCATCTGCCGCCAGCGCGACAATCGCCCGTGTCCACTCGTCCCGGTCGTCCGGCCCAACCAGCACCGCCGCCTGGCCCATCAGTTCGGGCAGGCTGCTGGCCTTCGAGCAAATAGTTGGCACTCCGCAGGCCAGCGCATCCAGCGGGTCCAGGCCAAAGCCTTCGTAGCGGGAGGGAAACACAAACATTTCGCTGGTCTGATAGAGCGGGGCTTTATCGGCCTCATCCACCCGGCCCAAAAAGCGGATACGCCCTTCGTCCGGGCTGCCAGGGCCAAACCCGGCGCGGCGGGCCGCTTCTTGCGGGTCGGGGTACATTGCCGGGTTGGTCGAGTGGGCTTTCCCGGCCACCGCCAGCGTCCAGGGCTGGTCGGACGTGCCGGTCTGGGCTTCTAGCTCTTTTAGTTGCGGCACGGCCCGCCCGAAAGCTTCCAGCAAAAGCGGCACATTCTTGCGCCGGTCGAAGCCGCCAATATAAAAAATAACCCGCTCCGACCCCGCCAGGCCGTATTTTTGCCAGAGTGCGGTGCGAGTGGCGGGCAGTAGCGTCGCCGGTCGGTAGCGTTCGTCCGTGCCGAGATAAACCGTTTCAACCTTGTTTTCGGGCAATTTCAAAAGGCGCAAAATGTCCTGGCGCGAATGTTCCGAGTCGGCCAGCACCAGGGTCGCTTGCCGGGCCGCCCGGCTCACCAGCCGGAAATAAGTCTGGAGCGGGAGCGAAGGAGCGTATTCGGGCAGCACCAGTGGAATTAAATCGTGGATCGTCACAACTGTCGCGCCCTGCGAAGGAGGCTGGCGCAAGCTGGCCGCGAAGTAAGGCCAGTGAATCACATCGTAAGGACGGCCCGCCCTGGCCGCCCGCCGAGCCAGACCCGGTATTCCGGCCTGTTCCCACCACAGCTTGATAGCGTTCGACCCGGCCCGCGCCACCGGCCCCGGCACCTGAGCCAACTCGGTATTGTCCGGCCCAAGCTCGGCCATTTCAACCCCCGGTCGGTATCCCAGCAGCTTGAAAGAAACCTCCTCGTCCTCCTGGGAAAGAGTTTCATCCGGCCCGGCCAGAAGTTGCAAGCCTTGCCATAACTGGCGGGTATACTGCCCACTGCCGGTATTTTCCTGGGGCCAGAACAGGCCGTTAATTCCTACCCGCAAAGAACGTACAAATCCTCTACTGCCAGGCTTGATCCACCAATTAAGCCGAAAGTCAGGGCCGCGACCGCCTCTAGCTCCGCGCCATTACTCGCCGTCCCTGCCAGCGTGGGGGCGGCCTGGCTAACGCGCCCGTCCACCAGCCTGAAACTGGCCGGTTCGGAATGCCACATCGAAACTTTCCTGGTCGGTTCCACCACCGGAGCTTTTTTAGTGTTGTCGGTAACTGAGGTGGAAGATGCCCGCGCAAAAACCCAGATCATCAAAGCTAAGGCCAGAATCGCCGATCCTAGCAGCCCGGCCAGCATAATATAGCCAAAGGTCTTGGACAACTCGTTCGCTCCTCTCTTCAGTGAGCCTTAATTGAGCTTTAGTCAGCCTTCGTCGGCCTTCGTCAGCCTTCAATCGAGCCGATACTCGTGCTACAACTTTACCCGTTCGGCTGGTTGGTTTGTGAACAACGTAATTATAGCACACTTAAAAGGTGCAGGAAGGCTCCGGCCAGGCCAGGCACAAAGCTATTTGCAAATTTTAGATTTGTCTGACAAATATAACGATGCAATTTGCATCTTTTGGCTCTAGGCTGTATTGTGACCGCGAGCGACTCTGTAGTTTAGCTATAACCTTCGCTTAAAAGGTGTCTATAAAACAGTGAGTGAAAGGTCATTTTAGTGTACAGCTTCTAAATCCTCCTTCTAACCTTTGTTTTTCCTACGACCATCTTTCAACTTCAGGGATTTAAGCGTATTTAGCCAGTCAACTGGTTAGCAGGAAGGATTAATTTAATTGAACGCCGAACTCGAAATCTCCCGACCGCAAGTTCACGCGGAACAATGGCGCGACGATACCGCCCCTTATCGCAAGACGAGTCTGGGTCATAGCCTGTGGCAGGCTTTCAACACCCTAACCCTGCTTGTTCTGGTCTGGTATCTGATGTACTGCTCCTTATCGGTTTCCTACTGGCTCACGCTGGCCCTCACTCCGCTCGCCGCCGGTTGCCACATCCGGGCTTTTATCATTTTTCACGATTGCACCCACGGCTCATTCTTCAAAGCAGCCTGGGCCAACGACGTGATGGGTTTCGTGTGCGGCACGCTCTGTCTGACCCCTTACTACTACTGGCGACACTCCCACGCGCTCCATCACGCCAGTTCGGGCAACCTGGAACGGCGCGTCAACGGCAAGCTTATGCCGATGTCCCTCAAAAAGTACACCGACACCAACGGCAATATTCTAACCCTGACCGTGCGCGAGTATCGCCAGCTATCGGCCTGGGAACGGCTGGTCTACCGCATCTATCGCCATCCCGGAGTGCTGTTTGTCCTGATCCCGACCTTTCTCTTTCTGGTTTTGCATCGGTTCGCCCCATCCAAGCTGGGCAAAAAAGAACGTTACAGCGTTTACGGCACGAACCTGGCTATCCTGCTTGCCAGCCTTCTGCTCATCAGCAACATCGGCCTGGGGCCGTTCTTGCTGGTCGAACTACCGATTGTGGTAGCAACTTCGACTCTCGCCGTCTGGATGTTTTACTTGCAACACCAGTTCGAGGAAACGTACTGGGAGGAAAAGCCCCAGTGGAACTTTGTACTGGCCGCTATGCAAGGTAGCTCGTATTACAAGCTGCCGGGTATTTTGCGCTGGTTCACCGGCAACATCGGCTTTCACCATATTCACCATCTCAGCCCGCGTATCCCTAACTACTACCTGCAAAAATGCCACGAAGCCAGCGAGTTATTCAAACAAACTCGCCCGATCACGCTGGTATCGGGGATGAAAGAAATCTTTTCAAACCTGTGGGACGAGGAACAGCGCAAGATGGTGCGCTTCCGCCACGTCAAATTGCTCCCGCCTAACTAGGCCGATCTTTTCGATCTACCTGAAAATAGCCGCCTGGTTGGGTCGCCAGGCGGCTATTTTTTATTTGCAACAGACCGGGTCAGCCACGATTTAACTTAACCATTTTCTCCTAAAAGGTCGCCCCAAACGCTGGCACGCTGATTGCCTAAATATAGTGTAAGCGATATTACGGGAACAGCCGCCCCGGAGCTTTTGAAGGGGTAGGCTGTCAGAGTAGAACTAAGAACCAGGAGGTAGCAAAATGTTTGGTTTTCGACGCGGAGGCGGTTTGCTGGGGGCTTTATTCGGTGCAACACGCCAGCGCGGGCCGTTTGGC
>JBBRBE010000029.1:0-46842 GCA_038206175.1 Chloroflexia bacterium
TTCTTTGGGAAAATATGCCCCTAAGCGCATGAGCTACAAGTTAAGGTTGTGCAAAAGTTGTCAAGGTTACTTCGCGTTCGACCGCCCGCAGGTTTTAGGGCGTCAAGACCGAGGTCTACAAACCGAAATCAGGCTTTAAAACGCTGTTTTGGTACGTGACAAGCTCATCCAAACCTTAACTTGTAGCCTACCTCCCTAAGCGAAAGCTCGCTCCTCTTCCGGTCGCCACATGGGCGGGACTCGGTAGACTTCGCTCGGCACAAGTGTAATGCAATCCTTGACCGGGCAGACGTGCATACACAGCGAACAGCCGTCGCATTTCTCGTTCACGACGGTGTAGGTCGGGCGTTCGGCGGCAGTATCGCTTCCGCCATCGGCGGCGGAGGCAGAAGCGGCCAGAGCCAGCACGCTCACGGTTTTGTCAATCGCCTGGAGGCCCACGCCATCGTTACAGGCTACGAAACACAGGTCGCAAGAAATACATTTGGACTGGTCAATCACGGCTACTTCGCGGCGGTTGAACTCCAGGCCGCTATGCTGCTTGACCTTTGGCACGGCCAGGCCGACCATCTCCTCGATAGTCCCAAAGCCTTTGCGATCCATGTAGTCGTTAAGCCCTTTGGTCAGGTTGTCAATAATGCGAAAGCCGCGCAACATCACGGCGGTACAAACCTGCACCGCACTCGCTCCGGCCAGAAAATGTTCTACCGCGTCTTCCCAGTAGCCAATGCCGCCCATGCCAAAAATCGGCAGACTCGTTTTAGCCTTGAGAGTGCTAACGCAGCGCAGCGCAACCGGCTTGACTGCTGTGCCGCTATAGCCGCCGTAGCAACTTTCGCCGCTCACGTCCGGCAACGGCTCGATCCGTTCGATGTCCACCCCGATCATACTCAAGATAGTATTGATGGTCGAAAGGCCGTCGGCTCCGCCCGCTTCGCAAGCCTGACCAATCACGCCAATGTCCGTCACGTTGGGGGTGAGTTTGGCAAAGACCGGGACAGTGGTGTACTGCTTGACCCAACCGCAAATCATTTCGGCCAGGCCGGGATCCTGGCTTTGTTCGCTGCCCATGTGCTTTTCGGGCATCCCGTGCGGGCAGCCAAAGTTCAGTTCAATCGCATCCGCTCCGGCTTCCTGCACCGCTTCGACGAGTTGCTTCCAACCGCTTTCTTCGACGCTGTGCATGATGCTGGCGACGACAGCGTGGTCGGGGTAGTCTGCTTTGATCGAGCGGATGTCCCGCAGCCACGATTCCAGGGGGCGGTCGGCAATCAGCTCGATATTTTCAAAACCGATCACGTTGGCCGCGCCAACTCGTCCGCCGCGGGGGGTCAACCGCCCAAACCGATTTGTCACGTTTACAATCGGGTCGAGGCCGATGGTTTTGGTGACAGCCCCGCCCCACCCGGCTTCAAAAGCACGTTTAATCTGATCGGCGTAGGTGGCCGGGGGTGCGCTGGCAAGGAAAAAGGGGTTGGGAGCCTTCATACCCTTAATATTAATAGAAAGATCAGCCATATAGAGGTCTCCTTTGGGCGAGTAATAGTTAGGTTTAGAATTAGCAGGAATATTTTTGATTATATGTTGAGTGTCAAGCCCGCCCCGCCCCGGTCGGTTAGAACCAGGGCGGGCTTGATCTGGGTGCGGATCAGGCGAGCAGTGTTACTTATTTCTTGGGCATTGCCAGAGCCGCGTTCATCACGTCGTTGGTAAAGGCGTTCTGGGCCGGTTTAGAGATGACGTTGAATTTCAGGGCGATGTCGGAGGTAGTTTTGAACTTGGCCTCGTCAATCAGGCCGATCTTCTCCGGGGCCAGGCCATCCGGGGCGACCAGCTTGGCGACTTCGGCGATCATGCGGACTTGATGGTCGCGGCTGGTAGTCGCTTTGTCGGCCCGCTTCATCACGGCGTCCACGGCATAATTCTGGTCTTTGACCGCATCCTGCCAGCCCTTCTGGGAAGCCGCCAGGAATTTTGCCAGTACGTCCTTCTTGGCCTTGAGAGTATCTTCGGTGACAAAGAGGTGGTCTTCCAGCATGCCCACTCCCTCGGCGTTGTAGCTGATTATATTGAGGTCTTCCGGCTTAATCCCGGCTTCCAGCACCACCTGATACTCGTTGTAGGTCATAGCGTGGGCGGCTTCAAGCTGACCGTTGAGAAACGAGTCCATCTCGAAGCCCTGCTTGATCACGGTCATGTCCTTGTTGTTGTCAATCGAGTTATCGAGCTTGTACTTATCCAGCGCGGCGCGGAACTCGAATTCGTTGCCACCCGTCCAGACGCCGACCTTGCGGCCTTTGAGGTCGGCCACGGTCTTGATCCCGCTCGACTTCTTGGCAATCAGCATCATTCCGCTCGACTGGTAAAACTGGGCGATGTCTACCAATGGCTGGCCTTTGTCGCGGTTCGCCAGCAGGCTCCCGACCCAATCCACACCGATGTCCGCCGCGCCGGTCAACACCTTCTGGCTGGGAACGACGTCCGGGCCACCCGGTAGCAGTTCTACATCCAGGCCCATATCCTTGTAGTAGCCTTTGTCGGCCGCGACATAGTAGCCCGCAAACTGAGCCTGGTGCAGCCACTTGAGTTGCAGCTTAACCTTGGTCATCGCGCCGGTCGCGGCGGCGGCAGTGGTCGCCCCGGCGGCAGTGGTCGCGCTGGAATTGGCGGTGGCCGGAGTCGCAGTGCTATCGCCGCAAGCGGCCAGCAGCAGGGCGACCAGGGCGGTTAGCACGCTCAGGCTTAAAGCCCGAAACCTCTTGCTATAAATCATGGATGTTGCTCCTCCTAGTTGCTTGTTCTATTCAAAAGTAGACTTGAAGAAAAAGAGTGATTATTACTTTTGAGCTATCAGGCTCGCTCACCCTCTAAAAGCGGTTTGCCAGGGAACGAGGATACGTTCGGCCAGACCTACAATCAGGTAAAGAGCCAGGCCCATCAGGGTGACGATAACGACGCCTCCCCAGGCCAGGGCGAAATCCCCGCTTTGAATATTGTTGGCGATTAACTTGCCGATACCGCCCGCCGAATTGAAGAATTCAGCCACGACTGCCCCGATCATCGCGGCGGTCGTGCCGACTTTCAAGGCACTGAAGATATAGGGCAAACTGCTGGGCAGACGTAGTTTTAGCAGCACCTGCACCCGGTTAGCGGCATAAGTGTGCATCAGGTCGGCACTGTTATTATCCAATGAAGTCAGCCCTTTGTAGGCACTGACGACCATCGGCGCGAAAGTCATCATGGTCACGACCGCGATGCGGGTCGGCTGGTCGAAACCGAACCAGCGACTCATGATCGGTACAAAGGCGATAATAGGAATGGCATTCGTCGTGACGGCAATCGGCATCAGGCCGCGCCGGGCGAAGTTGAACCAGACAAATAGTAAAGCCATCAAGAACCCGGCGGCAGAGCCGATCCCAAGACCCAGCACCGCTTCTAAAAGCGTGTAGTTCATCCCAATCCACAGGTCGCGGCTGCGTCGGCCCGCCGCTTCGACGATCTGGCTGGGCAGGGGTAACTGAAAGGTTTTGATATTGAGTAGAGCGTGCAGAACTTCAAATTGCCATAGAGCCAGCAGCACAATCGCCACCAGGAGCGGCGGTAAGACCGTTGCCAGCCATCGGCGCGGTGAATTTCGAGAAATCGGGTTTTCGAGCGGGTTTGCCAGAGCCATCATTTTTTCCTGTATTCAGGTTGCCACGGTACTATCAGCCGTTCGAGCAGACTGATCGCCAGGAAGAACAGCATACCAATCAAGGCTACTTCAATAATCAAAGCCCAGAGTTTGTCGCTGACGCCGTAAGCGTTGTACTGCAATTTCAAGATTAAAACGCCCAGTCCTTCGTTGCCGCCCATCAGTTCGGCCACAATTGCCCCGATCAAACTGCCGGTCGAAGCAATCTTAAGGGCGTTGAACAGGAAGGGCAGCGAAGCCGGGATACGTAGTTTTAGATAAATCTGGCGGCGGCGGGCGGCATAAGTGTGCATCAGTTCCAGGCTGGAAAGGTTGACGCTTCGCAGTCCTTTAAGGACGTTGACCGTAACCGGAAAGAAGGTCAGGTAAGCCGCGACGGTAATTTTAAGAGCCGTTTCGTCCTTGATAATGCCATAGAGCATAGGAGCCAGAGCAATCACCGGGATCATCTGCGAAGCCACGATATAAACATAAAAACTGCGTTCGACCCAGTGCGATTGATCGATCAAAAGGGCCAGGCCGTACCCGACGATAGCTCCCAGCCCAAAACCGATGAAGGCGTTGAACAGCGTTACCCGTCCGGCCTCCAAAAAGACGTCCAGATTGTTGAACAGAGCCGCGAAAACTTTGGTAGGGGCGGGCAAAAGGCTTTGCTGCTGGCGAAACTGAAAAGTACCTTCTTCCAGGCCGTTCACCAGCATGCTCGCCACGATCTGCCAGACCACCAGCAGCAGGCCGATAATCAACAGAGGCGGCCAGACCGTCCGCCAGACCTGTTGCCAGCCCGAAGCGCGTCCTGGCTCGACTGCCGGAGCGTTTTTAACCGGGCTGGCCGGACGAGAAGCTTTGAGGGTTGCCATTACTCGAACTCCCGCAGGTTCTCACGGATGCGGCTGATCAGGGCGAAATAAGCGGGCATCTCCCGCGTTTCAAAGACGCGAGGATAGGGCAGGTCAATCGGGACAATCTGCGAAACCCGACCGGGCCGGGGCGACATCACCACTACCCGCGTTGAAAGAAAGACCGCTTCCGGGATCGAGTGGGTGACAAAAATAATGGTCGTGCCGGTGTTCTGCCAGATGTTGAGCAATTCGGTGTTAAGGCGTTCGCGGGTCATTTCGTCCAACGCCCCAAACGGCTCGTCCATCAACAGGATCGAGGGCTTGAAGGAAAGAGCGCGGGCAATCGAGACGCGCTGCTGCATGCCACCGGACAATTGCCAGGGATATTTGTGGTGAAACTCGCTCAGGCCGACCAGGGCCAGCAGTTCGGTGGCTCGTTTTTGGCGTTCGGCCTTGTCGAGACCCATAATTTCCAGAGGCAACTCGACGTTCTTGAGAACGGTACGCCAATCGTAGAGCGTGGCGGCCTGTGGCACAAAACCGTACTCGCGGTTCAAGCGGGCCTGGGTTGCCGCCTGTCCTCGGATAGTCAGGCTGCCCGAAGTCGGTTGCAGCAGGTCGGCAATC
Source organism: Chloroflexia bacterium (assembly GCA_038206175.1). Classification (GTDB taxonomy): domain Bacteria; phylum Chloroflexota; class Chloroflexia; order Chloroheliales; family Chloroheliaceae; genus 54-19. The sequence continues at coordinate 5,164 of JBBRBE010000029.1, forward strand.
AGCCGCAAGAGCGTAGTTTTGCCGCAACCGCTCGGCCCGATCAGCGAAATAAATTCGCCTTGCCGAATATCTAGCGAAACATCCGAGAGGGCCAGCACCGCCTCGTTTTTAGAAGGGCCAGGATAGCGCATCGAAAGCCCATCGAGTTTTATTACGACCGCAGCGTTCTGAGTCAGGGTAGCGTCAGCTAATTGATTGTCAACTTTTTCGGACAACAATCTGTTTCCTTGTGTAATAGAGATTTTTGGGTGATTAGAGCTTGTATTTGTGCATAGAGCATATTGTAAACAAATTCGGCCTGCGATCAAGGGCTGTTAAGCCCAAAATAGCGGCGGCAGGTTTGTTCATTCTGCACATAGCTTCCTTTTACTTTACTAGAAAACGAGGTATAGATCAAGTCTACGTCGAGCTATTTCCAGGCGATTGCAAAGTCCTACTCGACTAATGTCATTCTGAGCGATGTTAAAAGAGGGCTTGAATAAGTTCTATCTAAGCGAAGAATCTTCTTGGCCTAGCTCGATCTTGCTCTTTCAAGAAGATTCTTCGCTTAGCTCAGTAGTGCGTCAAGGAGGACTGTCAGGGTAAGTCTAATTATTGTGAGGTTAAATTAAGACGCAAGCATTTCTTAAAATTTCACCAAGAGGAAGACCTGCTTTTAGGCTTGACCGCCGGCCACACCCGTAGGGCGTGGGCCGGGCGGTCGAACGGCTAAGGCTCGTTCGCAAGCTTGTACTATTTTTATACATTTGCTGACTTAAGAGTTGGAGAGTGCCAAGTCCTCCTTGACGCACTACTCAGAATGACACCTCGACTTTGCAATCGCCCTGGAGCTATTTTTGGAAGGAGGTCAGGCCAAGAGGGATTGTCTGGTCAGGCTTTTCGGGTCAGGCATCGGTCGCTCGAAGTCAGGTGTTCAAGAGAAAAATGACACAATTTTCAGGTTAGAGAAAGCAGAATTAGGAGGAAACGAGCTTAGTAAATGCTCACCGGCGTACCATCGCTGGCCCAATCGAAAAGCCAGGCGGCGTCGGCGGGGGTCAGGGCGAGACAACCGTGACTCGGCCCGGCTTGCATCTGCCCGGCATCCGGCCCGGATACCGGAACCCGCATCTGATGAAACGCCCAATCATCGCTGTAGTTCAGAGATGGCCCGGTAAACGAAGCGTAATTCTTCAAAACGTACTCGGTTCCCGCGTCTTCGTACCACTTATTTGTTTGCAGACTGGCGTTCTTGTAATGGATTTTAAATTCGCCACGCGGCGTTTCGTGGCCTTTCATGCCGCTAAAAGCTCCTACGGTGCGAATTAGCTTGCCGCGCTCGTAGATAAAGACGCTGGCGGTCTGATTTGGCCCTAGCACTACCTTGATTGCCTTTACCAAATCGCTGGAAGGAGGAACCATATTTTGTCCACCCGCTAAAGCTGGCAAATCCGGGGCAACCTCTAACGGCTGGCCGAGCTTATCGTTGATGCGGGCGAAATCTTTTTGAAGGTTGCGGGCTTGCTCTTGCAACCCGTTTACCCGGTCGCGCAAGGCCGCGCTTTTGTTATCGGCTGCTGTCACGCTGTTCTCGCTTGGCCCGGCAATGGCCGGTAGCGGCGGGCGGGCCTGGGGAATCGCGGCTTTTTCAGCCGGAACGGTCGCACCTTGAAGCCAGCCGACCATGCCGGTTTCCTGGTCGAGCGTCAAAGTACCGTTCTCGAACTGCTGCCAGATTCGACCGGCGATCTTTTGCTGGTCGCCGGACGGATTGCCCATCACTTTAGTTCCGCCGTTGCTGTTCCAAAAGGCCAGCAAGTGACCGCTAACCGTTTTGCCGGTTTCGGTTATATGGCGAGTGCTGAAATACGAAATTGCCGAGGAAAAACCGCGCAAGTTAGGCACCCAATCCGACTCGGAATGGTTGGTCAATTCCATCGTAACCGACAAAATACCCTTCGAGTTCAGGTAATCGCTGGCGTCGCCGCTCACATCGTAATAATGGAAAACATCAATGTATGTGTAGCCGGTCGAAGCAGCCAGAAGGCGGGCCAGGCCGGTCGCAAGCCGTTGCCCGTTGGCGGTAGGCATCGAATCTACCACCATCGCGCCTTGCGAGTGATACCAGATCACGCCCAGGAAATCGTTAGCCTTGATATAGTTCCACAGGGCCAGGGTTTCAGGTTCGCTAAAGGGCATCTTGCCGCCACCGCCCCGCACCAGGCCGCTGGCCTCGAAAGTATCTGGCTTCCAATCTGCCGTCGGCCAGTTCCGGTTGAGGTCTACGCCGCGAGAGTTGAAGCGTTGCTTGAGCAGGTGGCCGTCCGGGTTGGCCGTCGGGATGAATACCGCCGTCATATCGGGCGGGAAAGCGGCGGGGTGTTGGGCGTAATACTCGATAGCTTTGTTGACCAGATCAGTGGAATTAGCCTCATCGCCCTGGTGCATCCCGCCAATAAAGGCAATCCGGTTCGGGCCGTTACCAAAGCGGTAAGCCGTAATCGGGCGATTTTGCAGGCTCGTCCCGACTAGCTCGGTCGTGTAGGGAACCCCCTGAGCCGTCGTAAAAGTACCCCAGGCGAACAGGCCAAAGGCCAGGGCCAGGGCTACCGCCATCAGACGGGGTTGCGCCAGAAAAGTGATTTTAGGAAAAATTAGATTTAATCGCTTCAAGTAAAGTAGGCCGATCCCACCAGTGTTAGCTAACCGCCAAAGCTGTATTATGTCTAGTGCTGCATTCATTTGTAGTATAGCATAAACAAGCAAAAATGAACCCTTACTTTAGGGCCAAATTTTAGGATTTATTTCATTATTTAGCGGCTAACGCTGAGAATTGCTTCGAGGATTACCTGCGGATCGGGAGGCGAACCGGCCACGTAAGCGGCAATGTGCTTGCCGGGTGGCAGAGGTAAGCCTTCGGGGGCAAGCGGAGAGTCGGGCCGGGCCGCAGTCGGGTCGTAGAGCGGGCCAAAGGTAGCATAAGCCGCCGCGAAGGGAGCGGCGGAAGTCGTTTCAGAGCCAAGCAAGATCAGCCTGGTATCGTCCGGCAGGCTTGCCAAAAGTTCGAGGGCCGGGCCAGCCATTTTAGCGGTTGCCTGACCCAGCAGTACAACGACATCAGCCTGGCGGGGACTATGGGTGAGGCGCAAACCGTAACGGGCGGCATTATAGGGCGGAACCCAGATCGCATCTAACTCTAGCTTGCCGCCGTTTGTCCCGCCCAGGTGCAAAGCAAAAACCGTAATTGAACCGTGCCGCTTCTTTTTTGTATTAGTAGGTGCCATCAGACGCAAACCGACCACATCCAACCTATCCGGCCACTCCCGTCGTCCGGTTCAACCTTGACCCAGTTGTTCGTACCATCGTAGCGTTGCTCCGGGTAGACCCGGAAGGACACTCCCGATTTGAAAATCTGAATTACGGTAGCCTGGGTACTTGGTTCCTTTCGCAGGCGGCACTCGTCCCGCAGGTTAGTCAGGCGGTAGGCCGGGGCAGGCGTAACCGTGGGGACGCCCGGTGTGGGTGAAGGCGGGAAAGGGGTGGGAGCGAGCGTTGCCGGGACAGCGGCAGTCGTAACGGCAGCCTGACCCTGGCTCCCGCCGCTTGCACTGGTCGGGGCCAGCGTGCCGGGTTGCGCCCGGTTAGGAGTATCCGTGACGCGCACGACGCCTACAGTAGCAGGGCCACCGCTGTTAGTCACGTCCACTACCCGTTGTGAGTCGGGCCGGAGCAGCACAAAAATAATGATCACAAAAGCCGCAATCGAGGCCACCGAAACTATTGTAACATCAGCGCAGCCAAAGCGAGGGCCACGCTGACGCGCCCACCATTCCGGCGGTTGCTGTGACATAAACTACTTCATCCTTCTTTACCCGGCCCGGCCAGGGTATGATTGTTAGCCGACGATACTGAAGACTTCAAGGCTGTTGCTCTAAGCTCCTGACCGATATTTTACTACAAAGCCCCCTAAACACCAAACCAGCCTGCTGGGCCTACCAGGGTGAGTGCAAAGTTCGAGTTTTACCTCTGTCACGCCCTGCGGGTGTGAGCGACAACTAAGCCAGGTCTTCATTAAAAGCAAATCTAAGCGAAGAATCTTCTTGGCAAGGCACAATTTTGCTCTTTCAAGAAGATTCTTCGCTACGCTCACACCCGCAGGGCGTGACATGGCGTGACATGGCGTGACACCTAGACTTTACACTCACCCTGCTGGGCCTGCCCAAATCCTGCTTCGAGGCTAAGGCAAAAGCACCCGCATTGCCCGCCAGGTTTCGGGGTCAACCAGATTGGTGTTTAGCTGCGACCAGCTATAAATAAGCACAGCCAGCAAGGTTGGCAGAGCCAGCCACCGCGCCACCCGACTTTCTAACACTGCGGCAAAGGGTACGAGTAGGACAAACGGAAAAGCGGGCAAACTGTAGCGCAATATGTCATCGTGCAAGAGAAAGAAAGTCGGCCCGGCCAACGCCAGACTCAGCCAGAACAAATCATAGTGCTTTCTTTGCCAGAGCAGGCTCAACCCCGCTGCTTCCAACAAATAATAATAAAAATCGCCCTCGCCCCGGCCCACGTTTACATCCAGCGAGGTAAACGGGAGCGGGTAAATATGTTTTACATCTTCCGGTATGCGCAGGTAGGCCCAAAAATCGCCCAGCCGCCAGGCGAAAAGAGCAAATACCAGCAGGAGGGCCAGAGGCATGAGCGAAAGGGCCGCAAACCCTCGCCAGTTGAACCGGGCCAACCCGCGCCTCAGCCACTCATCCCATTTTAATTTCAGTTTCAAGTCTGGCTCGGCCTGACGACTCGGCTCAAAGGCTTGCCAGAGCAGAACCAGGGTCAGCCCGGTGTAAAGAAAAATACCGTTGGGCCGGGTCAGCACCACTGCCGTCCCCCACAGGCCAGCCAATCCGTAGCGTTCGCGCTTAAAAGCGTAGACTGACAGCACCAGAAAAAAGAGCGTAACGGCTTCGCTAGACCCCACCGAATGATAGATCAGCCAGCGCAAAGGCAAAAACAAAGCCAGGCCGGAAAGCCACAAAGGATGTCGGCTGTAGCCGAAATCTTTGAGGAAGCGATACAGAGCCAGGGCGAAGCCGGTACCAAACAGAAAATTTGGAATTAAGAGGCCCGGCAGATAGCCGAACGGCTCGGCAAAAAGCCGCACGAGTAGCGGGTAGAGGGGAAAGTGAGCGGCCCAGTAGAAATGGCTCTTGGCCGCAAAAGCCGGGATTTGCAGCAGTGGGTCGGTCGGGTCGTAGAGGCTATGCGATAGAACGAGGTATTCCGGCCCATCCCAGAACCGGCCCAGGTTATCGAACGAGTTGTTTTGCAGTGCCACCACGCCCACGAAAGCCGTCATCAGGAGAGCGTTGAAAACTCCCAGGCTAACCGCCGCCGCCCGGAAGGGATGACGGTCGGCCCAGAGGCGGGCAGGCTGTTGCGTCAGCTCAGTCAGGCTGCGACCGGCCCGCACCGGCACAAGGGTCAACCCAAACCCGGCCAGAAAGACCAGCAAATAGAGCGAAGCGGCCAGCCAGCCCCAATAAACCAGAGAGTTCAACTCGCCGCCCGACCCGACGGCAACCTGCAAGCCCAGGCGGTACACCACAAGCCCTGCCGCACTCGCTCCACCCAGCAAAGCCAACCAGCCCACCCCTGCCGACCCTTTCCGGCGAGCCATCAGCCCTGCCCCCAGCAGTAAACCCAGCGCAAGGCCCAGCGCGATTGCCAGTTCACGGCTGCTCGCCTCGTCCAGCGGTTGCCATTGCTCGGTCAGGTCGAGCGTCAGGTCGGACAATTGCCAGGGGCTATCGCTGTCTTTGAGAGTAAAGAGAAAGTGCAATTGGGGCTTTTCGTCCGGCGGACGCTGCGGCAGGAAGCTAAAGCGATATGAACCGGCCAACTCAGGCCCGGCCACCGCGCCAATAAGCTGTCCATTTACCGCGACCTGAAGCGATCCGCGCCCTCCGCGAATATCCAGGTGCAGGGTCAGAGGACGATAGCTAAATGCTTCGGCACGCAAAGTTGCACCGGTGGCAATCGGCTGGCTGCCGCCGTCCGCCGCGACCGGGCCAAAACCGATCCGGTGTAGGGTGACAAAAGAGTTAAAACCCGCCAGAGCGTTATCGCCGGAAGCCGGGCCTAAGCTCAACTCCGTCTGAGGTTGACCCAGAGCTAGTACCCCCCAGGCTAAAGCCGCTACCATCCCTCCTACAATCCAGGCGGGCCAAAACCAGCCCGAACGGGTCTTAGCCAGAAAAGGACTATCTACCTGGGTAAGTTTGAGCATACGGCCCTCCCACAAAACTCAATTAGCTTTGTAAATGTTTATAATTTTGTTTTAATGTAGCAGTATAGCCTCTCAGGTTGTGTCATTCAGAGCGAAGAAGCACACAACAAGAAAAACACAACGTGAAGAATCGAAGCTCGCTGAACTGTTACGTTTTAATTTAGCTGGCCCTGAAAAAGTCTGCTCAGTAATAGACTCTAAGCTTAGGCTCTTTGTTACAGAGTTTTGTACATTTGACTACATCTATATGAAATAAAAATGAAATAAAACGCATTCAGGTACCAGGTACTGCTTGCCTTTATGCAAAAGCTAAAATGACCCATATGGGTAATTGTGAAATTTTGGCGAGGATTTATAATGATTGGTAGGAGCGTTTCGAGTGTTAGTGTTCATTCATCCCTACACTCTGGCTCAAAAACTTACCCTAAGATTGCCTTTATTGGCGGTTGAGAATAATGCACATACTACTTGTCGAAGACAGTCCAACTCAGGCCGCCCTGACTACCCGTGACCTTCAGAACCTTAGTTCCCAACTCAAGGTAGAACACGTCACCTTGCTCCACGAGGCACTTTCTCTCGCGTTGCATCGTCGCTTTGACCTGATCGTACTGGACGTGACGTTGCCAGACGGCAATGGCCTTGAGCTATGCCGCACCCTCAAAGCCAACGAAACTACTCGCCGAACGCCAGTAGTGATGTTCAGTGCCGAACGCCTGAGCGATCTACGCCGCGATTCTTACGACGCCGGAGCGGAATATTGTGTTAGCAAAGGCGCTACCGGCGATACAACCCTTAACTTGATCGTCAGCACTTTGCTCCGCCGCGCCACCCGGTCGCGGGCGAGTTAAAGTTAAGCCAGGTTTAGATATTTGGTCAATTGCAGGTCAGCAGCGGTCGCCAGTTCCGCCTCGCTCCATTCATCACTTTCAAGCCCCACCTTCCAGCCAGCCCGGAGAGTCGTTTCGACTGCTTCTATTATATCCTGCCGAGCCAGGCAATGTCCTGTTAGATCGGTCAGACCAGTCGCACGTCGGGCGAGGAAAGCCGCAAGCCGAGGTCGGTCAAGAGGATCGAGAGCGAGAAATTGGGCGAAAGTAGCGGCAGGCCAGTGCAGGTGTACCCCGGCTTGCAAGAGCGTGCCACTCCGCCGCTTGATCTGAGCCAACCCAACCAACTTGCGGCCATCCTCGGCCACTACCTCATACGAGGATAACGTTCCAAAACAAACTAGCTTAACCAGGCGGGCCTCTTCCGGCCTGCTATCGAAGTCGGCGCGGGCGAGGCGGGCTTCTTCCGGGCCGATCAAGCGGGCGGCCAGGCCCAACCGGGCCAATGCCGTCACCCAGGTCTGGCCTAGCCATCGGTAAGCCTGGGTTACATCCGTGCTGGCAAGCGAGCTACCCGGTGGCAAACCTATATCGAGGCTTAGAAAATCCGGCCCGGCCAACACGACGGTCCCGCCACTGGTACGCCGGTAAACCTCAAATCCCGCCGACTGGCAAGCCTCAAGATCGAGCAAGTCGGGCTTCTGGGCCGCTCCCAGGATCAAGGTCGGACGCGGAGCAGCGTACCAGTAGAGCGTCGGGCGGTCGAGGTTCGTCAAAAGGCTTTCGCTCAGAGCCAGTTGCCGCCCTGCTCCTTCGGAATTAAAAGGCAAGCTTCGCCAGATTTCGCCGCTCACTCTAGCTCGCCTCGCCGGGGCGTGTGGCGGTTGAGCCAGAACAAGAAAACCGCCCCGATCAGCCCTAGTCCTAGCGACGCCAGGAAGAATAGCCGGTACGGGCCAACTTCGATGCCGACCAGCCCAAACGAGAAACCAGTGTGGTCGAGCAAGTCGAGCCAGATACCCCACAGCATCGGAGCCAACGCCTGAGAACAATAGGTCATAAAGGTAGCGATGTTCTGGAACATTACGCGGTCTTCTTCCGGCGCAAGCGTCATGATCGAATGCGATTGGCTCATATTAAGCGCACTGATCCAGACTGCGCTCAAGAAGCTAACCAGAGCCGCCATCGCCAGGTTCAACTCGTTTACCCCAAACAGGCCGATGCAAAACCACAAAAGCGAATTGAAGCATAGACCTACAAAAGCCAGCAGTTGCAACGATATAATTCCCCGGCGGTCTATCCAGCGTCCCCAGAAGAAAGCCGCCACCGTCGCACCGCCCACACCCGCCATCGAGAAGTACAGTATAATGTTTGGGGAGATATGGACTTTTTCGCGCAGGTAGATCAAACTTAACGAGGGAATGGCAAAAAAAGCCACGCCGTAAAAAGTCTGCACGACCACAAAAGAGCTAAAGCCGGGCTGTCGCCAGCATTTCTTAAAGCCAGCCCGAAAACTTAACCGGCTCACCGGCCCACTGGCTATCCTTACTTTGCTCGGTGGGGGCTTGATCCGAGCCATAAAGATCGAACTGCCCAGCCCACCGACAGTCCCTAGCAAAAACACGCCGCCAAATTGAGCCAGGGTTGGGTTCGAGCCGAGTAACAATCCCACCGCCAGAAAAGTGCCAACGCTGGCAAGGTTTGCGAAAAGAGTGGCCCGACTCAGGTACAAACCCCGGCGGGCCGGTGGCACTATCGAAGTCATCCAGGGAATATTAGCCGAAAGGCCGAAATTGCGGAGCAGGTGAAACAGAAATATTACCGCCAGGATCAAGGGAACCCGCCAGGCTCCAAAACCAGGAAAGTCCAGCAAAGCGACCAGAATCAAAAACGAGCAGACGATCCAGCGAATTGTCCAGCAGGTCAGGGCTACTCGGCGGTAGCCCAGTCCTTCGACCAGACGCGATGAAGCCAGCGTGAGCGGCATCAAGAGCAGTTGGATCGCCGAAAGTGACCCGACAATAAACGCACTGGCTCCGCACTGCCGGATAAACAGGATCACCGGCGAACCAAAACACTGCCACATTACGGCGTTGCAAAACTCGAAAGCAAAATTGTTGGCAATGCTTTTAGGAAGACGGGTGTTGGGGGCCAGGCCAGGGCCAGGCGGAAGTGACCCAGGATCGAGGGAAGTTAGACCTTTTCTATCAGTGTTACTCATAGCACATGTTTCCAAACTTAGTCCGAAAGATTTACTCGTGAATAGTATAACATAGTTGGAGAGAAGTAAAACAGACTATTGACAAAATTCTAAAGTTACGTTAAACTTTAGAGGGAATTGAAAACAAGGAGAAGGAATAAGATGCCCCTCAAAGAGGAAACCGAAATCAAAACCCGCGTAGTTGTCACGCCGGTTTGCGACGTATTAAGCGGCTTACGATTGCTGGGTGATCTGGAAGGCTGCGAAGATGAAAATCCGCCGCCATCTTTGAGGAAGGCGCGAGACAATATGCGACCGCGCTTGCGGGCGAATCTAAGCCAGTTTTTTGATAGCGATTGCTATCCCGGACTGGGTCTTTTAAGCCTGCTTGGTAAAGATTACGCTCAGGACGTCCCGACTTTTTTGCAAACACTTTACCAGTTACCCCTGACCGAATTAATGACGGCCATGCTACGCTTTGGCCGTATCTTCCGGGGCAATACTATTTCGGAAAGTAAAGTCGAAGAATTGCAGGGCGACCGCGACGCGCTGACCGAATATATCGAGCGTAGTACCACTTTGCCGCCGCCAAAAGTGGTGGGCCTGGCCGACCTGCTGATGCACCCGGTCGAGGCTCGTGATAATCTGGCCGAACTGATCGAGCATTTCTGGTACGTCATAATGCCTGCCGAAGCTGAAAAACGGTTGCAAACTCAACAACAACTGGCTGAACTCAGCCAGCAACGCCTGACCGAACTCGGCCTTAACCGGCTTGTCACGCTGATGAGCAACTTTTACCTGGCCCGCGATGGCGATGATTACCACGAGGTTATCCTGGCACCCAGCAGTTACAATAACGAGCTAATCACGGCTACCGAAAACATCGAAGACGGCCTTTCTACCCTCATTCTCGTCTTTGGAGAGGGCAGCAAAGGTTTGAAAACGGCTCGTAGCGGAAGCGAAGTGGATGAAGTGCTGGATGCTACTTATTTTTCTGAGCTTTACAATATTCTGGCCGACCCAACTCGCCTGAAGATCGTGCAAGCACTGGCCGAACGGCCTCACTACGGCCAGGAACTGGCTAAAATGTTTGGAATTACTAATGCGACGGTCTTTTACCATCTTTCGATGCTGGATAAAAAGAAGATCGTTCACCTCGAACGGATCGAACACCGGGTTTACTACGTGCTGGATACCGAACGCCTGAGCCAACTGCTGGCGCAGGGCAGCACTTTCTTGTTAGGCTAGAAGTAAAAATAGGCTGCGTTGGCAGCCTATTTTTAGAAATAGAAGTTTAGATGAATGGCTTATTAAAGACTGAATTAAGAGTTGAATGTTAACCAGAACCAGAGCAGAAAGGAATAACAAATGTTTAATTACGAAATCTCTAAAGAGCGCATTGCTCGCCTGCAAGCACAGAGCCAGCAAGATAGGTTGATCCAGCAAACCCGCCAGGCCCAAAACCAGGAACACGACACTAGAACCCTCGGCTGGCTGCGTCGCCTGGTCGGTCGCAAACCTATGCTGCGGAAAGAACTAAACCCTGGCTTGCAGTGTATTGTTCCAGAAGGGAGGCAATAATAAGTCTGCAAGGAGGTGAAGCCAGGAACTATTCGGTTTAAGATTGCCGTCCACAGGCGGTGTGCTATACTGATTAAGGCAACCGGCTAGGTCGCCTTTTGACCTATTTGCTAGAAAGTCGGCAAGCTTTATGTTGACCGAAACGGCCCACTCCGCTCAAACCTATAACCCTGATTTCGACCGGCCCGCCCTGCTCTACCAGCAAAGCCAACAGCGGCAATGGCAGAGCGATGATTTGCCCTGGCATCTCGGCACGAGGCTACATGGGCCGCAAGCGGCGGCAGGGGCGCGGGTTCTGAGCCAGATTCTTTACGGCGAACGAGCTTCTTACCGGATCGTCGGGCAACTACTGGCCCACACCCCGGAAGGTTCGGCCCGCCGCTTTTTGCTAAGCCAGCTAGAAGACGAAGCCCGCCACGTAGCCGTATTCTCGCGCTATGTAGCCTTGCTGGGTGAAGAAACACCCCCTAACGAATGCCTGGCCGAAATGGTCGAAGCGATGACGGCTCTGCCGACTATCGAAGAAAAGCTGGTAGGCATGCACGTTTTGATCGAAGGGATGGCTCTGGAAACTTTTCACGCTGCCGTAATCGCCTTACCCGATCCGCTTCTACAAAAGCTCCTACGGCGGGTTTTTCTGGACGAAAGCCGTCACGTAGCTTTCGGCCTGGGCCACATCCGGCAGCTAGTAGGCCAACTGGACAGAGCGGGCCGGGAACGGGTCGCCCGCGAAGGAGGCCGCTATGCCGTGCTTTCGGCGGGCCTGGTGCGGCAAGAGCGCAACGTCGCCGCCGAGTTCGGCCTCGACCTGGGAGCAATTCAGGAGCGCACTTTGCGGGTACTCTTTCGACGCTTGCAAAGCATTGGCCTGTTAAACGCCCTGGAACTTTTCGGAGAATAGAAATTAGCGACAGCCATTTGGGGAAGGGCCAAACTGAGGATTTGGGATGAACGCCAGACGTTGCGAATTGTCCGTGCCGGGTAACAACCCTAAAATGATGGCGAAAGCTGCCGGGTTGGGGGTAGACGAGGTACTGCTCGACCTGGAAGACTCGGTTGCGCCGGAAGGTCGGGCCGAAGCCCGCCAGAACATCATCCGGGCCGCTCGTGACCTGGATTGGAGCGGTAAACGCCTGGCCTGGCGTATCAACGCCGTTTCGAGCCAGTTCTTCTACCGCGACTTGATCGAGGTAGCCGAGGAAGCGGGCGACCGACTGGACGCGGTGGTCGTGCCGAAAGTTAACCGACCTGAAGAGGTTTACACCGTGGCGGCTCTGCTGAGTGCGATTGAAGTGAGCCACGGCTGGACGCGGCCTATCGCAATCGAAGCTCAGATCGAGTCTGCCGAAGGAATGTCGAACGTCGAGAGGATTGCGGCGGTCGGGCCGGGCCGCCTGGAAAGTTTGATCTTTGGGCCGGGCGATTATGCCGCATCAATCGGCGCACCCGGCCTGAGCATCGGCGGGCGGACGGAGGGTTATCCCGGCCACCTGTGGCACTACGCGCTGAGCTGCATCATCGTCGCGGCTCGCGCTCACGGCCTGGAAGTGCTGGACGGGCCATACGCCGCCTTCAAAGACCTGGCCGGGCTGGAAGAAAGTGCGCGTCAGGCGCAGTTACTCGGTTGCGACGGCAAGTGGGCCATTCATCCGAGCCAGATCGAGCCGATCCAGGCTATTTTCACCCCCGCCGAAGCTGAACTTGCCCGCGCCCGCCGGATCGTGGAAGCTTACGAAGCTTCGATAGCCGGGGCGGGCCGGGGAGCCTTCTTGCTGGACGGCGAAATGATTGACGCCGCCAACGTCAAGATGGCCCAGCGCACGCTTCGCCGGGCCAGTAGTTGAGCGTGTAGAGTAAGGGGAAGTAAGGGAAAGGCTTTTGACAAAGAGGTAAGACGATTATGCTACAAGACCTTGATCAAAGCCAACTGGCCCCGGCCCAACCGAGGCGGGAACGAGTGGCGGTGGCAATCGTAGGAGCCGGGCCGGTCGGGATGTCGCTAGGGTTGGGCTTATCGCGCTACGGCCTGAGTAGCCTGATTTTAGACGACGACGACAAACTTAGCGAGGGTTCGCGGGCGATTTGCGTCCAGCGTCACACCCTCCAAATTTTCGAGCGGCTGGGCGTGGTCGGACCGATGGTTGCTAAAGGCGTTACCTGGAAGCTGGGACGGGTCTTTTTCGGCCAGAAAGAGCTTTTTCAGATTCGCTTTCCAGGCGGTCAGGACGAAAAATTTCCTCCCTTTATTAACCTGCAACAATTCTACACCGAGCAATTCCTGCTGGATGGCCTCAAGGCTCAAACCCGCTGTGAGTTGCGCTGGCGACATCGGGTGATCAGCCTGAAGCAAACCGAAGAAGGCGTCGAGCTTACGGTTGAAACGCCGGACGGACTGAGCGTGATCGAGGCCGATTACGTGCTGGCGGCGGATGGCGCACGCAGCCCGGTGCGGCACGAACTTGGCCTGGATTTTGTCGGCAAAACTTATCGAGAACGCTTCTTGATCGCCGATATCCGGGCGACCCTCGATTATCCTCAGGAACGCTGGTTCTGGTTTGCCCCACCTTTTAGCAAAAGCGACTCGATGCTGCTACACCCACAACCGGATAACGTCTGGCGGATTGACTGGCAACTCGGCCCTGATATTGACATGGAAGCCGAACGACAACCGGCAGCCCTCGACCGGCGGATCCGCGAAGTAATCGGCGAGCGGCCCTACGAAATAGTCTGGGCCAGCATCTACGCTTTCCACCAACGGCACGCCGCCCGAATGCGCCAGGGCCGGGTCTTTCTGCTGGGCGATGCGGCCCACCTGATGTCGCCTTTCGGGGCGCGGGGTATGAATAGCGGCGTACAGGACGCGAACAATCTCGTCTGGAAACTCTGGCTCGTGCTAACCGGCCAGGCGGCGGGGAGCTTACTCGATACTTACGAAACCGAACGGCACCATGCGGCCCTCGAAAACCTGCATATTACTGACCGCACGATGGCTTTTATCACACCGCGTTCGCGCTCCCGGCTGTGGCTACGCAACTTGATTTTGCGCGGTAGTGTGCGGTTCAAACGCTTGCGGAAACTGGTCAATAGCGGGCGGCTATCCAGCCCTTGCACCTACCCCAAATCGGCGATCATCAGTCCGCGCTTACACCTGCCGCCTCTGGCTCGCCTGACCTCGCCAGGAGCGTTAAAGGCCGTCTGGCGGTTCTGGCAAGGGCCAAAAGCGGGCAGTCTGGCCCCGGATAGCCGCTATTCACGGCCCAGCAACCCGGGCGAACGGCTGCGCCTCCTCGATCTGGTCGGGCGCGACTTCGTGCTGCTGTATTTCAGCGAACGGCCCTCCCAGGCCGTCCAACCCTTAGAACAGGCTTTGCAAGCAGGGCCAATCCTGCCGCTCAAAAGCTATATTGTAGCGGGCCGGGCCGACGACCGAAGCGAAAAAAGTTCTAGCGGAAAAAGTTCCATCGAGGTATTATTGGACGAAAGCGACGAACTGGCACGCACTTACGCCGCCGGGCCGGGTACGCTGTACCTCCTGCGGCCCGACGGTCATATCGCCGCCCGTGGCTTCCAGTTTGAACTCGAAAAACTGGCTGCTACTTTAGCTCAGGCTATCGGCCAGACCACCCAACGCTCCCAAACGGCCCTCAAAAGCTAAAGCGGTCGTCTTTTGGCTGGTTGGGAGCAAGAAGAAGAGTAAAAGTAGCGTCTAAAAATTTGCTGCTTGAGAGCAAAGCAACTAGCAGGGAAACCGAAAGCGAAAGTGAAAGGGAAGGAATTGAGCCAGGAAGAAGCGACCGAATTAAAGGGCAAAGTTGTGTTGGTGACGGGCGGCACACGCGGCATCGGGAAAGCGGTAGCAGAACGGGCGGCAGAGCTAGGAGCCGCGCTGGTCGTCACTTACCGCGATGCGGCCAAGCGAAACCGGGCCGAGCGAAGCCTGCGCGAGTTTGAAAAAACCGGCGCGGCTTGCCTGCTCGTCCAGGCCGATGTAACCCTGGAAGCCGACCGTCACAGACTTTATGCCGCAGTCGGAGAACGCTTTGGCCGGATTGATGGGCTGGTGCTGAACGCAGCAGGTGGCCTCGAAGCCGACAAAGGCCCGGACTACGCCCGGCTGATCAACCGCGATTCACAACTGGCACTGGTCGAAGAAGCGTTGGCGGCAGATTTATTGGGGGCCGGAAGTTGGGTGATCTATATGACCAGCCTGTGGGCGCACCGCTGGGGCGAAATGGAAACCCTGCCCGGCTACGCTCCGGTAGCTCAGACCAAACACGAAGCCGAGCAAGACCTGCGGGCGCGGCAAGCTGAACTGGCGGCACGAGGTGTCAGGCTGGCCGTAGTGGTCGGCCACCTGATTTCAGATACCGGTGCGTTCGCTCTTTTCAAACGCAAAGATAAGAGCCTGGTCGAACAACTAACCCAGACCGTCGAAGGAGACAAATTGCCTACTCCCGCCGAGGTCGCCGCCGCCACCCTGAGCTTCCTGGCCCGGCCCGACCTGCCGACCGGCCAGACGGTCTTTGTCGGGACGCCTAAAGCCGAGGTTGGGGGTTTGGCCTGAAGTGGCTATAATAAGCCGGTAAACAGGCCAGGAAGTTTGACATATTGATTGAATGTAAGCTGCTTAAAATGTGTAGGCCGCTCAACGCGGAGAGGTAGGGAACGAAATGAGTATTATCGAACAGGCTCCCGATCAGGCTCACATCGAGACGAGCCTGGAAGAATTTTACGCCGATATTGAAGGAGCGCATTTGCCGCCACTCTGGAAATATCTGAGCAAGCTGATCACGCCGCAACCTGTCGCAGATGCTCTGCCTTTTGTGTGGCCCTGGGAGGAAGTTTACCCGCGCATCCTAAAGGCCGGTGATATTCCGATTGAGCGCGGCGGCGAACGGCGGGTGTTGATCCTGAATAACCCTGGCCTGGCCGACCTCAAAACGACTACCCGCAACATTTACGCGGGCATCCAGATGGTCAAGCCCGGTGAGGTTGCCCCGGCCCATCGCCACACTCAGAGCGCGATCCGCTTTATTATCCAGGGAAGCGGAGCCTATACGTCGGTCGAGGGCGAACGTTGCTTTATGGAGCCATACGACCTTTTGCTGACCCCACCCTGGCAATGGCACGACCACGGCAACGAAACCAACGAGCCAGTAATCTGGATGGACGGCCTGGATATAAATCTGGTCAAGTCGCTGGATGCTTCGTTCTTCGAGCCGTACCCCGACCACAAGCAGCCCAACACGAAGCCGGATAATCTTTCTCTCAAGAAATACGGCGGCGGCGCACTCGTTCCGGCCTGGCAACGCCCTGCCGCCAGACTTAGTTCGCCTCTGTTGATCTACAAATGGGCCAAAACTTACGAGGCTCTGCGGGCAATGGCAAGCGCAGGCGAAGCCAGCCCTTACGACGATGTAGCCCTCAGTTATGTCAACCCGGAAACGGGCGGGTCGGTGCTGCCGACTCTGAGTTGCTGGGTGCAACTCCTGCGTCCCGGTATTCACACGCAGGCGCACCGCCACACTTCAAGCGCGGTCTATCACGTCGTGGCCGGAAGCGGGCATACGATTATCAACGGGCGACGGTTCGACTGGAAAAAGGGTGACTTCCTGGCCCTACCGCCCTGGGCCTGGCATGAGCATGGCAACGCCAGCCCGACCGCCGAGGCGATCCTCTTCTCCGTCACCGACCTGCCCGTGATGGAAAAGCTAGGTCTTTACCGCGAACAAGCCTATAGCGAAAACGACGGGTTTCAGTAAGAAGCGTTTATAGTCATGCTTCAGCCGTCAGTAATCAGAGGATTTTAGCCGGGAGCTAAAATCTAAGGACTTACGGCTGGCGATTCAAAAGGATACCGATGCGCTATTTAACATACATGAGCGAGGGCAAGCCTCGCCTGGGTTCGCTGCAAGAAGGGCAAATTGTAGACGTTGGACGAGTGGCCGGGTTCGACACCTTGCTGGCCTTGATCGAGGCCGGGCCGTCTGCCTGGGAAAGCACGGCCACCCGGCTTAAAGCCGCCTCGTTGGACGAATTGGCCGGGCAGGGGGCGGCAGTGCCTTACCGGGACGAATTGCTGACGGCACCGCTGGCCCGACCACCCAAGAACGTAATCTGTCTGGGTCGCAACTACTACAAGCACTTCCTGGAAGGCGCGGTGGCTCGCGGCGGCCTGGAAGAAAAACCCCCGGAAGCTCCGATTTACTTCACCAAGCCGCACACCGCCATTATTGGCCCGTTCGACCCGATTCCTTACGACCAGCGTGTCACCCAGAAGCTCGATTGGGAAGCCGAGTTAGGCGTCATCATCGGGCTGGGCGGAAGTTATATCGAGGCGAGCGATGCAATGCGGCACGTCTTCGGCTATACGGTCATCAACGACGTGACGGCCCGCGACTTGCAGAACCGACATCAACAGTGGTTCAAGGGCAAAGGACTGGACGGAAGTTGCCCGATGGGGCCAGTGGTAGTCACGCCGGACGAACTACCCGACCCGGTACACCTGCCGATCAGCTTGAAGGTTAACGGCGTGACCAAGCAGGAGGCTAACACCAACCAGCTTATGTTCGACATTTCGGCAATTCTGGCCGACCTATCGCTGGGCATAACGCTGGAACCGGGCGACGTAATTTCGACCGGAACGCCCGATGGCGTAGGCCATTTCGCCAAGCCACCCGAATACCTGGCCGTGGGCGACCTGATGGAAACCACGATTGAAGGCATAGGCACTCTCCGCAATCGGATCGTCAGCCACGAATAGAGTTAGAATAATGGCCTGATATGAGCCTCGTTAGAGTTTGGCTCATATCAGGCCGATCAGAAGGTGAATCAACAAGGCTAAAATGTGCAAATGACACACTGACTGACACTAAACCAGTTAGCCGCGTCAGAGGTGTAGGCGGTCTTCGCACCTATTGACGTTAGCAATCATACGGTAAATGTTTAAGACCCGTATAGTCATTCCACTCCGGCATAGGTTTTAGATTGCCATTTTGTTCGACAATAAAAATTACTATCTCATTGTCTAATTCACCTGGTGGATAAATCCAGGCTCTGTCTATTACCCCTTCTACAATTTGCAGAGCAATACCCCCAATTACTTGCCCGCAAGCTCTACACGAGTTTTGCGGAAAATATTGTGTATCATCTCGCACTATTAAATTGCTTATTAAAGGCTCACCTACATTTGCAGTAATGTTGTCAAACATTGTCCAGGGTGAGACTGTGCCATCCTTGCAAGCTTTCCAATAAATTTTATCACCAATAGAATACACATATTCTCGTCTAGGAAGAGAACCAGGACAATATCCCCATTGAAACCAAATTAAATCTGTTAAAACTGTAGCACAACTTGGACATTTCAAGTCGCTAGATAAAAAAGCATAATTTGGCATTGTGCATGTCCTTCTATAGGCTTGAGTAATATAAGTCCGAAAACCTAAGCCAGGGAAGGGAAAAAGACGAGGCCCGGCAGTTTGCCGGGCCTCGTCTTTTTCTTCGTCCTCCTTAGAAATACCCTGCAATATCAATCGTAATGTCGGTTTTGCGATGGCAATAAACACTGAGGCGACCGGCTTTGGTCAAAGCAACCGTGAAATTGTTTGCGATACTGACGCCGTTTTGAGGATAAACTAGATTGGCGACCGAAGGCCGGAGCGGTGTGGTCGGAGTAGCCACGGTTGCCAGGGCGTTATCGGAAGGCCAGAGCGTCAGGAAGGGCGTCCCGGCTGTAACAGGGCCAACCGCCGATATTACCCCGACAATACCAACCGCGCCGTCGGGGATTTTGCGCGTATTAACGCCGGTGTAGTTAAAAGTATTGGGCAGAGGGTCGCCCAGGCTGGCAATGGCAGTGAGCTTGTAGGTGCGGTTTTCTTTATCGGCGAAAGTAGAATTGGCGGCATTACCGGCCACAACCGTCCCTATTCTCTGACCCGCTACACCGTTCCGCGTGTAGATCGGGCGGGTATCTATAAAACGGTCGGGGCCTTGTGGAAAAAGCTGAATACCACTTAACTGCTTGAAAACCGGCGGCGTATTTAACAAAGGCACCGAAGCGTTGAAACTACCGGGGGTAGTGCAAACGTACATCGCTCCATCAGTCGCGTCGAGCCACATTTCGCCGGGAATGTGCAATTCCTGGTCGGCAGCCGCAGGATTTGTAGGCTTGCCAGATTTGACCGCCATGGGAGCCAGGAACCGCCAGTTAGAGTTGTTAGGGTTGGTATAACCAACCGCAGGCCCGTTTAAAGCGTCTCTGGCGGCAGGAACAAAGCCCGCAATACAGACGTAGACCCGGCCATAGATGTCCACCGCAACTTCGCCCGCGTCGTGCTGGAAAGGGCCACTGCCGGTCGGTTTGGAGTTAGGCGCAGCCGAGCTATTACGCAAACCCAGCCGCATAGCGGCCCCCTGGTTGGAACCGGGGTCAGTGGTGCTATCGCTCTGGTTATAAAAATAGCCGCCCACCCCGCTCTGGCCGACGCCCTTCACACCTTCTTTGGCTCCTGACACGCCAACCACCCCGGAATTGTTGAGTGAAATACCAACCGTCCCGGCGTTAGCGTTAGAAGCTCCGACCACGCCGCCAAATCTATTCTGGAAAACTGGACTGACGGTACTGCCGGGCTGCCCGGTGCTTACCACCAGGTCGGCCCCGCCGGATATACCAATGATGCCGGTGGCGGCGGCTCCACTTCCGCCGGTACTTTTGCCATAAATTGCAAAGCTGGCGGCAGCCTGGGCCGATATTGCTATCGAGCGGGTGGACGGATTATTGATGTCGGTACCCTGGCTCTGGGTGTTCAAGTTATTTATTTGTAGAACAGGAAAGGCGGTTGGCTCGGCAACGGAGGCCGTTATGGAAGTGATGCCGGTGGCGGCATTGCTACCGCCCGACCCGCCCGTGCCGTTGAAATCGAGGTTGCCTGCCTGAACACTCGGTATAGCTCCGGTGGCGGCTACGCCCAGAGCAGCGGCTCCTGCCGCACCTGCCACCAGCTTTTTGAGCATGCGACGGCGGCTAGTTGGAGCCACCACCGTAGTCGGGCCTGGCTCGACCTGCCGCACCTGAATCAGTTCGCTTTCAAGACGACTGACTTTATGTTCCAGGTCGGCCCGTTGTGCGGCGAACTCTTGCTTCATGGCGTCGAACATCGCCAACACCTCACTCAACGAGGGCTGGGCCGGGCCAGTCTGGGGTTTAGACTGTTGATCCATCTATAATTCTCCTTGCGAGCAGATTAAAAGTTTGGTCTGGCTCAAATTAGCAAAATAAGGTTGCTTTAAGGGCATCAAGCAAGCGCAACCTCCTGGCACGAAAAGAGGTTTGGGCCTAGGGCAAAATAAAATTGCATTGGAAAACTTCAGAACCGTGCGATCTCTTCAATTATAAGGCACAAGGACGGCCTAAAGCAATTAGGCAATTTGGGCTATCAGGGCGAGTGCAAAGTCGTACTCGGTTCATGTCACGCCCTAGGGTGTGGCAAAGGGCAAAACCCGACTTTGCACTCGCTCTGTTTGGGCTATCAGGGCGAGTGCAAGAAAGGATTTATAAATAGCACCGCGGCTTTTGCTTGCGGTCTAAGCTTTCTGCGCGGCTAACCATTGCAGGGTTTGAGGAATTACCTGTTCGGCAGCTTCGCGCTGGGGGTAATGCCCGATACCTTCCAGTATCTCTATGCGGGCTTGCGGAAGTTCGGTCTGGACGCGGGCTGCTTCGGCAGGCACACTCTTAAAATCACCGTCTTTTGTTCCAAAGAAAATCAGGGTCGGTGCTTTGATCTGCCGGATGCCCGCATCCAGATGGCGGCTCCACAGCATATCGGTCAGGCTTTTAAGGCCGCCTTTTTGCCCAATGCTCGCTTTAACCTGGGCCAGGTAATCCGCCTCCACCGGGTGTTTAGGGTAAAGCGTCTTGAAATAAGACCCCCAGATAGGCGCACCCAAACCCGGCAGTCGCAGGGCCGCTATCAGCAAACTCATCATAAGGCGAGAGGGACTATCGAAGACAGGGCTGAAAAGGATCAGGCCCAGCACTCTTTGGGGCTGTTGGGAGGCAAACAGACCCGCCGAAGCTCCCGAAATCGAGCCTGCCGCCAGATAAGCCTTCTCGACGCCTTCCGCATCCAGAATCGCGCCGATGTCGCTTGCCAGGTCGTTCAGGTTGTGCGAACTGAACTTACCCTGTGATTGTCCGTTACCACGTAAGTCGGTGGTGATTACCCGGTAGCCTGCTTCTAATAGGGCCGGGACGAAACGTTCGTAAACTCGCCGCGTATCGCCCATCCCTGGTAGGCACAGGACGACCGGCCCATTTCCGGCTACTTCGTAGGAGAGCTTGCCATTGCCGACGACTACGGTTTTAGCGATACTTTCAGACCTGGCCTCAAATTTCTGGTTGCTCATTTTCTTTTCCTTCATCTTTCTTTTAATGTCCGTCCGTTCGGACGTTTTCTAGCCTCTTAAATACTAACGCCTTACCGCTTTAACCCGCTTGTATCGGTGAAGACGACCCCCAGGCACATTTCAACAATCTGCTCGACTTTCTCGTTCAGGCTGATCGAACCAAAGGAAACCTGATCGATCACTGCTTTGCTGATTACGCCTACAATCATACTTGTCAGGGCTTTATCGGCAATCTGGCGCACCGGATAGGAAGAGCGCATCTGGGTAATCAATGTTTCGATACCGGCATTGGACTGTTCCGCTTCTGCCGAGTAGCGACCCTGGATTAGCATTTCTTGCTGCGTTCGCAGGAAACAAAAAGCGTATTCCTGTAAATGGGTCAGGCCCCATTCGATAAAAACCCGGCCTACCGCCAGGAATTGCGCCAACGGTTCCGGGTCGGCGGCCTGGAAAGCCCGAAACGAAAGAGCGGCTTCATCGTCCAAAATTTTAGTCAGGAGAGCCTGGGCTAACTCTTCTTTGCTCTTAAAATGAGTGTAAAAACTAGCCTTCGACTTAAAGCCAGTCGCCTGGCGAATATCGTCTATCGAAGTGCCGTCGTAACCTTTCTGGGTAAAAAGCTGGAGCGAACGCTGAAAGATCAGGTCTCGACTATTACTGGGTGCTTTGAGAGTTTCGATGGCTTTGCCTTATCCCTTTGTCTTTTATTCTTATTGTGTCCGAACGTTCGGACACTTTTATTGTAACAGACTTTGAGAAGCTGTCAAGAGGTTTATAAAGGATTTTGTAAAACTCGTGAAAATTCAAGGCCGCTTTCGGTCTACCGCGAAAGCCACGAGGCGGCTATTCTCGTCGGTGGCATAAAGCACTCCGGCGGCTACAATCGGGCTTTGCCAGTGAACCGGGCCAACTCCGCTATCACGCCACAGGGTTTTACCCGTAAGCGGATCGAGTACGCCGATCTCGTTGGGCCGCAGGTAATAGAGCAGATTGTTAATTACCAGGGGTGAATTGCCGTTCTGAGCTTTTTGCCAGACCTCATTCAGCCTCGGCTGGCCGGTAGGGTCTATTTCAAGCCGGTAAGCACTGAGATGAGTGATGCTGGCGACGAAAACCCAGGTTGCACTATCGGCAGGGTTGACCCAGACCGCCAGGGCGGTAAAGACCGGCGACTTCTGGGGTAAATCTAGCTGGCTTAACTCGCCGCCCAGATTGCCCAGGCTGTTCTGGCCGCTCAAATTATCCAGGTTTAACAGGCGTAACTTGCCGTCTTTCCCGGCTTGCGCTCCCAGTCGGCGGATAGAACTGTTGGCCGGAGTGGGCAGGATAGCCGGGGCGGTACTGGCAAGTTGAATGTTAGCGTTCAGGTCACGCCAGTTGACCGGCGTATAACTATCGAGCGGGTCGCCCCGGTTGCCAGTGCCATCCGGTCGTAGAGCGAGGGTAGTCTGGCCCCACTGGTGCTGCGCCGGGTCGAACGTGCAGCAGCCAGTGGTGAGATAAATCTTATCGGTTTCCGGCAGGTAAACGACCGGGCCACGCGCCCAGATGCCATTTTCCAGCACGCTACAGTCTGGCCCACCCGGTTTGAAATGCTGGTCGAACTGGTCGCTACAGGCGGCGTTGAAAACGTGCTGGGAACCGTCTTGCAGGTTAATCGCGGTCAGGTGGCCCTGATTGCGGCGGGTTCCTGCCGGGTAGTAAGCGTGCGTGGCGTAAAGATAACTCTGGCCGTTCCTGGCTGTCACCAGGGTTAGAGCGGACGAGCCTTTTTCCTGGTCAATCTTCAGGCTGGTCAGGGCGGGCCAACCACCGCCGGTGATTTCGGTTCCATCGCCAACCCGGTACTTGTGAACTGATCCTTCCAGGCCGTAGCTGTAGACAAACTGGCGGTTAGGGTCGAGGGCGGGCGAGGAGGTGGTAAAGCAAGGATCGCCTTTGGGATTGATCTGACAGGACGGGGCGGGATTGTGCTTGACCCAGACCGTAGCACCGCTCGCCGCATCCAGGGCTAGAAGATCGCCGGGCCGGGTAGTGGCAAACAAAAGATCGCGGACTCCGGAGGGGGTAGTAACTCCGGCCAGGTAGACCGGCGCACCGTCCGCCACGCCTGGCAACTCGACCTCGAAAAACTTTTGCAGCCTGGCTACGTTACCTGCCCGGATAGCAGTATCGGTGTTGGTGCTGCCGCTATGCTGGGCATTTAGGTTGAATTGAGGCCATTCTCGTAAAAGTTGAGCCGACGCCGGAGTTTCGGCGGGCCGAAACAGGGTCAGGGCGGCTACTACCACCCCGATTGCCACCACTACCATTAACCCTAACCCGGCTAGAAGGTACTTCGGCCTGAACCGTCTAAAAACCAAAAATCACCAGCGTCTGGTCGTCGTCGGCATCCTGGCAAAATAGATGTACTTGCTCCATAATACCTTCCAGCATCGGTTGAGGGGATAGCCCGGCATGGGCCAGAACTGCGGCCCGCAAGCGGTCGAAGCCAAACTGCTCGTGTTGTAAATCGGTGGCTTCGTTCAGGCCATCGCTGTAGAGCATAAGCCGGTCGCCCTGCTCGAAACAAATCTCCTGAGTAGAATAGGTGGCATCCGAGAACAGGCCAATCGGCAGCCCACCCAACTTTAGCTCCTGGACGCTACCAGTGCGGGCTAGAAGCGGGAAAGTCTGGCCGGCGTTAGAGTAACGGATCGTGCGGCGACCGAGGTCTACCAGCCCACAAAACAGGGTCATCTCGGTCTGGCTGCTCTCCATCGGCCCACAAATTACCCCGTTAATGCGTTCTAAGACCTGAGCCGGTTCAAAAGTTGATTTTTCTTGCAAAGCGTGCGCAAACTCGGTCGCCAGCACGCTTTTGATCACGGCCACCGCCAGGACTGCCGCGCCGCCTTTACCTACGGCGTCGCCCAGCACGACTACGAACCGCTCTTCGTCCAGGCGAACATAGTCGTAATAATCGCCGCCGACTTCAAGGGCCGGTTGATAATAAACCGCAAAGCTCACGCCGGGGTAGTCCGGCCCGGCCTGGGGCATCAGGCGCATCTGAGCCTGGCGGGTGCGTTCAAGTTCCTCGGCCATGCGAGTATTTTCGGTTAGAAGCAAATCGTTGAGGTAGCGGTTATCCTGGACAGCCTGAGCCAGAGCCTGGTTGTAACGGCGCAACCTAATCAGCGAACGAGCGCGGGCGATCAATTCCGGTTGCGAGAAGGGTTTTGCCAGGAACTCGTCGGCTCCGGCATCCAGGCCGGTAATCTTGGCTTTGTTGTCCTGCGAAGCAGTCAGTAACACAATCGGGATGTAAGGCAACTCGGTCATAGCTCGAATACGCCGGGTCACTTCCAGGCCGTCCATATCCGGCATCATTAAATCGAGGAAAATCACGTCCGGCAGCACCAGATTCAACAAAGCCAGGGCTTCGCTGCCGCTACGAGCTTGAAAAACCTGAAAACCTTTGCCCTTGAGAACTATTTCCAGCAGGCGCAAGTTGTCGGGAAGATCATCCACGATCATGATTATGCCGGGGGTGGCGGTATCTGGCTGCGGATTTATGCGCGGGAAGACCAATTGTTCCCAGGCGGTCTGCTTTAACATTGCTTTGTCTCTGGTATTCCCGTTACCCAACTTATCAAAAGCTACCCAATATTTACACTAATAAATTATATTTAACATTATAAACTCAAGCCACGGAAAAGCAAGACCCTTCGTTATAATCTGCGGGCGAGATGCAAAGTAGGACTGGCTTCAGGTCAGGCCGGGTCACATTTTGGGACAAAACACGCAATCTTCACCTGCCTTAACTTTTCCTTAACCTTATATTTGCGATTTTCGTAACTAATGGTATAATGCACTAGAACACAAACTGCTCTTCGCTAAACCCGTTCTGTCTCTTTGCCTGACCAGAGGGGGTAAGCTTTCCAGGGGAACCTCTTACAAGCTGGCAAAGCATTGACCTGAGAATTTCATCCGAAAACTTCACCCGCACCTGACTTGATTTGCGCTTAATAAAGGTAGCTGTGCCTTAGTCGGCTAGAACGCAGGGTAAAAATGGCAGAAGTAGACTTAGTAAACTTGACGATAAACGGGCAGTCGGTGCAGGCTCCTAAAGGCGCGACCATCTGGCAGGCGGCTAAAGGGGCCGGGATTTTTATTCCGATTTATTGCTACCACCCTAAAATGCCCCCTTTAGGGGCTTGCCGCATCTGCCTGGTCGAAGTCGAAAAAGCACCCAAACCGCAGACTGCCTGTACCACCGCGATCACCGAAGGAATGGTGGTGCGGACCGAAAGTCCCGTGGCCGAAAAGTCGCGGGCGGGCGTGATGGAATTCCTATTGATTAATCATCCGCTGGACTGCCCGATTTGCGACAAAGGCGGCGAGTGCGATCTGCAAGACTACGCCGTGGACTATGGCCGCTCGACCGGGCGTTACCGCGAGGAAAAACGGCATCTGCAAAAAGCCATCGAGCTTGGCCCTACGATTGCCCTCGACCGCGAACGCTGCATCATGTGCATGCGCTGCGTGCGCTTTGGCAACGAGATTGTCCAGGACGAGGGCCTGATCATTTTAGATCGCGGCAACGAGTCCGAGATCGGCACATTCCCCGGCAAGCCTTACGTTTCGCAGTTCTCCGGCAATGTAACCGAGCTTTGCCCGGTCGGTGCGCTAACGAGTCGAACCTACCGCTTCAAGGCCCGCCCCTGGGAATTGCGCCATACCCCCAGCGTCTGCGCCCACTGCTCGGTCGGCTGTAACATCGAGATTGATACGCGCCTGGGCCGCGAAGTAGTGCGTTTCATGAGCCGTCCCAACGTTGCGGTAGACGATGGCTTCCTGTTTGACCGGGGCCGCTACGGTTACGGCTTTATCCAGAGCGAACAACGCCTGCGCACCCCGCTAATTCGCAAAGGGGCCAGCCTGGAACCGGCAACATGGGCCGAAGCGTTCGACTTCGTGGCGAACCGGCTCAAGGCTATTCGCCAGCAGTACGGCCCGGCGGCAATCGGCGGAATTGCCGGAACGCACAGCACCAACGAAGAACTCTATCTTTTCCAAAAGCTTCTGCGCGGACTGGTCGGAACCGGCAACATTGACCACAAACACGGCGGTTGGGGCAGTCTCCCGGCCAAAGCAATTCCGGCTCTGCATACCGCCACGATTGCCGGACTTGAAACGGCCAAAGTAATCGTGCTGGCCGGAACCGACCCCTCGGCCCGTCAGCCTATCGTCGAATTACGGATCAAGAAAGCTCACAAAGCCGGAGCTAAACTGGTTATAATTGGCCCGGCCATTCCAGCCCTGGATCGCTTTGCCACGCTGCGGTTGCCGGTCGCCCTCTCGAATGTCGAGAGTGGCGTTAACGCGCTGCTGGCTCGGCTAGTCAAAGGTGGCACGGCCAGAGGGTTGCAGGACGAAGGCATCAAAAACTACCTGGGCGAAATTTACACCGACTACGATAACGCTCCGGCGCAGACCCAGACCGCCCGAATTGAGCAAATAGCGGCTCTTCTGGAAGGAGCCGACCGCGTAACCTTCCTTTATGATGAGACTGCGACGCATAGCAAGCTCAACCCTGAACTCCTGACGGCCCTGGCCCGCCTGGCTCTGGCGACCGGGCAACTGGGCGTCGCGGGCGTGGGGATCGGGCGATTAGTGGAAGATAATAACTCCTGGGGTGCGCTCGACCTGGGCCTGATGCCAGGCGTGGGGCCGGGCTACAGCGAAGCCGAACCGGGCCTTTCCTACGAAGAAATGCTGGGCGCAACCGGCCAGACGCCCCTTAAAGCCTTGCTGGTGATGGGCGCGAACCCGCTTGCCCACCTCGAAGAGCTAGGGCTGAACGGTGACGCTATCGCTAACCTGGAATTGTTAGTAGTGCAGGAGCTATTTCTGAGCGAAACGGCCCAACGCGCTCACGTCGTGCTGCCATCGGCTTCATTTGCCGAAAAGGAAGGTACTTTTACCAGCACCGAAGGCCGGGTGCAACGCATCGTTGGATCTATCCAACCTCTGCAAGGAACGGCCCCGGACGCGGCTATCTTGCTAGAACTGGCCGCCCGGCTGGGAGCCGAAGTCAAGACGCGCAATCCGCAGGGGCTATTCGAGGAAATCAGCCGCGTTTCGACTTTGTACGCCGGTCTGAGCTACGCCGGGTTGAGCGGAGAAGGATTGCTGCGGCCCCTGACCAGGGAAGCCGAGGCCCAGACCGCCCTGGTTCCAAACTGGCTCAAGAACGCTACCCGACCCGCGCCCCTGGTGCTGCTGGGCGACGACGAAAGCGAGAAGGCCGAGGCGGTCGAAGCCAGCACTCAGGCTTAAAATTAGCTTTAGTAACCACAGGAAACACCGATGCAGTGGACAGATGTTCTTCAGTACAGCATTAAAGCTTTGATTCTGGTGGCCGCTCTCATGGGCGCGTTCGCTTACATGACCCTGTTCGAGCGCAAAGTGATTGCGCGGATGCAAAACCGGCTTGGCCCGAACCGGGTCGGCCCTGGCGGGGTGATGCAACCGATAGCCGACGGCGTGAAGCTGGTCTTTAAAGAGCAGATTATCCCGCGTGAAGCTCGCAACCCGATCTTTACGCTCGCGCCCATGATCTCGCTTACCGTCGCTCTGTGTGCTTTTGCGGTTATTCCAATCGGGCCGGACGCCCTGAACATCTTCGGGGCCAGACCGTGGATAGCTGATCTCAATATCGGCATCCTCTATATCCTGGCCGTTTCTTCTCTGGGCGTCTACGGTATCGCCCTCGGCGGGTGGAGTAGCGGTAATAAATATTCGCTGCTCGGAGCCATCCGGTCGGCGGCTCAGATCATTTCGTATGAACTAGCCCTCGGCCTGTCTCTCCTTAGCGTGATTGTGATGGCTCATACACTGAACATGAACAGCATCATCGGTGCGCAAGGCCCAGTCTGGTTTGTCATACCGGGCATCGTCGCTTTTGTGGTCTACTGCACGGCGGCGGTAGCCGAAGTCAACCGCGCCCCCTTCGACCTGCCGGAAGCGGAGCAAGAGTTGGTGGCGGGCTATCACACCGAGTATAGCGGGCTACGCTTTGCGATGTATTTTGCCGCCGAGTATATCAATATGGTTACGGTCGCTTCGATTGCCACGACCCTGTTCCTGGGTGGCTGGCGTCCGCCTTTCTTCGATCTGCCGGGCGGTTGGGAGTGGGTCGCGCCGCTAATCTTCGTGGCAAAAGTAGTTCTCTTTATGTTTGGGTTTGTCTGGCTGCGGGCCACCCTGCCCCGCCTGAAATACAACCGTCTGATGCACTTTGGCTGGCAAGTGCTGATCCCGATAGCCATCCTGAACCTGGCTATTACCAGTATCGTTGTCGCCCTGCTATCCTAGCTCCTGGCGTACCGAACTCTAGCAAGAAGGAGTGTAAGCAGTATGACCGCCCAACTCGAAACTGGCCTTGACCTCAACCGCAAATATACCGTCGAAGAGTTCTTCAATCTCGGCCTGCCCAACACGGACGAAGGCGGCAACCCGCTTGAGTATGAGCTAGTGCGTGGAGAGATTATGATACAAAATGTCGGGCCTAGTGCTCAGCACGGTGATATAGTAACCAGGATCAGTTCTCGTCTCAGCACTTTTGCAGGTGTTGAAGCTGGAGCAAAACGCATCGGTAAAGCCTATAGCGGGGCGGGCTGCACGCTGGGCAACGACTCAAATGTTCGGCCAGATGTTTGCTTCGTCCCTGACAATCGGATTGGGACGGAGGCTAAAGGCCCGATTTCGGTCGCACCCGACCTGGTAGTAGAAGTAAACTCTCCCAGCGATACTACCGAAAGCATTCAGAACAAAATCGAGGTGTATCAAGCGGCAGGGGTGCGGCTAATCTGGTCGGTGTATATGCTGGCAAAGTTTGTAACGATTTATCGAACAGGAGAAACTCAGCCGGGCTTTGTCGGGTTGAGCGGGGAGTTGGACGGCGAAGACGTGATACCGAGTTTCAGGCTGCCGGTGAAAGCACTTTTTGATTAAAGCTTTGGATGTGATAAGAGTAAGGTGACAAGAAATGGCAAACCCGATCAGAAAAACCGGCGAATCGCTGCGGGGTATGGGCATCACCCTCAAGAATTTCTTTCGCAAACCCATCACCGTACAGTACCCGGAGCAAGCTCGCAAAATGCCGGAGCGCACGCGAGGACGCCACGTGCTGCATCGCTACGAAAACGGCCTGGAACGCTGCATCGCCTGTATGTTGTGTAGCGGAACCTGCCCGGCAGACGCGATCTATATCGAGCCGGAAGAAAACAGCCCTGAAAAGCCGACCTCGCCGGGCGAACGATACGCTAAAATTTTTCAGGTAGATATGCTACGCTGCATCTTCTGCGGCTACTGCCAGGCGGCTTGCCCGACCGGGGCGATCACGCTTGAGTCGAATACGGCTCTGGCAACTTATAGCCGTGCGTCTATGCTGTACAATAAAAAAGATTTATTGGAACCGCTCGGCACGGCCACGCGGGGCGCGGCCCTGGTCTGGGAAGCTCCGCCGCCCGCCGATGCCCAACCGCTCATCCCTGAATTCAAGGGCGTCTTCGATGGCTGGCGCACCACGGCTGCCGCCGTCGGTAAAGGCGATCTGGCTCTGCAAGTCCAGGCCGTCGGCACGCCTGAACCGCTCCGCCGGATTGCCCCGGTCGTGGCTCCCGGCGAAACTACCCCGCAAGCTCTACCCACCGCCCGCCCGGATGGGGAGGAATCGAACGAAGGAGAGCGGGCCTGATGGAACAGGTAGTTTTGATTATTGCCGGGGTGCTGGCTCTCGGTTCAGCCCTCGGCGTGGTGCTGATGCCCAACGCGGTCTATAGCGCGATGATGTTGCTGTTGAACCTGATCAGCCTGGCGACCCTGTTCCTCATGCTACACGCTCAGTTTATGTTTGCCGCCCAACTGATCATCTACGCCGGGGCGATCCTGGTGCTGTTCCTGTTCGTCGTGACGCTGCTAAACCCGGCAGGTGAGAGCCTTTTGCAGGACAAACACCGCTTGCAACAGGCCGGGGCGATCAGTCTGGGCCTCTTCCTGGCCTGTCTCCTGGTCGGTGGCTTGCTGGTAGCTTTTACCAGTGGCCCGCAACCGGCCCTGGCTGCCGAGGTCGTCCGGGCGGGCAGCACTTACGGTACGGTGGAAGAGTTCGGTAAATCGCTCTTTACCCAGTTCCTTCTGCCGTTTGAACTGACCTCGCTGGTGTTGCTGGTGGCCCTGATCGGGGCGGTTGTGCTGGGCAAAAGACGCTAGAAGGCAAGCGTCAGGAGAAAAAGGCAGCCCGGAAAAGAAGTAAGGGAGTTTAGCGAAGATGACCAACGTTACATTCACAATGCTGATCAGTGCTTTGATCTTTACGGTCGGAGCCTGCGGTGTGCTGTTGCGGCGCAATCCGCTCGTGCAATTTATGTCTATCGAGCTGATGCTCAATGCTGTAAACCTGGCTCTGATTTCCTTTGGCGGCAAAGAAGGCACTGCCGAAGGACAGGTTTTCGTGCTGGTCGTCCTGACCGTCGCGGCGGCAGAAGCCGTCATCGGCCTGGGGATCATCGTGGCGATGTTCCGCAAACGCAAACGGATTGATGTAGATGATATTCGGTCAATGGAAGGCTAGTTACAGCTAACAACTTTATGCCCATTGATCCAAACGAAGTACAGGTAAGCTCGGTGCAAAAGCTACTTGGCTTTATTTCTAAGCTGGACGAGCGGAAAATCTACTATAAGCTCTTTTCGGCCCGCCACGAAGCGATTATGGTCGAAGTAGCCTCTCCTGGGGAACGCTGGGAAATTGAGTTTTTCGCGGATGGTCAGGTAGAGGTAGAAGTTTTTTCCAGTTCGAGCGACATCGAGGATGAAAAATCTCTTGAGCGGCTGTTCGCGCAGTACAACGACTAAAATGCGAAAATAGAGTAAGCCTAAAGATTTATGGAACTGCTAAAAAAGGATTTACAAAGTACAGACCGAACAAGCAGCAATGCTAATTCGATGCGACAGCTTTTGGATTTTTTAGTCGAGCTAAACGCCCGTAAAATCTTCTACCGGCTTTCCTGTGACAACGACGAAGCTTTAATGGTAGAAATTGCTGTGCCAGGCGAACGCTGGGAAATAGAGTTCTACGCCGAGGGCGAGGTGGAAGTAGAAATTTTCGACCATTCGTCGGGCGTCAAAGGCGGAGAAAAAGCCAAAGCTGCCCTGAACGAACTGTTTGCCAGATTTAGCGAGTAGTCGAGTAGCGACTTAACTAAAGAGAAGAACGGCGAGGACTTAGAGTGCCTGAAGCAATCGGTTTAGTAGTGCTGTTCCCCTTGCTGGGGTTTCTTGTAATTGCGTTGTTCGGCCCACGGTTGAGCGAGAGGACGGCGGCTTATATCGCCTGTGCTGCCGTCGGGCTGGCTTTCCTGGCGGCCCTGGCGGTTGCTCTGACACCCCTGGTCGGCGGCAGCGATTGGGGTTCTTACGGGCTGTACAGGTACGATTGGACAGTCGCGGGGGGCTGGCGCGTTTCGTTTGGCCTGGCGGCAGACCCGCTTTCGACAATTATGTGCCTGGTTGTTACCGGGGTAGGCTTCTTGATCCACGTTTATTCGGTCGGCTATATGACCGAACCGGGCGAGGACGGCCAGTTGCACTATGAAAAGGACTACCGCCGCTTCTTCGCCTACCTCAACCTGTTCGTCTTTGCCATGCTTTTGCTCGTGACCGCCGACAATTTTGTGTGGCTGCTGGTCGGCTGGGCTAACGTCGGGCTATCGTCCTTCCTCCTGATCGGCTTTTACAAGAACAAGCCAAGCGCAGTAATCGCCGCCCGCAAAGCTTTTGTGATGAATACGATTGGGGACGTGGGCCTCCTGCTGGGCATCTTCGTACTGATTGCTAACACCGGGTCGGCCAGCTTCACGACGGCTCTCAATAGCCCGGCCCTGCGAAGCGGCGATTGGCGCGAGTGGGCCGCGATGCTGCTGCTGGTGGCGGCAGTCGCAAAGTCGGCCCAGGTTCCGTTGCAAACCTGGCTGCCGGACGCGATGGAAGGCCCGACGCCGGTTTCAGCCCTGATCCACGCCGCCACGATGGTCACGGCAGGCGTCTACTTGATCGTGCGGGCGCATCCGCTCTTTGCCGTTTCGACGGCGGCCCTGGTAGTCGTGCCGCTCATCGGAGTGTTTACGGCTTTCTACGCCGCAACCTGTGCCGTCGCCCAGACCGATCTCAAGCGCGTGCTGGCCTATTCAACTATGAGCCAGCTTGGATACATGTTTATGGCGGCGGGTGTGGGCGCGTATGAGGCGGCAATGTTTCACCTCGTCGCGCACGCTTTTTTCAAAGCTTTGCTGTTCCTCTCGGCGGGTTCGATCATTCACGCGCTGGGTGGTGAACAGGATATGCGCCAGATGGGAGGGCTACGCCGGAATAAAGAAACGCGGGTGGC
This sequence comes from Chloroflexia bacterium, assembly GCA_038206175.1. GTDB lineage: Bacteria > Chloroflexota > Chloroflexia > Chloroheliales > Chloroheliaceae > 54-19. The sequence continues at coordinate 37,881 of JBBRBE010000029.1, forward strand.
CTGGATCGGTTTTCTGGTCGGCGCACTGGCCCTGAGCGGTATTCCGCCCCTGGCCGGTTTCTTTAGTAAAGAGGCGATTCTGGGAACTTTTCCGCTTTTTGGCGGAACAAGCGAGCATTACAATCCACGCGGCCTCGACCCGATCTATCTTTCGATTATTGGTTGGGTTGGTATAATCGTGGCCTTTATCACGGCTTTTTACATGTTCCGGGCCTACATGCTGGTTTTCGAGGGGCCAGGCGGCGAACTGCACCCGCACACCAGCCCACGCAGCATGAACGCAGTGCTGGCCGGGCTAACTTTCTTCTCGGTAGTGGGCGGCTTTCTGGCGATGCCGGGACTATGGAACGGTCTGCACGAATGGTTCCAGCCGGTCTTGCGGCGGTTCGGCCTCTTTCAAACGGGTGGTGAAGGCGGGCGGCTATGGTTCCCGATCCAGACCGATAAGCTTGAAATTATCGAGCTTGGGCTGGGGGTAGGAGCCGGAATTGCCGGAATTGCAGTCGCGGTGGGCCTGTACACTCTCGGACGGCAGCGCGAAGCGGATAGGCTGGCTCCTTCGCTGACCAGCCTGGCCGAGCAATCTACGCGGGCCGAAGAAACGGTTCCAGCCCGGCACGACCCGGCCACCCAGACCCTCACCCCACGAGGAATGAGCGAGGAAGAAGTGCGCCGCGTGCTGAGTGGTCGGGCCGAAAAGCAAGCCCGCCGTGCCGCCATCGCCAAACCCGGCAGTCGGGCCGAAGCTCTTAATTACACCGTTCGCCCGCAACCGCCGCGCCAGTTCCCGAATCCGCTCAAACTTGGTCAAAAAGCGATCAACTATTTCCTGCTCTACGGTTGGGGCTTCGACCTGGCCTACAAGCTACTCTTCTTCTGGCCCGGCCAGAGTACGGCCCGCCTGATCGCCCTGTGGTTCGACCCGCAAACCGAACACGCCGTGGACTACGGCCTGGGCGATGCCTCCTGGGAAGGCAGCAAGCTAGGCCGCAAGACTGAAACGGGCCTGGTACGTAACTACGCTCTGGGTATCTTCCTGGGTACGGTCGCGCTCTTGATCTATGTCGCTATTGCGACCACGCAACGCTAGGGCTGAAGGCAACGGCAACGGCAACGCTAACGGCTAAGGAAGACAAAAAGGAAGAGGAAGAGAGAAGACGGGTTTGAGTAACTTCCCAATCATAACCATCCTGATATTTTTGCCCTTTGCGGTCGGGGTGTTCCTGCTGACAGCTTACCGCGTCGCGCCGCGAGTGCTGTATTATGTAACGCTGGCGTTTGCGGCCCTCAACGTGCTGCTGGCGGTCGGGCTGCTGACGGCCTTTGCGGACGGGACGACGAAGGGTTTTCGGCAGGTTGAGCAATTCACCTGGGTCAAAGAATTAGGCTTGCATTATCAGGTTGGAGCCGACAGCATCAGTGCCTGGCTGGTACTCCTGACCGCCTTCCTGGGCCTGGTGGCAGTCTTTGCGGCGGGGGGTATCTCGGAGAGGCCGCGCCAGTTCTGGGCCGCGCTCCTGATGCTGGAAGGCTCGATGATCGGCGTCTTCACCTCCACTAACCTGCTGCTCTTTTACATCTTCTGGGAAGTGATGATTCTACCGGCTTACTTTATGATCGGTAGCTGGGGCGAAACGCAGTTTCGGGTACGGGCTGCCGTGCGCTTCGTCCTCTTCACGGTCGCGGGTAGTCTGCTCATGCTGGTGGCGATTCTCTTTCTGGCTTTCACCACGAAAGGAGCTAACGGCCAACTTTCGCTGGACTATCTCGATGTGCAACGCGCCGTCGCCGGTCTCGATGCGGGGACGCAAGGCTGGCTCTTTCTGGCGTTCGCGGCAGCGTTTATCGTCAAAGTACCGCTGGTTCCCTTCCACGTCTGGCTACCGGACGCTTACGCCGAAACACCGGCCCCGGCCCTGGTACTGATCGCGGGTGCGATGTCCAAGACTGGCGCATACGGCTTCTTGCGCTATTGCATCTTTCTCTTTCCGGCGGCGGCTCAGGAATTTTCGGTGGCCTTCCTGGTACTGGCCCTTGTCAGCATTATTTACGGCGCACTGGCGGCTCTGGGCGAACGCGACATCAAGCGCATCCTGGCCTACAGCAGCCTTTCGCACATGGGCTTTATCGTGCTGGGTCTTTTCTCGATCAACTCTCAGGGGGTCAACGGCGCGGTTTTGCAAATGGTCAACCACGGCATTGTCACCCCGGCCCTTTTCCTGGCCGCGGCAGCCCTGTATGTCCGTACTGGCACGAACAATCTCGACCAGTTGGGCGGACTGCAAACCCGTTGGCCGCGCCTGGCGGCCCTTTTCCTGGTGCTGGGTCTGGCCTCGCTCGGTCTGCCCGGCCTCAATCAGTTTGCCGGAGAGTTTTTGATCCTGGGCGGAGCCTTCCTGAATTCGCCGGTTTATGCCGCTTTTGGAGTTATAGGCGTCGTGCTGGCGGCCTGGTACGTGATGCGGCTATTCCAGACGGCCTGGCACGGGCCGGAACCAACCCGTTTGCAACCCACCGGGCCAGATATGGGCCGGGCCGAGTTCGTCCTATTCGTGCCACTGGTACTCTTGATCGTGCTGCTGGGTGTCGTCCCCTCCCTGATTACGGGCGTGCTGGATGCGGCGGTAAACGACTGGCTGGGCCAGGCAGGGCGGTTGGCGGTGGGCCGCTAACTTCTTCTTTCTTGAGGATTCGATAAGCAGGAGCGTGAAGGCATGACGGTGCAGTTAGAAAAATTCGTTGACCTGGCCCGAACCTATACCCTGGCCGAGTTTATGACTTTGCCCGATGACGGTCACTTTTACGAGCTGATAGAGGGGAGATTAGTCGAAATGCGCGGGCCTGGTCTTAGACACGGCGAAATTACGACTATCCTAATCCAGCAGATCAGGAATTACACCGACCTAAATCCTGTCGGCAAAGCCTGGACAAATATGGCCTTTGTCCTCAATCCTAAAAACGCTCCGTTGCCGGATGTTGGTTACGTGGTGGCCGAGCGGTTAGCCAGCCTCGATTACGAGGACGCCTTTCCCGGTTCGCCCGACCTGGCAGTTGAAATTGTTTCGCGGACTGACGAGCTTTTTGAGATATACTATCAACGGTGTTAGCTTGAGGTTTTTCCAAGCCTAAAAAGCGTACTTTATGAGCTTCGACAGTATAGATGATAAAGTGGAACGCTACCTGGCGGCGGGTACTCGGCTAGTCTGGATTATCAATCCGCGTGGGAAGTACGTACTCGTGCATCGCAAAGGCGAGAGCAAGCCGCAAGTATTGGGACTGGAAGATAGTTTCGACGGTGAAGAAATAATACCCGGCTTCAAGCTGGCCGTGAAGAGGCTTTTTGAGCAGAAATAATTAAGGAAATCATGAATTTCGTATTTGCAAGCGAGATAATTGCACAGGTCAAGATTGAGCAGACCGACCTCGATAAGCTGGGCAAGTTAGAATGGGGTGCGCTCTGGCCGGCCTGGGTTGCGGGCGGGGGCGTCCTGGTCGCGCTACTGGCCGATTTGATCCTGCCTAAAACGCGCCGGTTGTGGTTATCCTGGGTCGCCTTTGGTCTGGCGGCTCTGGCCGGACTGAGTAGCTTCTGGATGGATCGCGTAGCCGCCGGTCAAAATCCTTATCTGTTTCAGGGCATGGTCTCGGCGGACGAGATGGGTCGCCTCCTGGCCGTGATCATTTTCGGCGTGACCGGGCTGGTAATTCTGGCCTCGCCGGACTACCTCTCGCGGATCGGAGTCGAGGCTACCGGCGAATATTACGCGCTGGTACTGGCGGCTTCTTGCGGCATGTGGCTGCTTACCGTCGCCGCTCACTTCATGGTTTTCTTTATCGCCCTGGAGCTTTTCTCACTGGCTCTTTATATTCTGGCCGGGTTCCTCCCGCGCAGCGTGCGAAGTCACGAAGCCGGTTTCAAGTATTTCCTGTTGAGCAGTTTTGCTTCGGCCTTTCTGCTCTACGGTATCGCTTTGCTGTTCGGGGCGACCGGCACGACTGGTTATGCCGGTATTCAGCGTTACCTCAGCCTGAACGGAGTAAGTGGCAACAACGGCATTCTGGTCTTGTTCGGCCTGGCTCTGCTTTGCGTCGGGTTTGCCTTCAAGATTTCGGCTATCCCGTTCCATATGTGGACGCCGGATGTGTACGAAGGCGCACCGACCCCTATTACCGCGCTGATGGCGGTCGGTACAAAGGCTGCGATTGTAGCGGCATTCTTGCGGGTTTTTTCGGGCGTCTTCGGGCCGATCAGCGTCTGGTGGCAACCGATTGTGTGGGTGCTGGCCGTGGTAACGATGGTAGGCGGCAATCTGCTAGCGATTTCACAGTCGAATATCAAGCGGATGCTTTCGTATTCGGCTATTGCCCACGCAGGTTATCTTCTGGTCGGCCTGGTCGCCAATAATCCGCTGGGGCGGCAGGGGCTACTCTTTTATCTGCTGGCCTATAGCTTTATGACGCTGGGAGCTTTTGCGGTGGTCATCGCCCTGGAAGGGCCGCAGGGCGAAGGGCTGAACGTCAAAGACTTTGCCGGGTTGAACGCCCGTCATCCCTTGCTGGCGGCGGTAATGGCGGTCTCACTCCTATCGCTGGGCGGCATCCCCCCGACTGCCGGGTTCTTTGGCAAGGCTTTGGTCTTTGGAGCGGCGGTGCAAAGTGGTGGTTGGAACATCATCCTGGTCGTAATCGGGGTTGTCACCAGTGTCGCGGCAATCTTCTACTATTTCCGCATCGTGATCCAGATGTACATGCGGGTGCCGGACGAAGAACGCCCGACCGTAAAGGGTCGCCCGACCCTTTCGTTAAGTCTGGTGCTGGTAGTAGCCGTGCTTGCTACGGTCGGTCTAGGTTTCCTGGCAAATTTCGCCCTCGATTGGGCGACCCAGGCGGCCACGGCCATTAAGTTCTAGGGCTGAGGATTGGCTGCCGGTTAGCAGGGCGCGAAGGATTTAGCCCTTCGGCCCTGCTCTACTTAATCGTTAATTAGCACGAGGTGCGCCGTAGTTGGTCGGTTCGTCGCCTTCATCCAGGTAATAGGTCTCGTCGCTCTCGGTCAGGCGGTCGTCAATGCGGATGACGAAGTAAAAGACCCCGGTAAGTAAAGCCAGAATACCTATCGCGCCACCCGCAATCAGCACTACTTCACGAGCATCCAGACTACCGTTTTTGAGAGTCAAATCCGAAGTAGCCAGCATATACGCCACCCCACCAAACACTGCCACTATCAATACCAGCGCGATCCCATAGGCTATGTTAAACACTAAACTATGCTTAGACCGTTTCATGCAGGCCTCCTTCTAACCTTCTAACCACTACGAACTACCGGGCAGAAGTAGTCCTATCACTCCAGGCGTTATCTAGTGGTCGCATTATTCTTCCACTATTACTTACGTAAACGGGCTAGACTTGTTACAAGTTCCTTTGGTGTGATTAAGGTCACATTACTTGCTCCGGCCTGTTTCAGGGCTATTTATTCTGGTCAAACAAAGCGAAGCTTTGGTGACTGCCGGAGCGACTAGACCAACTGCCAGCGATAGTTTAGAATTAGAGTGTGTTAGATTATTTAGATCACTTTTATCAAATATCAGGAGCGAGTATTTATCCATGTTAATGCTTTATAATAGTCTGTCTCAACAAAAAGAGGAATTCAAATCAGCCGATCCTGCGGGTAAGCTGGCCCGTATCTACGTCTGCGGAGTGACCCCTTACGACACCAGCCACATGGGGCATGCCCTGGTTGCAACGGTCTTCGACGTGCTGCACCGTTATCTGGAACACCTGGGCTACGAAGTGCAGCACGCCCAGAACCTGACCGATATTGACGACGACATTATCAAACGAGCTAAACGTGAAGGGGTGCCTTACGACGAGCTAGGGCAACGCTGGGATAAGATTTACCGGGACGGTCTGGCGGCTATCAACTGTCTACCCTTCGACTTATACATTCCCGCCAGTTCGGTGGTAGACAAGATCAAGGTAATTGTCGCGGCCCTGATCGAACAGGAACAGGCGTACCTGGCCGGCGATGGAAATGTTTACTTCCGGGCGGCTTCCTTCCCCAAATACGGCGACTTAGCCCACACGGACACCGCGACACTCCTGGAAAAAGCGCGGGCCGCCGCCGAGGACAGTCTGGCCGATAGACCGGGCAATCCGGCCAAAGAAAGCGACCTTGATTTCATCATCTGGCAAGCCTCTCAACCGGGCGAACCGGCCTGGCCCAGTCCCTGGGGTGAAGGCCGACCGGGATGGCATATCGAGTGCAGTGCGATTACCCTGGATAATTTTGGCCCACAGTTCGAGATACACGGCGGCGGAGCAGACCTGCTCTTTCCGCACCACAGCAGCGAAATCGCCCAGTCCGAAAGCTACACTGGCAAATCTCCCTTTGTCCGCCACTGGATGCACATTGCGATGCTCTTTCTGGGCGGCGAGAAAATGAGCAAATCGCTCGGCAATCTTGTTTTGATCCGAGATGCCCTCCAAAAACATTCGGTAGACGCGCTACGGCTATACCTGTTGGGCGCGGCTCATTATCGCACTCAGCTTCACTACGAAGAAGAAGCGGTGCAACAAGCCGAAGGAAAAGCTCAAATCTTGCGAGACGCGCTGACCTGGTCGGCCCAAGCCGGTAAAGCTCACTCTGAACAATGGGCCAAACGCTTCTACACGGCCCTGGACGACGATTTCAATACACCTCTGGCTATCGAGACCATACTGGGTCTGGCCTCGGCTATTTTAGAGGGACAGGTTGGCTCGGAAGGACAGCAGCAATTGCGCTATCAGGCCGGGTTGCTGGGTCTACCTCTGGCCGACCAGGTAGAAGCGTAACTGAGGAGAAGCGGCAGGCGGGCAGGCCAAAGATAGCCGTTGAAGTAGAGAAGTTAAAATGAGCCAGCAGGCGAAACGCTATTACACCTCCGAAGAATATCTGGCGGCAGAGAAATCTGCCGATTTCAAGAGCGAATATTACAACGGCCAGATTTTCGCTATGGCGGATGGAAGCGGGCGACATAGCGTGGTAGCCGGAAATTTGCTGACCGAGCTAAACCTGAAACTACGCAAACGGCCCTATACGGTCTTTAATAGCGACATCAAAGTGCTGATCAAAGCTAACGGGCTGTATACCTATCCCGATGTCACCGTGGTATGCGACGAAGTGCAGTACGCCGCCAATAAAGACGGCTCCATTCGAGACGATATTCTAACCAACCCGGTGCTACTGGCTGAGGTGCTATCGCCTTCGACCGAAAGTTACGACCGGCGCGGAAAGTTTAGCCTCTACCGGGCCTTGCCGTCCTTACAGCACTACCTGCTGGTTGATCCTACCCGGCCCTGGGTGGACTACTATCAGAAAACCGGGCAAGGCTGGCTCTTGCGAAGCTACGAAAGCCTCGAAGACAGCTTGAAGCTGAGATTAGGGGGTAGCAGCCTGAGCCTGGCCCTGGCGTTGATTTACGACAAAATCACGTTCGACTAGAATTTGATAGCTCAAGAAAACAATGTGTAGGGAGAGAAAGGCGGAACTATTTCTAATGGTAATTTTGAACAACAGGGCGGTAATGCCGGTGCGTTCTTCGGTGCAAATGCCCTAACTGTTACTTTTGTCACGTTTTAGCAGATTTTTTTGGGCGATCTGCCGTTGTGTAACTCCGCAGGATTTGGATAAAATGATGAGGTGGTCTGTTGGTTCAACCACTCATCCTCCTCAAGCAGCGAGGCCCAAAGCTTTGATTAATTGTCAGCTTCGGGCCTTGTCCTTTTTATACCCGTCCGGGCAAATCAGAATTTTTAAACTCCTATTTGATTTTTCGCGCCCTCCATGCTATATTTGCAACAGAAAAAAGAATAGAATATTACGCTCTTATCAAGAGAGGTGGAGGGACTGGCCCGATGAAGCCCGGCAACCGTAACCATTGTAAAAATGGCACGGTGCCAATTCCGACAGATACCCCGTGGCGGGTAGCTGAGAGATGAGAGGAAAGAAGAAATTTCTTACAACTCAGATTGATGTGAGCTGACCTTAAAGAGTTTAAATACTCTTTGCTATTCTCACACAATCTATTTTTTTGCCTCAAATCTAATAACTGCGCTATTTTAAGACGGTAGCAACCGATGAGCGAAAAAAGATTGGATTAGATTGGATAGGATAGGGTTGAGTCAAGCTTTAGATAATTCAAAATCACAACGGCAACCCCTGGATGCAACGGCCTCTGTAACCCGGTTTGAGACCCTGGAGTGGCGTCCGGCCTCTACCCAGGCGGCGGAAGCTCTTTTGCTGATTGACCAGCTTCGCTTACCGCATAATCTTGAGCTGGTGGAATGCCGTAACTACGGGGAAGTAGGCGAAGCGATCCGCCGGATGCAAGTGCGGGGTGCGCCTGCTATCGGGGTTGCGGCGGCTTACGGGATGGCTTTAGCGGCCCGTAGCCTGGCCTCTACGGACAGCCCGGACGCACTGCTGGCCCGGCTACAGCAGGCCGGTGACTTCCTGGCGGCTACTCGCCCTACGGCGGTAAACCTGGCCTGGGCTATTCGGCGCAGCCTCGACCGTGCCGAGCGACTCAGGGCGGGCGGAGCGACTACGCTTGAAATCGGCGACGACTTGTTGAAGCTGGCAATCCAGACCCACGCCGCCGATGTAGCCGCCAACCGCCAGATCGGAGCTTACGGAGCCAGTTTGATCCCGGACGGAGCTAATGTGTTGACCCACTGCAACGCCGGAGCCTTAGCCACTGCCGGATATGGCACCGCCCTGGGGGTGATTAGGGCGGCCCACGAAGCCGGCAAACGCTTGCACGTGTGGGTGGACGAAACCCGGCCTTTCTTGCAGGGAGCGCGGCTGACCGCCTGGGAGTTGCAGCAACTTGGGATAGATTGCACTCTGATAACCGATAATATGGCCGGGCATTTTATGCAGCGAGGCATGGTACAGGTCGTTGTCACGGGAGCCGACCGCATC
>JBBRBE010000030.1:0-44108 GCA_038206175.1 Chloroflexia bacterium
GCAATCGCCCTGATGGTGCTGGGCAGCCTGATGTCGGTTTGTTCGTCTGTAGACGCCTTTATCGCCCTTACTTTTGTAAGCCTGTTCCCGGCGGGGTCGGTGCTGGCCTTTCTGGTTTTCAGCCCTTTGATCAACCTGAAAACGGTCTTTTTGCTGCAACTCGTGCTGCGCCGCCGTACTATCGGGCTGATTGCCTTCTTTTCTTTTCAGATCGTGTTGCTGGCGGCAGTGTTGATCAACCTGCGGTTGGGCTAAGCAAGCCTGGCTTTAATTGTCGAAGTAGCTTAAAGTCGAAGTAGCTAAAAAGAACGGGGTAGAATCGAATTGGCCTTGCCAAACTCAGACAAGTTAAAACAAACCCGCCTTATTCGCCTGGAATTCGGGCTAGGTGGGCTGGCTCTGGTTGGGTTGGGTCTGTGGCTGTGGTGGCGACTGCTGGATGGCACGCTGGCTTATTACTTGCACCCGCGCTTCAATTTATTGGTCGGGGCAAGCGGTCTGATCTTGATCGGGCTGGGCGGGTGGCAGTTGCGGTGGTCGCAGTCGCAGTCGCAGGCCAGGGCCGGACGGAGCGAAGTAGTGCTGGTGGGCCTCCTGGCGTTGGCGGGCTTGCTGGTGACGCCGCACCCGTTGGAGAATGTGGCAACCGGCGGTAGCCCGACCCGTAGCGGCCCGGTCAGCACCCGCCTCCTGACCGAAGCTTTGCAAAAGCAGGACTGGCAAAACGCTGCTACCCTCGATACCCGCCGATGGAGCGTGCTGGATTGGAGCGCGGCTTTGAACGACTCGGACCGGGCCGAAAAATTGATCGGTCAGCCGGTAGACCTGACCGGGTTTGTGGTGCGTCCGGCAGGGGCGGGTGGTGGCACGTTCTGGCTGGCCCGTTACGTGGTGGTTTGCTGTACCGCCGATAGCACCGCCCTGCGCCTGGCCGTTTCAAGCCCGGCTTCGTCCGGGCTGGAAGATAACCAGTGGATGCGCGTTCAGGGCAGCCTGGGCCGTAATTCGGCTGGCACAATCAGCTTTCTGGCCGACCGGGTAGACAGAGTGGCCCGCCCGACCCAACCCTATATCTACCCATGATCTACCCACGACCGAGGCAACGCAGATGACGACACGGCGGTTCTGGATGTTCAGCGGCATTTTAGCTCTGGCTCTCACTCTGGCTCTGGGTTTTGTGCTGCTGGGCGGCGATGGAGCGGGTCAACCACTTCGGGCTACTTTTGCCTACCTGCCGGAAGGCAAGAGCGGCTTTCCGCAAGTCGCGCTGACTTTCGACCGGGCCAGCCTTCCTCAAACTGACGCCGCCGAGACTGCTTTCGAGCTACAACCAGGCGTGCCGGGCGACTTTAGCTGGGACGGCCCGACCCTGCTTTTTACTCCGGCCACGCGCCTATCTCCCGATACGTTGTACACGGCTCGTTTACGGGGCGGTTTGCGGTTGGTCGGCGGGGCGCGTCTGACCTATGATAGTACGACCTGGCAGTTTCGGACCGGGGCGGGGCGGTTGGCTTTCCTGCGGCGCGAGGGTCGGGCGGTCAATCTGTGGCTGAGCGAGTCCGGGAGTGTAGCACCGCGCCCTCTGACCTTCGAGACTGACCGCCAGGTACTAAGCTTTACGGTTTCACCGGGTGGGCAACGCCTGGTTTATAGTTTGCAGGAGCAGAACGGGCGCGAGATAAGCCTCTGGTTGCTGCCTCTTCCCCCCGTATCTGGCTCCGGCGCGGTCGAGCGGCCAGGGCCGGTAAAACTCGTTAGCGAGGCGGGTATCCAGGCCAGTGCGCCCCGTTGGTCGCCCGGTGGTGATCTGATTGCTTACGAGCGGCGGGTGGTTTTCGAGAGCGGCACTTACAGTCCGGCCCAACTTTGGCTCCTGCGGGCCGACGGTACGAGTCTGCCTCCGCTTTATGCCGGAGCCGAGCGAGTTGGCGTCAGTCTGGCCTGGGGTGCTGGCGGCGATCAGGCGGTTTTCTGGGAACCGCGCCGGGAAAGCCTGGGCCTGTTCAGCTTCAACGGCGACCCGCTCTGGCAACCTCTGCCTCATCTCAAACTGCTGGGTCTGGCTCTTTCGCCGGATGGCCGGGAAGTGCTGATCTCGCGCTACGACTACAGCGGGGCTATCGAAGGGCAAGTCCTGGAACTGCTCCCCCTGAGCAAAAACGGCTCGGCGGTAGGACCGGGCGGAACAAACACTTTGCCTTTTCCAACTCGGCCCGGCTACAACGACCGGCAACCGGCCTGGTCTGCTGATGGCAAACAGTTCGCCTTCGTCCGTCAGGGCCAGACTCAGGCCGACCGTACCGCCCGCCTCTGGTTATTCGAGGTTGCTTCTGGTCGCGCTAAGCCCCTGTTCGAGAGTGGCCCTGGAACCGACCCGGCTTATAACGCTGGTGCGGTTGGCTGGTCGCCCGACGGCCAAACGCTGGTTTTTGAACGTTACCCGGCTTCTTCTCGACCCGGTGGAACCGATAGCACTCTGTGGGTCGCCAGCCGCGACGGTCAGAATTTACGCCGCCTGGTCGAAAACGGTTTTGCCGCCCGGTGGCTCTAAAGAAACTTGATAATTAGAGGAACCTAAACATGCCTGACCAGATTGACCTGACGATTATTATAATAAGCTGGAACACCCGGCAACTGGTACTTGATACCCTGGCGGCGGCCTACGCCAATTTACCCTCTTCCGCCCTGTACCAGAGCGAAGTAATCCTGGTGGACAATCATTCCAGCGACGGCACGCCGCAAGCAGTCGCCGAGGCTTTTCCGCAGGTACTGTTGATCGCCAACGCGGATAATCGGGGCTTTGGCCCGGCCAACAATCAAGCCCTGAAGCTTGCCAGGGGCCGCTACAGCCTCTTGCTCAATAGCGATGCGCTGGTCGGGCCGGGTTGTCTGGAACAGTTAATTGCTTTTATGGACGAGCAACCACGGGTCGGCCTATGTGGGGTGCAGGTTCTAAATGCCGACGGTAGCTTTCAGGGGTCGTATGCCCGCTTCTTGAATTTGTGGAGCGAGTTTTTGATCCTGACCGGGCTGGGCCGCCGCTTGCTCAACCCGGCCTATCCCAGCCTCGGCCCTGAGCGCAGCCAGCAAAGCGGGCCGGTAGCGACAATTCAGGGCGCATTTATGTTTGCCCGCACGGCGGCCTTGCGCGAGATTGGCCTGTTCGACGAACAATTCTTTATGTACGGTGAGGAGAACGACCTGAGCTTGCGGCTAAAACGGGCCGGTTGGCTGACTTACTACCTGGCCGAAGTAAAAATTGTGCATCTGGGAGGGCAAAGCACGCGCAAGAACTGGACAAAGATGGCCTGGCAACTTCAAAAGAGCAAGCTCCGGCTTTTCCGCAAACACTATGGCCCCGCTCCGGCCCTGGGCTTCAAGCTGCTGGTTAGTCTGGCTGTCCTGGTCAAGCTAGGGCTTTTCTATGTGCGATTGCTCGTGTCCCGCCAGTCAAAAGATACCGCCCGGTGGGGCAGTTGGGCCGATCTGTGGAATTTTGTCAAGTTTGCCTGATCAATTCTTTCTCCGGGAAGGAGATTTAGCTATGCCTTTAAAGTCTCATCAACGTTTGATGGGAATAATCCTGACGACCTTGCTGGCGATTTTGCTGGTAGGAACTATTCCTAAAGCCTCGGCGACCGTCGCTCAGCCGCATTTTCACGCCCCGCCGACTTCGCGTTATGATTTCGCCCCGGAGGAGGAAGCTCCGGCAGGTTCGCTTTTCTTCCAGGTCGGTCCTGGCTACACTGATGTCGTGCCTCGCCAGATCGTCCGAACCGCCAATGACAAAGTTTACATTTTTGCCGGTCTGGACGACTTTTCGACCGGGCTGAGAGCCTACTGGACAACCAGAGCGGGTTATCCGACCGGGGCCGCCTCTTTCAATGGCTCGGCTCAATTTAACGATAACGCCAATATTATCTCGGTTGACGCGGTTTATGATGGGGGTAACTTTATACATGTACTGGTTAACAATCAGGCTGGTCAGCTCAAAGATTATCCCTTTGATCTCACCGCTAACTCTTTCAAAGCCCCAATTATTCTGGTGAGCGGCAACCCGACCATTCCCACCGGCAGCATTATCGGTACATCCGGTCTGTCCGGCCTGTTCGATACTGCCGGAATTCTCAATCTGGCCTACTGGTCGGCGGGCGACCATATTACCTATCGGGCTTATACTTATAATCCTGGTTCCAACAGCCTGTCTCCAGTCGGAAGTCCCGTTCAATTAGATACGGCCGGTTCAGCCAACCATCCGGCCCTGGCAATCTCGCCTTTTAACGGTTCGGTAACGGTGGCCTGGGTTTCGCAAGCAACTAATCCGGCCCGCATCCTGGCCCGCACTCGTTCGACGAGCGAAAGTTGGGGCGGAGTAGAAAATGTCAGCACCGCCCCAGTCTGGATTAGCACTAATGCCGGTCTGAACATTGACCAGGGGCCGAGTATTGTAATTGACTATGCCGGAGTGCGCCATTTGTCCTACATGCAAAACTACGACTCTACTAATGATTACGGCCGCGTTCACTATGTTTACAATGCCGGTTCGGGCTGGGTTGACACCGCTCTGCCAGCCTACACCCACGATCCGGCTTTAGCTCTCAATAGCGCGGGCGATCTCTATATTTTTGGTCATGGCGGTATCGTTAACTCGGTCAATGTTGATTGTCCCAGCAGCGACGACATGTGCCTGATGAAGCGCGGTAGTAACGGCTCGTGGGAACCTTTGAAAGTCTTTGCCGCGCATTCTGATGGTTTTTCGTTCGATAGCAGTGCCTCTGTCAAATGGGCGGTAGTGGGTTGGAACCGACCGGAGACGGTCGAGCTACTCTTTTTCGGCTTGAATACTTCCACCAATGCCAAATATATCTATTATGGACGACTAGCTCCGACTTCTCCCCCGCTTAATGTTACCAGCAACCTAGATGACGAAAACTCACCCTCTACCTTACGCGGTGCGCTCAAATATCTGGCCGATTATCCCACTTACTCTCCCAAAATAATCAATCTTAATCTAGCTCCGGCCAACCGAGTGATCGGGCTGAAGAAGGGCCTGGTCGTGCCAGAGGGCGTCACAATCAACGGTTTATGCAGCCCAGGGGTGGGGCCAGCCGTCACGTTGAACGGCTCCGGCATCACCGATGACGGAGTAACTTTGCGTGGCCGGAACCGTCTTAGCGGCTTGAAAATCGCCGGATTCCAGGGCCGTCAACTTGTAGTGCTTACAGGCGACGATGGCAACATATTGAACTGCCTCAAGACCCGGCGGTTCCTTACCGCCGATTCGCTACTTTACCCCCATTACATCAGCACTTAAAAGTTTTCCGGTGTGTAAAAATCTTCATAACTTGCCTCTGGCTTTTCATTCTGTTTAGAAGCAACCTGGGCTAAAATTAGACAAGTTCTACAATTCTTTCGTGTTGCCGGTATTGGTACAGGTATAGAACCGGAAATAATCAAAGGAAATAGTCCGATGGCTTCGAGTCCCTTAAGCCCTGTGTCTGGGGTAATCGCAAAAGTCCGTTTACAAAGAAATATCCTCTCCTGGCCGTCCCTGCTGCTAGTAGCTGGAATAGGAAGTTTGTTGTGGCTGGCGTTTTTCAATCTTGGCAGCAGCCCTGCGATCTGGTTCGACGAAGGAGAGGCTTTGCGCGGCCCTAAAACGCTGGTGCAATTCGGAAAATACGGGGTGTGGAGTGCCGGTGGTTTTCTTTATTTCGGTACTAATATATCGGTAGGCCCGCCGGTACTTTTGCCGATTGCCCTGGTATTCAAGTTATTTGGTATCGGTCTGGTGCAGGCCCGGTTGGTGATCGTAACTTACCTGCTGCTGGCAACCGGCTTGTTCTGGCTGTGCAGCTACAAAGTATGGCAATCCAAATACCTGGCCGGTTTTGCTCTGTTACTCTTGTGTGCCACGCCTGGCATAGATTTCATTACCCTCGGTCGGCAGGGCTTGGGTGAAATACCGGCCCTGTTCTACTTCCTGGTTGGTACGCTGGCCTGGTTCAGGGCTAATCGAGCCGACCGACCGGATTGGAAATGGTTGCTAGGGGCCGGTAGCGGGTGGGCCTTAGCCGCCATATCTAAAAATAACTACGGCTTGATCTTGCCCGCAGTTTTAATCGCGCTCTGGTTACTGTACCGCTTCTACTACCGGCGCAAAAATTGGGGCTGGCAGGCTTTCCTCTTTCCTCTGCTTATGGTCGCGGGCGGAATGGGAGCCTGGTATGGCTTTGTACTAATATTTCTGGGTAACGGCGATTTTAGCACTAATTTGAACCTGCTGCGGGCCACTTCCGGGGGTAGTGCATTTGTCTTTTCGCCTGCGCGTTCTTTCAGTGCCATAAAATTCTTGTTCGGGCCGTCGAATTACTTCGGACTGAGCCTGGCCGGTTTGTTTTATGGTCTCTGGTTGGCCCGTAAGCGGTCGAGTGGCGGGCAAGTGCTGATTTTCCCGCTGGTCTTCAGCCTGTTCTGGCTCGGTTGGTTTGTTTTTGCTTCAGTAGGCTGGCCACGCTACGCGTTTCCGGCCCTGGTAGTTTCGCAACTGTTCACGGCCCGCCTGTTGTGGGATTTACCCGGCCTCCTGGCAACTCTCCTCCAGAAACCGGCCTGGGTAGGAGCCGCACGGGTCGTGACCGGGTTGGCAGTGGCGGGCCTGATCATCTGGAGCGGCTCGAATCTGGTCGCTAAAACCCTGCGGGTCGAGGATAGCCCGCAACAAATGGCGACTTACCTGCAACAGCACGTAGCCACAACATCCCTGGTGGAAACCTGGGAGTCGGAATTAGGCTTTTTGACCGACCATCCCTATCATCACCCTCCAACCGAGTTGTTAGATAAGGCAGTTCGGCGCAAATGGAGCATCGGGCAGGTTCCACCCCTGGCCGAGTTGTACCAGCCCGAAAAGTTTGGGGCGGAATATTTAGTAGACGGGCCTTTTGCCAAGTGGAGCGCTCTTTACCACAACGCTCTATCCTCAACTCACTACCAACTGGTAATTAGCTTTGGCAACTATGACCTTTACCGTAAAATAAACTAGGCCTGGGCTGGTAGCGCGGTTCTATTTAGTACCGCTACCGGCCCACTTCTAAACAACTTAAAAAATCTTCATTAGTAGTATTTGGAGTTTCACCGCCTTGTAATACCTGGCTCTTATACTGGCCTTACAACGTGAGCATATCCTTCAAAGTTTGTTCTTCTCTGGAAATTTAGCCGGGTTGTTCTAAAGTGGCTTAGTAACGAAGAGATTCGAGAAGCAGGTAAGACTGATGGAAAGATTAAAGGTAGGCGTTATCGGGGTCGGTAACATGGGCGAACGGCACTGTCGCATTTACAGCAGTTTATCCCAGGTTAACTTTGTGGGGGTGTGTGATTTGGCCGAAGAACGAGGCCGCCTGATTGCCTCGAAGTACGAGACAAGCTACTTCAAAGATCTAAACGAGATGTTGCCCCTGGTGGATGCCGTCAGCATCGCCACGACTACACCCGGCCATTACCCGATTGGCCTGGAGTGTTTACGGCAGGGTAAGCACCTCTTGATCGAGAAACCGCTGGCTCTGACCGTCGAGCAAGGTCAGGCTCTGGTCGCTGCGGCCCGTGACAACGGTTGCCGTTTGATGGTAGGCCATATCGAGCGGTACAACCCGGCCTTTACCGAACTGCAAAGTCTGCTGGCTTATCCCGCCACTTCTGCGCCTCTGGCGGTCAACATTCGGCGGCTTAGCCCTTTCGATACCAGCCAGACGGACGTAGATGTAGTTTGTGACCTGATGATCCACGACCTTGATCTGATTTTGACCCTGGCGGGCCGCTTGCCGGATGGTCTGGAAACTTTCGGTCGCCCGGTGTTCACGAGCAACATTGACCACGCGGTTGCTACCCTGTACTACCACGATGGCCCGGTTATCACGCTGACCGCTTCGCGGGTCACTCAACAAAAGGTGCGGGCCATCGAGTTAACCACCCGCGATGCTTATATCGAGGTTGACCTCTTGCACAAGAATCTTTCGATCCATCGTCGTTTCGTCCCTTTCTACACTAACCAGGAAGCTCCCAAATACCGGCAGGAAGGTTTTGTCGAACAAATCTATGTACCTTCCAGCGAGCCGTTGCTGGCCGAACTGACCGATTTCGTGCAATCCATCCGGCAGGGTGTATCTACCCAGGTGACAGGGCAGGATGGCCTGACGGCTCTGGCTCTGGCTCTCGAAATTCGCCGTAAGATCGAATTGAAGCTGGAAGAAGGCTTATGGCGTCAAATCGAGATTTACCAGCCCAGCCTTCAGATGACTAATTAATAAACTAAATTTACCCGGTGGAATCTTTTTTACTAGAGGGTTGGATTAGCAAAAAGGCAGAGAAAGAATGAACATTTCGATAGTGATTCCCTGCTACAACGAAGCCGAGAATGTTCCAGCTTTGCGGGCCGAACTGTGGCCGGTCGTGCAACGGTTGCGCAACGAGGGGCCGGGGCAGAGTGTGGAATTAATCTTTGTTGATGATGGTAGTCGGGATAATACCGCTTCTCTAATCGAAGATACTTTTGCCGGTGAGTCGGATGTGCGAGTCGTCCGGCACAAAGCTAATGCTGGACTGGGTGCGGCCTTGCGGACTGGCTTTGCCGCAGCTACCGGCGAAATCGTTATAACCACCGATAGCGACGCGACCTATCCCTTCTCTGAAATCGAAGGGCTGTTAAGCCATTTACAGCCCGGTGTAGACATCGTAACTGCTTCACCTTATCACCCGTTGGGTGGCGTAGACAATGTGCCGGGCTATCGTATTTTCTTGAGCAAGGGAGCCTCGGCGGTCTACCGGGTGCTAGTCAATCGGCATTTGCACACCTACACTAGCATGTTCCGGGTCTATCACCGCTCGGTGTTAACTGCTAGTCCCCACGAACACGATGGCTTCGTGAGTGTGGCCGAGATTTTAGTGCGGGCAATGCTCAACGGAGCGCGTGTAAGTGAACATCCCTGCCGCCTGCAAGTTCGACGTTACGGCCAATCCAAAGCGAAAGTGCTGAAAATCATTTGGGCGCACCTAAAATTCCAGGGAGCCGTTTTAGCCTACCGGGTGGGCCATTTCTTCGGACGCAAAGAAACTCTACCTGTTCTAGTGCCTCCTACACCGGAGGAACGCTAAGCCATGCGCAATCCTGCGACGGTTCTAAGCGTACTTGGCACCCGGCCTGAAATTATCAAGCTTTCATGCCTTTTGCCGCGCCTGGCGGAAGTGTCCGAGCGTTCGGTAATAGTTCATTCCGGCCAGCACTATTCTTATGAAATGGACGCTCTTTTCTTTGAAGAATTGCAGCTACCCCGGCCCGACTACACTCTTAATGCGGGGGCAGCAGGGGTCGGGCCGGGTGAACAAACGGCGCGTATGTTGTCCGGCCTGGAGCCGATTTTGCAAAGGGAGCAGCCCGATCTGGTGATCGTGCAGGGTGATACCAATACCACTCTGGCCGGAACTCTGGCCGCCGTGAAACTGGGTATCCCGGTTTTACACCTGGAAGCCGGATGCCGCTCTTTCAACCGAAATATGCCCGAAGAAATCAATCGGGTGCTGGTTGATCACGTCGCAAGTTTGTTGCTGGCACCCGACGAAGCAGCCCTGGCAAATTTACGGGCCGAAAACTGCCAGGCTCAGGCCAGTCTGCACCTGGTTGGTTCCACCGGGATCGAAGCCTGTCTGCGGGCCAGTAAGCTCACTTCGGAGCGTCCGCTCCTGGCCGCGCTCGGCTTGCATCCTCAGAAATATCTGGCCCTGACCCTCCATCGAGCCGAAAACACTTTGCCCGAAGTTTTGCCGGGCCTGGTCAAATTAATTAACGAACTGGCTCTGGATCAACCCGTAGTTTTTCCGCTCCACCCGCGCACTAAAGCCTGTTTAGATAAATACGGGTTGACGCTGGGGCCGGGCGTAATCACCCTCAACCCGCTGGGCTACCTGGACATGATTTGTCTGGTGAGCCAGGCTCAGGCTCTGCTGACTGACTCTGGTGGCCTTCAGGAAGAGGCCGCCGCTCTCGGCACCCCGGTTCTGGTGCTACGCAACGAAACCGAGTGGAGTTACCTGATCAAGGCCGGAGCCGCAGTGCTGGTCGGCAATACTTATCCCCTTACGCTGGATAAGCTATGCGACGGGTTGCAACCTTTGCGGCTGGCGGCTATGCGAGATGCGGTTGTAGAGATGCCCTTGAACACTACGCAGGCCGTCCTGGACGTAATCGCCGGTTTCTTACAAACCCGGCCTGTCGAGGCATTGTCTTACGTCACAAAGTAAAGGAAAGATTATGTTTAAGTTCCTAGATCGCTCTCTAACCGGCCCCGGCATTACCGATAGCACTCTCGACCTGGCGCGGGGTGGCGGAAGCGGCCCGTCTGTAGAAACGCGCCCGGCTCCCTTAGTTTCAGCTTCAACTACGGTCGAGAAAGTGTACAAAGGGCGGCTAAGTATGATCGCCCCGATCCTGATCAGCGTTATTTTTAGCATCGTCGGACAGCTCATACTCAAGCGCGGCATGAGCGACCTCGGCCCCGTTTCTCTCACCGGACGAAACATCCTGGATACGGTCTGGGCAATTGCCCTCAATCCATATGTGATCGTCGGAATGATCATTTTTGTCACAAGTTTTCTGCTGTGGCTGGTGGGCCTGAGCCGGGTTCCGCTCAGCTACGCCTATCCGTTCATCAGCTTGAGCTACGTGGTGATCCTGGCCGCTTCTTACTTTTTGCTGGGTGAACCTATCAGCCTGTTGCGACTTCTGGGCGTAGTAGTTATTTGCGCCGGTGTAATTGTGGTGGCCCTGAGTTAAACCAGGAAACAGCCCCATACTAACGTTGATTACTATCGCTACGAATTTAGTTACGAATATTGCTACGAGTAAACACAGGGAAGGTCAGGAAGAATAACATGAGCATCTTTTTCCCGATTTTAGCCAGCACTTTGTTGGGTGTGGCCGGTCAACTCGCCCTCAAGATTGGAATGACCCGCCTGGGACCGGTGAGCCTGGCCGGACAGGGAAAGCTCGGCCTGTTGTTTTCGATTGCCACCAACTGGTACGTGGTAGGTGGGCTGATTACTTATGGAGTCGGGGTTTTTTTCTGGCTGATTGCTCTTAGCCGCGCTCCGCTCAGCTACGCTTACCCGTTTGCCAGCCTCAGCTACGTGCTGATCACACTGGCTTCGTTCTTTATTTTGCGCGAGAAAATAACCCTGCTACGAGTGGCCGGGGTCGTGCTGATCTGCCTGGGCGTGTTGATCGTAGCCGTAAGCTAACGAAAATATCTGGAATTTTTTAACAAGAGGAACTAAACATGACTAAAGTTGCCGTAGTAGGGGCCGGTTTGCTGGGCCTGAGCATGGCTTACGAATTGAGCAAGCAAAAAGGGGTAGAAGTACACCTTTTCGAGCGTTCCGAAGGACTGGGCGGCGTAGCCGGGGCGATGGATTTTGCCGGGGCGCAGGTAGATCGTTTCTACCATTGCATCCTGAACAGCGATAAAGAATTGCTCGAACTGATTGACGAAGTAGGGCTGAGCGACCAGATGCGCTTTCGGGAAACCAAAATGGGCTTTTTCCACGCTGGAAAGCTCTTCCCGATGACGAGTCCAGTCGAACTTTTGCGCTTTCCTCCTCTACGGCTTCTCGACCGCTTGCGCCTGGCTTATACCATCGTGCATTGCCGCCTCTTTATCAAAGACTGGTCGCCCCTGGAGCGTACCAGCGT
This sequence comes from Chloroflexia bacterium, assembly GCA_038206175.1. Classification (GTDB taxonomy): domain Bacteria; phylum Chloroflexota; class Chloroflexia; order Chloroheliales; family Chloroheliaceae; genus 54-19. The sequence continues at coordinate 11,738 of JBBRBE010000030.1, forward strand.
CGAGAAATGGTTGATCAAACTAGGCGGCAAGCGGGTCTACGAAAATATCTGGCGACCACTGCTCAACGCTAAATTCGACGGTGGTTTTGCCGACATCCCGGCCACTTACATCTGGTCGCGCATCGTGCGGGTTGCTTCGACGCGAGACAAAAAGAGCAGCAAGGAACTTAGCGGTCATCTGGTCGGTGGCTATCAGGTGCTGGCCGAACGGCTGGCCGAGGCTATTCGGGCGCGAGGCGGCCTGATCCAGCTTGGCGTGCCGGTGGGTGAAATAGTGGTCGAGGACGGCCAGGTTCGCGGCCTAAAGCTGGGCGACCGCTTCGAGGCGTTCGATTCGGTAATCGTAACGACGCCGGCCCTGGCGATGAGCCGACTCCTGCCCGCCGCCAGCCCAGACTATCGCCAGTCGCTCGAAAACATTCCTTACCTGGGAATTGTCTGTCTCTTGCTGGCTCTCGACCGCTCTCTCTCGCCATACTACACTCTTAACATTACCGATACTTCTATTCCTTTTACCGGGTTGATCGAAACCACCAACTTGATTGACCCTCAATACGCGGGCGGTCATCACTTGCTTTATCTGCCCAAATATGTGCTGCCGACCAATCCGCTCTCGCGCTTGCCGGACGACGAAGTGCAAGAGGCTTTCCTGGCCGACCTGGAGCGGATGTTCCCAAATTTCGACCGCAAATGGATCGTAGAGGCACGGGTAATGCGGGAGCGATTCGTCGAACCACTCCATAATACGGCCCAAAGCTGGCACGCTCCGGCTCTGGAAACGCCGGTTAGCAATCTTTACCTGGCAAACACGGCTCAAATTTGGCCGGAACTTACCAACGGCCAGTCGGTGACAACCTACGCCCGCAAGACGGCTCAGCTTCTAGGCCAGAAGTTTAGGGCGGTCGAACCGCATCTTGCTCCGGCGGTTTTGTAGTGCCGAGGTTATAGCTAGAAATAGAGCCTATAACAAAAACCCGAACTTAACCAGGTTCGGGTTTTGTTAATTACCAGTTTTGTCAGGGGCGGCGTTTTGCCCAACCGGGCTACAGGCGGGAGTTTTTCAATTCAATTTTACTTCTGGCAAATTTCGGCCAGAAGAAGTTCAAGCTGAATATTAAGGTCGGCGCGACCTGTCTTGTCGGCGTAGTCCAGTTCAGTCAGGCGGGCATACAGGCGGTCGAGGCGTTCGGCCCCGAAGTTGCGGGTCAGGGGTAACATCTTTTCGAGCCGGTACGGGTGCATTCCGGTGGTCTGAGCAATTTCGTTCGGGGTCTTGCGGGCCGCGTGCATCTCGCGGATACGGATCAGATCGTAAATCTGCTTGCAGATCATCGCAAATATCTGACGGGTGAAGCCAGAGCGGGTCAGGGTTGACTCCTGGCGCATACGGTTGAGCAAGGTCAAGGCCGTCCGCAGATCACACTTTGCCAGGGCATCGGTCAGACCCCACACCTGCGTTTCCTGGATCAAGGCGGTCATTCGCTCGACCATTTCCGGCGTAACTGGTTGGCCCTCCCCGGCGTAAGCCGCCAGCTTTTGCAGTTCGTTGTGGAGTCGGTGCAGGTCGCCGCCCAGATATTCGCGCAGCAGTCCCGGTACGGCCCGGTCGAGCTTGATACCGAGGCTCGCCGCGTGTTCGCTGATCCACTTTTCCAACGCCCAATCTTTGAGCGGCGCGAATTCGCGCACAGCGCCGTTCTTGTCAATCACTTTGTAGATCGCGTCGTTCTTGGCGGCTTTTTCTTCGGTCAGCACCAGGATTGTCGAGGTGGGTACGCTGGTCAGGTAATTCAGGAAGCGGTCACGAGGGCTAGTTGGAGTTGCCGAGGCTGAACCGGAGCGTCCTTTGGCGGGTTTGGGATTGGGGCGGGCCGCGGCGCGTTCTTCGGCGGCAGCACTTTTGCCAAGTTTTGCCAGCAACCCGCTTACTACTACCACTCGCTTATCGCTTAGAAAAGGAAAAGCATCGGCGGTATTGATCACGTCATCCAGAGTGAAGCCGCTTTTAAGGGCGTCAATTTTAGCAAAGTTAAAATCTTCCGCCTCGGCGGGGATGTTGTCGGCCTTGAGCCTTTTGACTTCTTCACTTAGCGAGAACTGGTCTTCGCCGTAAAATAAGTAAACCATCGGTTGTTCTTTTGTCTGGGGAAGTTAAAAAAAGGCACAATAATGCCCTACCGGGCCGTGTGTACTAGGTTTTGAACCTGTTTAACAGGTGGGTGTTTATCCTCGAATCTCAGCATCAAGCCAGGCAACCTATCCGGCTGCGACCCTGCCTACCTTCCGCGAAAATCAACTCCCTAGTAGAAGCTGTTGGCACAAAACTTCGTTAACATCACCAACTCGGTAGGGCGATTATGGAGCTATGATAGCACAAAAGACCCTCTCTGGCAAGCTTTTAGAGCCGGGATTCAGGCGGTCGTCAAGGCCGTTTTCGGTCTAATTTGTTATCACTTGGAGCGAGGTCATGCTATACTAAAACTATCGAACAAGCCATCAAACAAAGGAAATTAAAACCCATACCTGTTTCAAGAGGTAATTTTATGGCACTTAAACGCGAAATGATCGGGCAGGCTCTGTCGCCGATCACTTTTGAGGTAGAACGCGGGAAGATCCGCGAGTTTGCCGCCGCCATCGGCGACCCTAACCCGCTCTACCAGGATGTCGCCGCGGCTCAGGCGGCAGGCTACGCCGACCTGCCGTTGCCACCGACTTTCCCGACCACTTTTGGCCTCTGGGGGAAGCGGGCGGCCAACATTGACGAAGCCGCCGAAGACCTGGGTTTTCCGCCCGCCCGTGTGCTACACGGCGAAGAAGAATACACCTACCTCGCGCCGATCTATCCCGGCGATACCGTAACTGGCCTGCGACGACTGGTAGAAGTGCAAGAAAAGCAAGGTAAGCTCGGCCTGATGGAGATTGCTACCCTCGAAACGGTCTATCATAACCAGCACGGTCAGGAAGTATTGCGGGTACGGACAGTAGCGATAGTCCCGGCAGGAGGAGGTAGCCCGAAATGAGCCAGTCGCTTGAAGCCGCCCGTAGCCAGGGCGAGGCTAAAATCTTTTATGAAGATGTCGAAATTGGAAGCGAACTGCCATTCCTGGTTAATCTGCCGATTACGCATACCGGACTGGTACGCTACGCCGGAGCCTCCGGCGATTTCAACCCACTGCACACCGACCCGCAGATCGGCCTGAGTATGGGGTTGGGTGGGCCGATTGCTCACGGCATGCTGATTATGGGCTTTTTGGGTCGTTTCGTCAGCGATTATTTAGGCGAGCCGGGCGCACTCCGCCGCTTTGGAGTGCGCTTTCAGGGAATGACTCGCCACGACGATGTTATAACCTGCACCGGCATTGTCACAGGCAAATACGAGGAAGCCGGAGAGCATTTTATCGAAGCCCGCGTGGTGGCCCAGGATCAAAACGGCGAGGCCAAAGCGACTGGCACTTTCCGGGCCGTCTTGCCGAGCCGCCCGACCTCGCTCTAAAGCGAACCCTGCAAACCCTGGTACTAAGCCGCGATGTCCTGCAAATCCGAAGCGGCCTCCGGGTTTAGCAGGTGGGCGAAGTGTTCCAGGGCAGTGCGTTGCTCGGCGGTCAGGTTCGTCGGTAGGGTCACGTCCAGCGTTACGTAGAGGTCGCCGCGCTCGGTGCCATTAACGCGGGTAGGCATCCCCTGGCCGCGTAGCTTGATCTGGCCGCCATTCTGGGAAAGCTCCGGCACTTTCATCGCCAGTTTGCCGCCCTTGATCGTTGGAATAGTCACTTCACCGCCCAGAATAGCGGTTGCCACAGGTACTCGAACTTTCGCGTCCAGGTTCGACCCTTGCCGCTCGAAAAAGCAGTGCGGCAAAGTTTCGACCACCAGATAGAGGTCTCCCGCCGGGCCAGCGTTGTAACCGGGATAACCCTGTCCGGCCAGGCGCACCCGGCTACCGTCGCTTACTCCTGCCGGGAGGCTAACTTCCAGGCGGCGTCGCTGCGCCCCACTCTGCTCGGTCGCCAGTTCCAGCACTCGTTTAGTACCGCCAAAAGCTTCTTCCAGCGTTACTTGCACCAGATACTCGATGTCGCGTCCTCTGGCCGGGCCAGTGGGCCGGGCTGCCGCGCCTGACCCCTGGAAGATCGAGGAGAAGAAGTCGGCGTAAGGACTTTCTGCCCCAAAAATGTCGGCCATGTCTTCCGCGCTGGCCGTGCGGTAAGGATTGGCCGCGCCATCCGCTCCGACGCCTGCGCCCCGACGTGTCCGCGAACCGATCCCGCTCATATAGGCATCTAAAGGCACGCCAGTTGCCTCGCCGCCTGCTTTTTTCCAGGCTTCGTACTCGCTGTAGCGGTCGCCATATTTATCGAAAATCGCCCGCTTTTCAGAGTCGCCCAGCACTTCGTAAGCTTCGCTCACAGCCCTGAACTTTTCGGCGGCGTCTGTATCATCGGCATTTACATCCGGGTGATGCTGCCGGGCCAGCTTGCGATATGCTTTCTTAATCTCTTTAGCGTCGCTGCCCTTCTCGACGCCCAGAACCTGGTAAAAATCTTTCTTTTCACTTGCCATCTTAGGCCACCTCGTTCAACCTGAATTTTCTCAGACTTTTATCTGCCGGATCGCCGGTGCTGAAAGCCCCAAGCGAGTCTAACCAAACTAAAATGAGTCTTGCTATATTTAAATATACGTGCAGAAAATGCTCGTGTTTCACTAAAAAGGGGATTCAAACACAACTATAATACTGCCGATAGTCGGCTGGTTGGAGAGAGAAGATGAGCCAGAAAAGGAAGCCTGTGTTTCTGTTATAATTATCACCAACTAAACGTTTAACGCCTGAAGCCAGGCCAGCTAAATTTGGAGTTCGGCAATGGGAATGAACCTAGCCCGTAAGATTATTGCGGCCCACCTTGTATCGGGAGAGATGAGGCCGGGTGAGCCAATCGCCATTAAGATTGACCAGACCTTGACGCAAGATTCGAGCGGTACGGCGGCTTACTTGCAGTTCGAGGCTATTGGCATTCCACGGGTCAAAACTGAAGTTTCGGTCAGCTACGTTGACCACAACATGATCCAGACCGGCTTCGAGAGTGCCGACGATCACCGCTTTTTGCAATCGGCGGCCCGCAAGTTTGGCCTTTATTTCTCGCGGCCCGGCAACGGTATTTGCCATCAAGTCCACGCCGAGCGGTTCGCCGTGCCGGGCAAAACTTTGCTCGGCAGCGACAGCCATACACCCCTGTGTGGCGGCCTGGGGATGCTGGCAATCGGGGCGGGTGGCCTGGATGTGGCCGTGGCGATGGGTGGTGGGGCATTTTACTTTACGATGCCCAAAATTGTAGGGGTGCGACTGAGCGGTACTTTACAGCCCTGGGTTAGCGGCAAAGATGTAATTCTGGAAATGTTAAGGCGGTTGAGCGTCAAAGGTGGCGTAGGAAAAATTATCGAATACACTGGCCCCGGTCTGGCAAGCCTGGGCGTGATTGACCGCACCACGATTGCCAACATGGGGGCGGAACTGGGGGCTACTACTTCGATTTTCCCCAGCGACGAGCAAACCCGCCGTTACCTGTGGGCGCAAGGTCGGGAGGAAGCCTGGCAACCCTGCAAGGCCGACCCGGACGCCGACTACGACGAAAAGCTGGAAATTGATCTCGACCTGCTCGAACCGCTGATTGCTCAGCCCCATAGCCCGGATAACGTGGTGCCGGTGCGCCAGGTGGCCGGGTTGCCGGTGCAGCAAGTTTCGGTTGGTTCTTGCACCAACAGTTCTTTCCGCGACCTCTCGATTGTAGCCCATGTGCTGCGCGGTAAGGCGGTCAGCCCCGGCCTGAGTTTTACGGTCAGTCCCGGTTCGTTGCAGGTTTATACGAATGTGGCCCGTAGCGGAGCTTTAGCCGATATGCTGGCGGCAGGGGCGCGGATGCTTGAATCGGCTTGCGGGCCGTGCATCGGCATGGGCATGGCTCCACCCAGCAACAGCGTCGCGGTGCGCTCGTTTAACCGAAACTTCGAGGGACGGAGCGGCACCAAAGACGCGCGTGTTTACCTCGCCAGTCCTGAAACTTGCGCCGCCACCGCCCTTACCGGTGTCATTACCGACCCGCGCGATCTGGGCGATTACCCTCAGATCGAAATGCCCGAACGCTTTGAACTTAACGACACTATGATCATTCCGCCCGCCCCGGAAGGTGAAGCGGTCGAAATCATTCGCGGCCCGAACATCAAGCCGTTGCCGCGCTTTGCGCCCCTCGAAGCCGACCTGCACGGCCCCGTCCTCTTGAAGATGGGCGACAACATTACTACCGACCACATTTCACCTGCTGGAACGAAAGTGTTGCCGCTACGCTCGAACCTACCGGCTATTTCGGAATTTACTTTCGAGCGGGTGGACCGCACTTTTCCGGCGCGGGCGCAACAGGCCGGGGGCGGCTTTGTGGTGGGCGGCCACAATTACGGTCAGGGTTCCGCCCGCGAACATGCGGCACTTTCGCCTCGTTTTCTAGGGGTCAAAGCGGTCATCGCGCTTTCCTTCGCCCGCATTCACCGGGCCAATTTGATCAACTTCGGGATCGTGCCGCTTACCTTTGCCCACCCGGAAAATTGGACTTTGATCGAACAGGGCGATCAACTGGAGATAGCCGATATTCGAGGTCAGCTAGAGGCCGGGGCTGCCATCCAGATGCAAAATTTGACCCGTGGCGCGGTTGTAACTCTCGACAGCCTCTTGAACGAGCGCGAACGGTCAATTGTGCTGGACGGTGGCCTGCTTAATCATATTAGCCTTCAGGTCTAGCCCTGGCGGTTCCAGCCCGCCGAATTAAAGGGAGCCATTAACGGTTTTTAGGCTCCTTTATTCAAAGCGTTTTGGGTTCATGCGCACTTTGCGTGAAAAAGAACAACGATTAGTGGCAGGTGCTCAATTTTTAGCTCGATTTATTACCAGCCTTTGATGGATTCACAGAAAGTGCGGCTGAACCTGCGTTCGTCGCCACCCATTACGCTGCGCCACTGGGCAAAACGCAAATTGGTCGTTACAATCACGACCACTCGTTCGTAAAGGCCGACCACAAACTGAAATGGTATATTTTGACAAGGTATTATGAGTGAGCTTTTTAAGGACTCTAGATCTGAGAATGTTGAAAAGCTAATAAGTGAACTTGCTGACGCAAATTTAATGGTTCGCATACAAGCAGTAAACACTTTAGGTACCCTGAGAGATAAGCGTGCAGTTGAACCTTTAGTAGAGCTTTTGCGAAGTGAGCAAAGTCCCGAAGCTTATATGAGCCTTCATTTTGTTGTTCGGACATTAGGTAGGATAGGTGATAAGAAAGCGACAAAGCCTTTAATTGAATTTTTCTCCTCGGACCAACCCTTTGTAAGACGAGAGGTTATTGCAGAAGCTTTTGGAGAAATTGGTGATCAAGAAGCTACGGAGATACTTATAGACTCCCTAAAAGCGAGTAGCCATTGGTTACGTCAAGAAGCAGCAAAAAGCTTGGGTCAAATAGGTGCTACAAGAGCAACAGGGCAACTATTACAACTTCTAAAGAGTGATGAAGATGAAAATACTACATGTGTAATTGCAATTACCTTGTGCCAATTTCAAGACGCTAATCTTTTACCTGACTTGAAAAGATTTTATAATTCCATAAAAAGAAAGAAAGATGCCTCAATAATTAGAAATATAGCCATTACTGCTATTGAGAATTTCTTCAGAGATTTTATCCAACGATGAGCCTAACGGCTGCGAGAACATTCTTTTTCGGGGCCACCTATGGAGACCAGACAAAAGCAAGGGAGATAATATTAATAGTACAGTGGTTAACAGTATTCAAATTAGCAATTCCCCTAATTTTAGTTGATTGTGTATAAGTTTTGCATTCTTAAACCGTTTAGTCTGATAATTTACCTTTGTCAACAAATCGTTCCCTCCCTTGCTTTTGTCTGGTCTCCCTACAGAGGGCTAGGCTTAAAATCTATGCTGCCAAGCAACTGCATCGCTAAATTTGCAGTAGAACCGCGTTTATGTGGGTTTTGACCTTTTTTGATTCTTCAGGTTTAGCTTTGTTGCTGTTTGTTTGGGTCTTGACCTTTTTAAGATTGTTAGGTAGCATGTCAAACATATACAAGTCAAAATTCACCAGGTAATAGCAAAACGGTAATTAGATGAGCTGGCTACATACAACCGAGAAATCGTCTGTTGACCCTGATGGGCAGCTTGGTACCGCTGCAACTCAACCTGCTGACCCGGCCCTTAGCCAGGAACGGTCTGTTAAGATTTCGCAATCTTCCGGTGTCCGTCCTGCAAAGTTCCGCCTGCGGCAACGGTCAGGTATTCGGCAGCAATACCTCTTTTTACTCTTAGTGCTTTTTACCCCTTTGCTCGGTATCGAAATATATAACAGTTTCCGCCAGTACAACGTACAACGTGAGACGGTGCTACAAGGCCAGGCCGAAACTGCTCGTTCGGTGGCAAATACTACGCGGGCTTTTGTTAACGACCAATATAGCAACGCCAAAGCTTTGAGCTACAGTTTCAACGGCTCTCGCCCGGTGAGCGACCAGCAGGCTAACCTGATTTTAGCCGATTTTCGCCGCCAAAATCCTGTCGTGCTGGCTTATTTTTTCGCCGGGCCGGATGGTCGGGTAATTTATGCCGATCCACCTGAGTTAGTAGGCCGGGTGATTGCGCAGCCAGAACTTTACCAGAGCTTGATTGCCGGTCAGGAAAAAGCAGTTAGCAATTTGCTACTGAGTCCGGTAGATCAAAAAACGTCCATATTTGCGGTTGCTACTGCGGTGCGTAATGGCAAAGGACAACTTCTAGGAATGCTAGAGACGCACATTGATACTACCAGGTTGGGACAAGTTATCAAGTTTCAAACCGGGCCACGGGGTAACATTAACGTGCTGGATAAAATGGGGCAATCAATCTATGCCGCTACAGTTCCTAACGATCCCTACGAGCGGCGGATGCTACGAGCAACACCCATCCCGGATTATCTCGAAGCCGGTTTGCAAGGACGCGAAATGCTGGTTCCGTCTACCATTAGCCGGATTGACGGTATGGAACGGCTAGGGGCCGTTGTGCCAGTGGCCGAACTTGGCTGGGTAATAGCAGTAACTTCTCCGGTCGAAGATGCGGTGGAGCCAATCCTTAGAACCATTTGGGAGCGGATGTGGCTTTTTTTACTGGTAGCTGCCCTGGCTCTGCTGGTTGGTTTAATCTACTCGCGCTATCTGACCCGCCCTTTGCTGGAACTAAGCCGGACGGCGGTTGAGTTTGGACAGGGCAACCTTGATCGCCGGGCGAATATTAACAATCCAGCCGTCGAGATTGAACGCCTGGCTCAAAGCTTAAACCAAATGGCTGATCAGGTGGCCTTCCAAACCCGCTCCAAAGATGCTTTTCTTTCCCACGCCTCTCACGAGCTAAAAACGCCAATTACCGCCTCTAAAGGCTTCGCCCAGATGTTAATCAAGAGTTACGAGCGCGAGCTTGAAACCTTTTCAGCTTCTAACAGTAGCGACGACTCTGCTCTAAAATCTCAACTCGCCCTGCGTCAGCGTCAATTAAAGATGCTGCGTAGCATCGAGCATCAGTCTAATCGTATGACGGTGCTGATCAATCGTATGCTAGAGCTTAGCCATATCCAGACCGGGCAGCCTTTACGCCATCTAGGGCCGGTAGACCTGCGCAATCTGGTCGAACAGACCATCGAAACGGCCCGCCAATTGACCGAGCCTGAGCTTCATTTGTTCGAGTTGGTCTTAGTCCCCCAGACCAGCCAAAGTTCCTGGGTAGTCTGGGGCGATGAAATGAAATTAGAGCAAGTCGTGCTAAATTTACTCGAAAATGCGATCAAGTACAGCCCTCACGGTGGCCCGATTCAGGTCAGCCTGGAAACTAAGGCGGCAGGTCAGGGATTGCCTGTCCCTTCGATTGAACTTTGTGTGCAAGACCACGGGTTGGGCCTGGACGAGGCCGATCTGGAGCGAGTTTTCGAGCGGTATTTTCGCGCTTCCAGCCTGGATCAAAATATCAGTGGCCTGGGGTTGGGCCTCTATATTAGCTCCGAAATTGTGAATCAGCACGGCGGTCGGATATGGGTTAGTAGCCCTGGAACCGGCCAGGGCAGCACTTTTCATTTGAGCTTACCCGCTGCCCCTACCCCTTCTTCGACCCTCTCGCCGACCCCGACCGAGCAATAAATCACCCAGACGCGGCCAGGGCCGACGAACGCCTTTGTTCATCGGCCCTGGTTGCGCTGTGAGAGATTGATAAAGGATAAATTACGGAACAGGGTGAAGTTACGGCTTTATTGAGAATAAAGCTTTTTGCATCACCCTTTGGAAGGTTACTTGAGTCTGCGTCTCCTACATATAAGCCCGGCTAATCCCGGCAAGCGGGCCAAATTCGTCGCGCTTGTAAGGGTCGGCCTCGATTTCTTCCTCGAACGGCCCCATCTCCACGAATTTGTTGACCGCGTGCAAGAAAGCTTTGGCCGAGGCCGCGATGATGTCCGTATCCGTGCCACGCCCGTTGACGGTGCGCCCTTTGCAGGTTACTTTCATGGTCACTTCGCCCAGTGCGTCTTCGCCGCCCGTAACGGCACTGACGTTGAACTCCGAAATGGTGCCTTCTACGCCGGTCAAGCGGGTAATAGCCTTGCAAACGGCATCTACGGGGCCATCGCCCGTCGCGGCTTCGGTCAGAATCGTGCCGTCGGTGGCAATCAGCTTGATTGTAGCGGTCGGCACAATTTTATCGCCGGTTGTCACCTGGAACTGTTCGAGCCGATAAGCTCCTTCGGTTTCGCTTTGCACCTGATCCATCACCAGGGCCAGAATATCGCGGTCGCCGATAACTTTCTTCTTGTCGCACAGCACCTTAAACTCGAAGAACGCCCGGTTAAGCTCTTCGCCATCCAGGTCATAGCCCAGTTCTTCCAGCTTCTTCTTGAAGGCGTGCCGTCCGCTGTGTTTGCCCATTACCAGGTTCGTATCGCCCGCGCCCACCGCCGAAGCGTCCATAATCTCGTAAGTGCGTTTCTCTTTCAAGATACCGTCCTGGTGGATACCGCTTTCATGAGCGAAAGCGTTCGAGCCGACGACCGCTTTGTTGGGCTGCACCGGAATGCCGGTAAAGGTGCTGACCATGCGACTGGTGCGGTGAATCTGGGTCGTATCAATGCCGGTGGACATGCCAAAAACGTCTTTGCGGGTCTCGATAGCCATCACAATTTCTTCCAGAGCCGCGTTGCCTGCCCGCTCGCCGATCCCGTTGATCGTACACTCGACCTGCCGCGCTCCGGCTTTGAGGGCCGTCAGCGAATTGGAAACGGCCATACCCAGGTCGTTGTGGCAGTGTACCGAAACGACCGCCTTGCGGACGTTGGGAACGGTGGAAAGGACGGTCAACACTAATCGCTCGTACTCGCCGGGCGTGGTATAGCCGACCGTATCGGGCAAGTTGACGGTGGTGGCTCCCGCTTCGATAGCTACCTCGATCATTTTGCACAGGTAGTCTACATCCGAGCGGGTGGCGTCCTGGGCCGAAAACTCGACATCGGCGCACAGGCTGCGGGCATACGCTACCATTTCGCGGGTCTGGACCAGTGCTTCCTCGCGGGTGAGTTTGAAAAGATGCTTGAGATGAATATCGGAGGATGAGATAAAGACGTGGATGCGCGGACGGGGGGCGTCTTGCAAAGCTTCCCAGGCCCGATCAATGTCTTGCTTGCGGACGCGGGCCAGGCTGGTGATAATCGGCCCACGCACTTCACGGGCGATGCGCTGGACGGCCTCGAAATCGCCGGTGGAAGAGATCGCAAATCCAGCCTCGATCACGTCTACGCCTAGCCGGGCTAACTGCCGGGCTATTTCAACTTTCTCCTCGATATTCAGAGTTGCGCCGGGCGATTGTTCGCCATCGCGCAGAGTTGTGTCGAAAATGATTACCCGGCGCGGGTCGGCTGCCGGGTTTGCTACCTCTGGGTTCATAATATATGCTCCTCTTAAATTGGTTTCCAGGTATCGAGTAGCCTGGGCCGGGTTACAGGGTTCAGCCTTTTTCTTTTCTGGCGGTGAACCTCTTGCAAATTGCAAATTCTAACCCGGCCCTCACGGTTATTCTTACTTCTTATCGTTGAGCCAGCTCATCATAGCCCGCAATTCCTTGCCGACCGTCTCGATTTGATGCTCTTTTTCGGCCCGGCGCATGGCGTTGAAAGCCGGGCGGTTAGTTTGGTTTTCCAGGATAAATTCTTTGGCAAACTGGCCGCTTTGAATCTCGTGTAAAATCCGGCGCATTTCGGCGCGGGTTTCGTCGGTGACGATGCGCGGGCCACGAGTGTAGTCGCCGTATTCGGCAGTATCGCTAATCGAATAGCGCATATACTCCATGCCGCCCTTATAAAGTAAGTCTACAATCAGCTTCATCTCGTGCATACACTCGAAGTAGGCCGCTTCCGGTTGATAGCCCGCTTCCACCAGGGTCTCGAAGCCCGCCTTGATCAAAGCCGTCACGCCGCCGCACAGCACAGCCTGTTCGCCAAACAGGTCGGTCTCGGTTTCTTCCTTGAAGGTGGTTTCGAGTACTCCCGCCCGTGCCGCGCCGATGCCACGGGCATACGCCAGGGCTTGCTGCTTGGCGTGGCCGGAATAGTCCTGGAAAACCGCGACCAGGGCCGGGACGCCGCCGCCTTCGGTATAAACGCTTCGCACGAGGTGGCCCGGCCCTTTAGGGGCAATCATGGTCACATCTACAAATTTAGGCGGCACGACCTGATTAAAATGGATGTTAAAGCCGTGAGCAAACATGAGGGTGTTGCCCTCTTTAAGACCCGGCTCGATTTCCTGGGTGTAGACCGCTCGTTGGGTCTGGTCGGGCAGCAGGATCATAATCACGTCGGCTTCGGCGGAGGCTTCGGCTACGGTCTTGACCGGCAGTTGTCGGGAAGCTTCTTCCCAGCGAGGACTGCCTTTGTACAGGCCGATCCGCACATCGCAGCCACTCTCGTGCAGGTTCAAGGCGTGAGCGTGACCCTGGCTGCCGTAACCGATGATAGCGATTTTCTTATCTTTGATCAGGTCGAAATTCGCATCTTTGTCGTAATAAAGTTTTGCCATAAAGATAACTTCCTCTCTTTGCGTTAGTTTGGTTCCTGTTCCCTCGCCAGCCCTTGAAAACCCCTTTTTGTTGTAATAACACGTCCTACTCGGCTAAAAAACGTTGTCCCAAATATTTTCGTGGGTAGGCTTCCAGGCCATCAGCCGTTGGTAAGCTTCGCTTACGAGCGGGGTCAACCCTCCGGCAATCTCAGCGCGGGTGACTGTGCCGATACGTTTGACGTAGTGATGGATGTCCCCGGCAAAGAGGGCGTAAGCCGCTTCGATGCAGACCCGCACAATCGGGCTGTGGCGGTCAGCCACTACCAGGATACGGCGGCTTTCCTCGCCAGGGGGGGCCAGGTGGCACCACATATAAACGTCGACGTCGAGATTGCCCAGGCGTGGCGCAGCCTCGCTCAATTCCTGCAAGAACTGGCCGTAAGCGTGTTCGGCCAATTCGGTGCTTTCGGCACTCTGGACAAAAGTATTAGCACTCACTTCTCTTCTCTCCCCGATTACATCTTTGAGGGCTGTGATTTAAGGACTGAGTTTGGGAATTACTCCGGTTGAGCAGTTTCACCTGATAATAAATCCCCGAATTTACCCTTCAGTCCTTGAACCCCGGCCTTATATCGCGCTCACCGTCGCGCTGCTGCGTGTCATAGCGATGCGCCCGGTACGCACGCTTTGCTTGATCCCGTAGCGGCGCAGGAGGGCGAAGAAGCGTTCGACTTCTTCCTCCGGGCCGGTAATTTCAACTATGATCGAGTCGGATGAAACGTCCAGGACGTGCGCTTTGAAGATTTCGCTAAACTGCATAATCTCCGCCCGTGCTTCCGGTCGGTCGGCGTTAACTTCGACCATTGCCGTTTCGCGGATGAGCGCACCGCCCTCGGTTACGTCGGTCACTTTGATCACTTCCAGCAACTTGTAAAGCTGCTTGGTCAACTGCTCTACAATGTCGTCTTCGCCCCGCACAGCCAGGGTCATCCGGCTGATTTTGGCTTCTTCGGTATGCCCGACGCTCAGGCTTTCGATATTGTAGCCCCGCCGCCGGAACAGGCTGACCACCCGGTTAAGGGCACCCGGTTCATCTTCGAGGTGAACGACGATTGTATGTAGACTCTGGTTCTGGATCGCTACCACTTTTCTCTCTCCTTCGGAAGGTTCTCAAGTACCGAGGGCTAAACTCGGCCCTCAGAACTAGCCCTGCTTAAGCTTCTTCAATTGCATCCAGGTTCGAGCCGCCCGGTGGAACCATCGGAAAGACCATCTCGACATCCGGGATGACGAACTCGACCAGAGCCGGACCGGGCCAGTCGTTGGCTTCCTTAATCACACGGGCTACTTCGCTCGGTTCGCTCACTCGCCAGGCTTTGACGCCGTAAGCTTCGGCCAGTTTGACATAATCGGGGCCGGAGATCGGGGTACTCTGGTAGCGGCCTTCGTAAAAAACCTGCTGCCACTGCCGGATCATGCCCAGCACACCGTTGTTAAAAACCGCAATCTTGACCCGAATATCGTCCTGCACCAGGGTTGCCAGTTCCTGACTGTTCATCTGGAACCCGCCATCGCCAGTGACAGTCCAAACCGGGATCGCCGGGTCAACCGCCAACCGTGCGCCCATCGCGCTGGGCAGACCGAAACCCATTGTTCCCAGCCCACCGCTTGAAATAAAAGTGTTTGCCCGGCGGAAATTAAAATGCTGGGCAACCCACATCTGATGCTGCCCGACATCCACCGTAATAACCGCATCGCTGCCGAGAACCTCAGCCATCTGCTGAATGATAAACTGAGGCGGGAGCGTGCCACGGCGTTCCATTTCGGCGGCGCGACGTTTGGTGTCGCGGAGTTTCCAGTTGGCGATTTTGCTCAGCCAATCAGGATGTGTTTTTGGCTCGATGTACTTGTTCATCACCTGCAAAACGTTCTTGATGTCGCCGACAATCGGTACTTCGGTCGGCACGTTCTTGCCGATTTCTGCCGGGTCAATGTCAATGTGGATGATCTTGGAGTTGCGGGCAAAAGTCTTGAGGTTGCCCGTCACGCGGTCGTCGAAGCGCATGCCGATAGCGATCAGCACGTCCGAATCGTTGATGGCGTGGTTAGCGTGGATGCCGCCATGCATACCGGGCATTCCCAGGCTCAGGGGGTGCGCAGTCGGAAATGCGCTCAGACCTTGCAGGGTGCTGATAACCGGAATGTTTGCTTTTTCGGCCAGTTCGGCCAGTTCGGTATATGCGCCAGAAGCGATCACACCGTGGCCGTGGAGTATCACCGGGCGTTGCGCTTCGTTGATCATGCGGGCGGCGGCTTTAACCTGGCGGGCATGCCCGAAAATGGTCGGGTTGTAGCCGCGCATTTTTACTTCGGTCGGGTAGCCGCTAAAATAGGTTTTGTTCTGGAAAATATCTTTAGGAATATCCACCAGCACCGGGCCGGGCCGCCCGGTCTGGGCCAGGTAGAAGGCTTTTTTGAGGGTTTCGGCAAGGTCGGCGGTATCGGTGACGAGCCAGTTGTGCTTGGTAATCGGCAGCGTAATGCCGGTGATGTCGGTTTCCTGAAAGGAGTCGCGCCCGATCATGGGCCGGGCCACCTGCCCGGTGATGGCGACCAGGGGTGCGCTGTCCATGTGAGCCGTAGCGATTGCGGTCACGAGGTTGGTCGCACCGGGGCCACTGGTACCCAGGCACACGCCCACTTTATTGGTGACACGGGCATAACCGTCTGCCGCGTGTCCTCCGGCTTGCTCGTGCCGGACGAGGATGTGCCGGATTTCAGGATATTCGCACAGAACGTGATAGAGCGGGAGGATTACACCGCCGGGATAGCCGAAGATCGTATTTACCCCTTCGGCGATGAGGCATTCGCATAGAATACGCGCCCCATCTAGTTCACGGGCGGTAAAGCGGCCTTCCATTTGCATCGGGGGGGTGCGAGGCGTGCTGAGAGGCGCATTCGCGGTGATGGTCATCGAGATTCTCTCCTTTAACTTTACTCTTTCAAGGTTCAACGTTTGGTCAATTCGCCCAAAATAAATTCGGGCCTACGCGAAAGAGGCGGTAGAGCGCATTAAGGCTCCTGGCCGTCTCAGGTGCAACACTGCGCCTAAAGTCTTTAGTGCTAAATGCCTATCTAGTTTTTGCTAATCAGGCTGGTTTTGAGAAAGGTTTGCTAATCAGGTAGTGTACGCCTGGTTCCAGGTGAATGGTGCGGTGGTAATGGCCTTACTGCTTTGTAGACCTGCCGCGCCGAATACCTAGATACCAAGCCCAATTAGTACGAGCAGGTTTACCCCAATAAGGCTAATTACAAGAAGGAGAACAGGTAGAAGGAGGAGGAATAGGGAGGAAGGGGAAATGAGGAGGCCAGGAGCAGGCAGAGCAATGGCGCGGGCCTGCGGTTGTGAATTTCGAGCCATCGCCATCCGACGGCGACTGCCCTGGTTACAGGGCGTTTGAGGATAATCGTTGCGGTACATAATTCTACCTGATTCCTTTCTCAATTGAGCCTTTTTCACTGCTATCATCCGGCCTGACCGTTGAACAAAAACGGTTCGCTGCTTACTAAAAAACCTCCCTTTGCGGGAGGTTTCGGTCTGGTCTGGTTCGTTACTTCGTCCACACTCTACCAGCCGAAAGCCCCCTACGTACTACCGAAATAAGGAGTACGAGGCTAATAAGGAGGAAGCGGACGCTGCTAAGGGCGATATTCCTCTTTTTGGCTGGGTCGGTCGAGTGTTTTGCCATTTCTACAATTTTTCCATTGGATACGATTCACTGCCACGAAACAAGCTTTTTGGCTTGAAGGTTTCTTACTACGTAAGGTGGAGCGACGCTTCTTTGCGTATGATTTCCCGCATAATAGCACAGCCGTTGCAACACTGTCAAGAACCATTTTACCCAATTTTGGTCGAATATAGACATTTTTGCCTATGGATTGTGTGAAGATATTAGGCAAAATGTCCAATCCTGGCCTGCCTAAAAGAAGGACGCCGCAACAACTGTCGCGGCGTCCTTCTTTTCTTATAATTACGCTCTCTTATGCCCCGATGCTCTTATGCGACAATGCCTATTTTTAGCAGACTTTTGCTTTGAAGCTTTAGAAAGTCTGGAAGCTTCCGATGATATGGTTGAACAGAGCCGTCGAGCCGTAACCGGCAATGATGTAGCCCCGGTTTCCACTGGTGATATAGACGCTGGTGTAGATCATTTCTTCGGTGTAATTCATGGTTTTAGCGGTTTGCACTTCCACCCGCACCGCGTCTTTGCCGCCTACCGTCAGGCTGGTAATTTTAGCGTCGGGGGCAAAGTTGGATTTTGCCAGCAAGAACTCGCGGGCGGTAAGAGCAGACTCCAGGTTGTAAGCTACTACGTCCACTTTGCTAAAAGTAGGGGCGACCGTTGCGGTAGTACCGTCCAGCAGCTTTTTGCGGCTGAAATTAGTCCCGCCCTGGTTATCGTCTGGTTTGGTGAAGGGTGCCGAGGCCGACAAGACGCCTTGCTCGTTCTGCTCGACCGTTTGCCAGTCTGCCGGAAGCGAGATTGAGTAGCCCTGAGTCTGGTTGCGATAAGTTTTGTAGCCGCTTTCCCCGGAGGTGGCCGGTTGAGAGCCTGATTGGTTTGAGATAAAAAGAGCCAGGGCTGCCAGCAACAGCAGAACAGCCAGACCTACAAACAGATAAATGCTCGGTACTACTTTGTGCCGCACGTTCGACTTCTGAATCAGCATAATTCACCCCTGCCTACCAGGGCCTGTCAGGTAGGCTTTGACTATATCCGGCAAGCCTAAAACTTGCTCAATCCGCGACGCTAACTATTTGTGCTACAAAAACAGGTAATAAAAAACCAGCCAGCCTGTAAACCAGAAGGTCAACCAGGCAGGAGCCAGTCTAGCTTTAGTTATAATATGCTTATATTACCTGGAAAAGAGCCGTAGACCTATGACCTAAATCACAAACTTGCCAGACTCTTTTGAGATTATTCCAAACTTCGACGATAATTATTACGTCTAGTGCATGAAACGTGCCAGAGCGCAAATAGTTGCATACAATTCTATAGATATTATAACGCCTAAAAATTGAACTCAAAATAGGAATTTTGGCTGGTTTGTACCAGGACTATTGACCTACAGGCAGAGGTGGAACATAGACGGAGAAATAATTAGGACGGTAGAGTGGGCCTGAATACTCAGGCTGGGTGAATTTAGCAATAATAGATTGGGCTTTTTGATTTGTTAAATAAAGTGTAAATGAACGAGCGGCTTTAACATCCCGATCCTGGGTCGCAGTATTGTTAGGTAGAGCAATTTCGTAAGGCAAGAATAAAGCTGCATCATTTGAAAAATTGATTGCCAGACGACCTTTAGTGCCGTCTGAACCTTCCGCTTTTTGCGATTGCAAGAAAGCGGGAAGCGGGGTCAACGTATACGCACCATCTTGAGCCGCCTTTTTAAGGATCGCGAGCAGGTCGCCCTCGATCTGGCGGTAGCCCGTTCCGCGCTCTTGAACCGTGTTGCGCCCACTCAAACCCCAAAAACGTTGCTCCACATCGCGTAAACCCGGTTCGTACTGCGGCATCGGGCCATAAAACCGGGTATTGGAGAGGGCAATCGCTTTCAGGCAGTTTGCCAGCGTGCGGCCTCGTTCGCGCAAAAATAAGGGATCAGACGGCGGGCCGACCAGCACGAGTTCGCTCCAAAAGGCCAGTTGACGCTCGTTATAAAGGATACCCAGTGGTTGGGGAGGTGGTTCCGGCCCCGCTGTTCCACTGAGGGCGGTGGGAGTAGGCAGAGGTTCAAACTGAAAGGGCGGTAAAGTTGGGGCGGGACCAGCCAATCGGTCGAGGGCTGTGCCTGCCGGAAGCAACACGACATCCACTCCTGCCAGGCTTGCATATTCGAGGGCTTTAGCGGTACTAACGCTCACCCGTTTGACCCGTAGGCCGCTCTGAGCCTCGAACGGCGGCAGCAACGCGTCCAGCAATCCCGACTCGTCCAGTTCGCGGGTCGTTAACAGGACGAGCCAGGAAGGCGAAACAGCTTTGCGGTCGAGCGAACAGGCGGTCAGGCCGAGCATTAACGCGAACAGGAGTATCAGTGTCAGACTTAGCCGTCCGACCCGGTTTTCAGGCAAAACGTTTCTCCCTTTTACTGGTTGGTCGTTGTGGTTGTGGGGGTCGAAATAGTTTGGTTTTGAAAGAGTTGGGCCGTTTGCCAGATGCTCTCGAAGAGCAAACGCATTGCCGCCGTAAAATCAGGATGCTCGATCCGCACGCTGGTGATGCTTTGTTGCCCGGTAATAGGATCGCGCAAGGCACAGATAGCCGCCCGCTCGTCCGTGACAATCAACTTCATGGGCAGAGTGGGCGCAATTCGGACGCTGGCCCCGGCTTCTTGCAGCGCGGTGGCCCGGTTCGCCAACTGGCGCACGCTGGCCTCGAAGATGCAATGCACCGCTACCCCGCGACGGCTGGCGGCAATTTCGTAGGAATTGAGCGTCCGCACGTCCTGGGCGTAAGGTTCTTTTTCAAAAATCAAAATAGAGTGCCGCGCTCCGGCCAGCAAGTCGTTTGCCACCTGAGTTACCCGCCCTCGGTCGCTCAGGATGTCAATATAGCGCAGGAGACCCGTCTCGCTCCGTCCGGCCTGATGCAACGGCTCCAGTTGTTCCACCAGTTTGCCGACCTGCTGCCGTCGTTCGTGCATATTGCGTTCTAGCTCATGCTCCATCCGGCGTTGGTAATTCGGCAGGGCTTCCTCCGGCGCAACTGCGCTGTACTGCGCGACCGACCCGGCCACCGGGAAGCAGAACCCTTTCGCCAGAAGGTTGCTGAGTGCTTCGTAAACTTTGGGCCGTGGCACTTCGGCAACCTGGGCGATTTCTGCCGCCTTGAACAGGGGCCGACCGAGCATATTGATGTAAATTTTAGCTTCGTTGGCCGTCAGGCCCATCTCGCGCAACTGCTCAATGAGGTCTTCGTTCAATGTAACTTTTATCCTGTAATCTCTACCCTTACCCGGTTAAAAAGAGAGTGGCGTGGGCGGTCAGCCTCTCGCCATCTTATCCCATCTCAAAAACAAGCTGCCGGTATTATAGCAAATAAGCCCGTGTTTTGCCTCAAGTTTTGTCAGGGTCGGGTGAGGCCGGGTCGGTTGGGGAAGTCGGCAGCAGGTCGGAAGCGTATTCAAGCTTGAGCCGCACCTGGCTGATCCGCAGTCCATCCATTTCCAGGACGGTCAGCAGGACGGCCTGCGGCAAAGTTCTTTGCTCCTGACCCTGTTCCAGGCGATATTGCGCTTCTTCTTCGTCATTTTCGGGCTGCGGTATTTCAATCCGCGCTCCTTCGCCCACTTCGGGAATATGTTTGAGGGCGGCCAGCACCAGTCCGGCCAGGGTATCCACGTCCAGCCGTTCGCCGTTGGCTTCTTTGCCAAGTTCCAGGTCTAACTCGTCGTTGATCTCGTTGAGCGAAGCGCGACCGCTGACGACATATTCGTTCTCGGCTACCGGGGTTAACAGGCTCTCTTCGTGATCGAACTCGTCCTGGATTTCGCCCACGATTTCTTCCAGCAAATCTTCCAGAGTCACCAGGCCCGCCACGCTACCATACTCGTCAATCACTATCGCAATATGGGTGCGGCTATTTTGTAATTCGGTGAAAAGTTCGGAAACCTGTTTTGATTCCGGCACAAAAAGAGGCGGACGGGTTAGTTCGGCGATATTCAGACTCGTTTGGCCCATCACATAAGATCGTAGCACATCTTTGGCAAAAACCACCCCGGTAATATTTTCCCGCGTTTTGGTGTAGACCGGGTAACGCGAGTAATCATTCTCGATCATAATGACTCCGGCCTCGCTCAGGCGCATCGCACTGTCGAGTAGCACCATATCCGGGCGTGGGATCATTACTTCGCGCACGCGCTTTTCGCTAAAATCGAAAACGCTGCGGATCATTTCTTCTTGCTGAGCCTCGAATACTCCTTCTTCCTGCCCGGCAGTCACCATCGAAACGACTTCTTCCTGGGTGACGGTGGGAGTGGAGGATTTGCGCTTGCCTCCCAGCAAGCGCACCACCAGATTGGTAGTGGCCGTCAGGAAGGCGACGAAGGGGGCGGCAATTCGGGCGACCCATTCGATAGGCCGCGCCACGGTCAGGGCAATACTTTCGGCGGCTTCGACCGCCAGAGTTTTAGGCACCAGTTCGCCAAAGATCAAGGTGAAGAAAGCAATCACGACCGTTACGACCACAAAAGCCAGGGTGCTGGCGAAGGGAGCCAGGAAACTTACCTCTTTCAACGTGCTTTCTACGCCGCTTACGAGGCTGACGGCTCCAAAAGCTGAAGCAAAGAAGCCGGTCAGAGTGACGCCAAGCTGGATCGTCGCCAGAAAGCGGCCCGGATTGTCGCTAAGCCGCAAAACCGACCGCGCCCGGCGGCTACCGTCCTCGGCCAGTTGGCGTATGCGCGTTTTGCGGGCCGAAACTATTGCCAGTTCGCTGGCGGCAAAGAAGGCATTGAAAAGCACCAGCAAAATCAGAATTACGTACTCCAACCAACTACCCATATTTTATTTTTCTCTCGCCTTTTAAGTTATCTCGAAATTTAATTCGACCGACCCAACGTTTCCCGCCGCGTCGCTGGCCTCGAAGCGCACCGTGTGCCGCCCGATAGCCAACGCTCCCGCATCCACCACAAAACTGTATTCCTGCGCTCCTGGCCCGCTCTGGCTAAAGCGCGGCGGCACGCTGGTAAGGCTACTTTTAGTGCCGTCGTCAATTCGCGCCCAGGCAGTGCTGATGCTTCCCGCTCCGGCGTTTTCAGGGTCACTACCGGCGACCTTGAAAACCGTCGCGGCCCATTCGTCCTGTGCGCTGACTTTGAAAATCAGCCGCCCACTGCTACTCACCTGTCCATCCGGGCCAAGTGGCGAATAAGTCAGTGCCAGCGCGGGCGATTGACCGTCATAGCCGGTCGCTTTCCACAGAGCCTGGGCCATAATAGCATGTCCCGCTGGTTTTGGGTGAACGTCGCCCACGCCGATCCAGGTGTCGTCGCGTTCGTGGCCGACCAACGGCCCGAAGAAATCGGCGATACGCGCTCTGTGCGCCAGGCCGACCTTGCGGATGGTGTCATTGAAGCGTTGCACCCAGGCACTTTCGGCATCTTCACCGCCGGTCTGGTAGGCGTAAGGGTTGTAATAAGTCGTTAAAAGTAAGTCGGTATTGGCTACTTTAGCCTTTAATTCGTCCAAAATCCGATTTAGATTAGCCTCGAAGCGGGCCAGGCCTGTTTCGCGGTCGGCGTTCGGCTTGCCGCGCAGGTTTAGCATATCGTTGCCGCCGATAGTCAGGCTGAGAGGGCTAACCCGTCGCCCGGCCTCCTGCGCCGCCCCTAACTCGTCCAGAGCGCGTTGCATCTGGCTCTTACCTTTGGTCGGATTCAGGAAGGTGGCACTGGTTTCGCCCGGTACGGCCAGGTTGCGATAGGTCAAGAGGTCGGGCTGGATACGTTTGAGATAATTAGCATAAAAAAGGCCCGCATAACCGCCCTCGGTTGGATTAGGTGCGCCCACCCCGTAAGCCACCGAGTCACCCAGAGCAATATATTCGGTGCCGAGGCTGGCCGGAGCAGTTAGTTTTGCCGTCGGTGGCGCGGCGATCTGGGCCGAGCGTGGGCCGGGCTGAGCGGTTGGCGTTGCGTTATCTTTGGCGGAGCCTGACCTTGCGATAGGCCCGCCGTTCGTTACTACCGGCCCGGTTTTCGCGCCGGACGAGCCACCGATTATTCCCAAAATACCCAAACCTAAAATAGCTCCAAGCAGGAGCAATGCAAGATAGCGCGAGATTTTTAACATCTGATAAGATTCCTTTAAGGCCGCGCCCCCTAAGAACCAGGGCGGTATACCCGGCGAAAAGAGATTGTTGATTGATATAAAATTTTTCTGAACAGCTAACGAAATTTCTGGCTTGCTCTGGCTCGGCCTAACTTCATCGTCAAGGCTCAGCGAATATTTAAAGTATAGAACTGACCGAACAGCGCGTCAAGCGACAACATAACAAAAGCAGGGGTGAAACCTAAAACCACCGCTACTTTGCATTCCCCTGCTAAATTCTTACGAGGTAGGGTGTCGTTTGCAGAGCCTGCACGTCCTCGGCTCCAATGCAAAACATAGCGATGCGAAGTTCCCGAATTAATTGCTCGATTACGGCGCCGACGGCTTCGGCGGAATCCTCGGCGGCCTTGAGAAAGGGCAGAGCCAGGGCTGCCGCATCTGCACCCAGCGCAATCGCTTTGGCCGCATCTACTCCGCTTCGGATGCCGCCGCTTCCGATCACCAGCCAATCCGGGTCGGCCTGCCGCGCCCACTGTACCGACTGCGCGGTGGAAATACCCCACCCGGCAAAAGCCGTCGCCGCCCCTTGCTCGACCGGCCTGGTGGCCCGGAAGCTTTCGACCTGGCTCCAACTCGTCCCGCCGCTGCCGCCTACGTCCAGGCCGCGTACTCCTGCCGCCCGCAACCGCATTGCCACCTCGTAGGAAATGCCGTTGCCGACTTCTTTGGCAATGACCGGCACGCCGTCACGCCCTAGCTCGCGGCAGACTTCCTCGATTTTGCCCAGCAACCCCTTGAAATTAGTATTACCACTGGGTTGGACGGCCTCTTGCAGCACATTCAGGTGCAAAATCAGGGCGTCCGCCCGCAGCATCTCCACTGCCCGACGACATTGTTCGACGCCATAGCCGTAGTTAAGTTGCACCGCTCCCAGGTTGGCGAAAAGCGGAATATCCGGGGCATACTGGCGCACGGCATAGCTATAGGTCAGGTCGGGGTTCTCAACCGCCGCCCGTTGCGACCCAACTCCCATTCCGATACCCCACTCCTGGGCGGCCAGAGCCAGGTTGCGGTTGATCCGGGCCGACCACTCGGCCCCGCCCGTCATCGAACTGATCAAGAGCGGAGCTTTGACCCTCCGTCCAAAAATTCGGTCAGTTAAATCAATTTCGGCCAGGTCAATTTCTGGCAAAGCCTGATGCACAAAACGGTAATCTTCCAGCCCAACGGTTATACCTTTGGCTTGCACATCCTCATTCAGGCAAATTCGCAAATGCTCAACCTTGCGTTCGCTGGTCTGCCTGGCTTCGGTTTGCTCACTTTTATCTGTTGGGACGCGCATGACTTTTCTTTCTGCTTTCGATTTCACTTTTAGGGGTGAGCCGTCGGATCACGAATTACTTACCTAAACTTTTAACGTAAGAAAAATGCACAGGTTTACAGGCTACGAATAACGTCCTGTAAATCCTGTGCATCCTCTAAAAACCTGGTTTGCTTAGCTGGCGCGGACGGCTTTCGTTCCTGTCCGAGTCAGGGTCAGTTCGGGGAACCAGCCCTCGATCTGAGCCAGGATGCCGTCACTCAGCATTCCTTCTTTCTGGCGGATCACGCTGGGCAAGCCGTGTGTCACAAAGTGATCGCCGATACCCACCCGGTGAACCTCGACTTCGTTCAGACCCTTTTGCTCGTACAGTTCCATCACCGCCGAGCCAAAGCCGCCCGCCAGGACGTTTTCCTCGACCGTAACGATCCGGTGGTACTTTCGGGCCGCTTCAAGCAGCAGTTCCTCGTCGAGCGGTTTAACGAAACGCGCATTTATAACTGCCGCTTCGATACCACGCTCGGCCAGCCGTTCGGCGGTCTGGAGGGCCGGATAAACTTCGCTGCCGTAAGCCACCAGGCACATATCGCTGCCCTCGCGCAAGGTTTCGCCTTTGCCAATCGGCAGAATTTTGAGTTCGCTGTCCATTTCGACGCCGTAGCCATCGCCACGCGGGAAGCGGAAGGCAATCGGCCCCTGGCCGTACTGCACTGCCGTGTAGACCATGTGCTGCAACTCGTTCTCGTCTTTGGGAGCCATCACCACGATGTTTGGGATCGGGCGCAGGTAGGAAATATCGAACAAGCCTTGATGGGTCTTGCCGTCCTCACCTACGATTCCGGCCCGATCCATCGCAAAGATGACGGGTAGGTTTTGCAGACAGACATCGTGTAGAATCTGGTCGTAAGCTCTTTGCAAGAAGGTGCTGTAGATTGCCGCGACGGGCTTAAGCCCTTCGGTTGCCATACCTGCCGCAAAAGTAACGGCGTGCTGTTCGGCAATGCCAACATCGAAGAAACGATCCGGGAATTGCTGGGCGAATTTCACCAGGTCGGTACCTTCGCGCATGGCCGCCGAAACCGCTACGATCTTTTTGTCTGTTTCAGCCAGGCGGCAGAGGGTCGAAGAAAATACTTTCGAGTAGGTCGGCGGTTTCTTGGCTGTGCTGGGCAGTTTTGGAAAGTGGTAATCAATCCGGCTTTGCACGTCTACTTCGGCTTCGGCGTAACCCTTGCCCTTGACCGTAATGGCGTGGATAAAGACCGGCAGGCGGGTTTTCTTCGCCAGTTCAAAGGTTTCGATTAGCTGGGCGATGTCGTGACCGTCTACCGGCCCCAGGCCCACAAAGCCTAGTTCTTCCCAGATCGTGCTGGGGACGACCATCCCTTTGACGCTTTTCTTGACCCGCTTTGCCAGCGATAGCATTTCGCCGCCCAGAAGAGGAAGCTTGCCCATCGCGTTTTCTACTTCGTCCTTAGCCCGCAGGTAGCGTTTGTCGGCTCGTACCCGGTCGAGATACTTGGAAATTCCGCCAACGTTTTTCGAGATACTCATCTCGTTGTCGTTAAGGACGACAATAAAAGGAGTCTTGAGATTTCCGGCGTTGTTGAGGGCTTCCAGGGCCATTCCGCCCGTAAGCGCGCCATCGCCGATGATCGAAACGACGTTAAAATCTTCGCCCTTAATGTCGCGGGCCGCCGCAATACCCAGGCCCGCCGAAATCGAAGTGCTGGCGTGGCCTGCCCCGAAAACATCGTGAACGCTTTCGCTGCGCTCCAAAAAGCCACACAAACCGTCATACTGGCGGATCGTGTTGAAGCGGTCGTAGCGACCGGTTAAAAGCTTGTGCGGGTAAGCTTGGTGGCCGACATCCCAGACCAGTTTGTCAACCGGGCTATTAAAAACGTAATGCAAGGCAATGGTCAATTCGACCGTTCCCAGATTGCTGGCGAAGTGTCCGCCTGTCTTGAAAACTGGTTCGGCAATCGCCTGGCGCATTTCAACGGCCAGTTCTTTCAATTGCTCCAGACTCAGCTTGCGTACTTCTCCAGGTTCTGTGATGCTGCTAAGCAACCCAGCCATGTAACTATCTCCACCTTCTTAATAATAGGCACCAGAGCGCGCCGCATTCCTGCCCCAATAAAGGGAAATTTTCGAGCATACCCTAACCAGTTCAGGGTTAAGGGCACTCATCTAACCATTACCAGGCTCTAAAACCGGATAGATCGGCCAACCACTCCTATTACTACCGGCGTGGGGCCAAATTCGAGCGCAGATAGCTCATTGTAATTCCCCACTCCCTGTCCGTCAAATACCCATGCTACAAAATATTCAGGCTAATCGTTTATTCGATGCATGGTAGGTATGATTAGCTATATTTGGCACGTTTAGAAAGTTCTAAACGTCACAACCATTATAGCATATCCTGGCAAGTTTTGGGAAATAAGTGTAGGTCTTCTCTCAAGCTTAACGCTATCGAAAGCCTCAAAGTTTTAGAGCGAGCCTTCACCCGATGCGGCAGTTAAGATCGCACTGCCCAGCCGCAAGTGGTAAACTGTACAAAGCGAGGCAAGAAAACTTCTTGTCTACCGTCTACCATATAATAATAATATAGCTAGCCCTCCAACGCGGTCTATAATACACTGCCCTTGAGGAAAAAGGAAGTAGCCAAGATCAGCTTGCCAATGGCGATAAAGAAAGATGAGTGAAATAGCCCGATGAAACTGGGAATTATGGGCGGCACCTTCGACCCTATTCATAACGGACATCTTTTGATTGCTCAGGAAGCTCTATGGCAGTTAGGTCTCGCCCGCATCCTGTTCATCCCGGCGGGCGACCCGCCCCACAAGCAACGCCAGAGCGTAACCCCGGCCCGTTGTCGGCTGGAAATGGTGCGACTGGCAATCGCGGACAACCCGTTCTTCGAGGTATCGCCCATCGAACTTGAACGTCAGGGGCTTTCTTATACCGCCGATACCCTGGCGGCCCTGGCGGTGACTTACGGCCCAGCGGTGGAATTCTTTTTTATTACGGGGGCCGACGCCGCCGCCGACCTGCTTAGCTGGCACCAACCCGAAAAAGTGCTGAGCCTGGCCCGCCTGGTGGTAGCCGACCGGCCCGGCTACGAGTTGCCGCTCGATAAGTTGCGGGCCGGACTGTCCCAGATTAATTTGCAAGAGCGGATGTTGACTTTGCACGTCCCGCTCTTGCAGATCGCTTCGCAGGAACTGCGGGCCAGGATTGCCGGGGGTGCGCCGGTACGCTACCTTGTGCCGGACGAGGTGGCCGATTACATCGAACACGAAAAGCTTTACCGCGAAAGATAATCAACCCGCCAGGAGGAGTTAGTTTTATGCTTATTGACGCTCACGCACACCTCGACATCGAAGCCTACACCGACGACCGCCTGGCGGTCCTTGAGCGGGCGAGAGCCACCGGGGTCGAGCGGATCATCAATGTCGGATTGGACGCGCCCCGCTGGGAAAGCTCGCTTGCGCTGGCCCGCCAGTATCCTGGTTTTATTTATCTGGCTTTGGGTTTGCACCCCACCGACATTTTGCGGTCGGGTGATCCTCATGCGGCCCTCGTCCGGCTCGAAAGCCTGGTGGAAGCCAACCGCGCTTTGATTGTAGGGCTGGGCGAGACGGGTCTGGACTATTACCACGACGATGTGCCGCCGGATGTCCAGCAGGTTTACTTTAAGGAACAAATCGGTCTGGCCCGCCGCCTGGGACTGCCTCTGGTGATCCATTGTCGGGACGCTATGACCGATCTGCTGGCTATAATGCAAGAACTCGGACGCGACATGCCGGTTATGATGCACTGCTTTAGCGGAACAGTAGCCGAGGCCGAGGAGTGCCTGGCTCTGGGGTCGGAGGTTTTTATTTCGCTGGCCGGGCCGGTCACGTTCGCCAAAGCTTTCGACCGCCACGAGGTTGCTCGTGCTGTACCACTCGACCGCTTGCTGGTCGAAACCGACTGCCCTTTTCTAACGCCGCACCCCTACCGGGGCAAGCGCAACGAACCGGCCTACGTCCGACTGGTAGCTCAACGAATTGCCGACCTCAAAGGGATCAGCTATGATGAGGTCGCCCGGCAAACCGGCGCGAATGTCCTTCGCCTGTTCAAGATTGATTAATTACAAGGAACAAATGGAACCAATGGGAGGTATATGGAGGAAGAAAAGACAACCCTGGCGCAGCCGATCACTATCGCGGCGGCCCAGGCCGATCTGCGGCAATTTCTGGACGAGCGAGGCTGG
The DNA here is from genome assembly GCA_038206175.1 of Chloroflexia bacterium. Classification (GTDB taxonomy): domain Bacteria; phylum Chloroflexota; class Chloroflexia; order Chloroheliales; family Chloroheliaceae; genus 54-19. The sequence goes on from JBBRBE010000030.1 coordinate 40,256, forward strand.
TATCCGGCCAACACCGAAGGCCGCTATTACACCACGATTCACATGATGGAGGAGTTGGGCGAACTGGCCCGCGTGATCACGCACCTGGAAAGCCGCCGGGCCGAAGTGCAAGAACTGCGGGACGAGCGCGTTTTGCAGATGGACGAATTTCAGATCGAGCTTGGCGACGTGCTGTGCCACGTCCTCAAACTGGCCGAAGCTTATAATGTGAGCGTCGAAGATTGTTTCGTCCGCACAATGGCGAAAAACCGTCGTAAATACCCGCTTGAGAAATTCAGGGCGATGGGTTTCGATACGCCCACCTTATAGCTGGAGCCAGCATGGTTAATCTTTTTCAGCTTCAACTTTTCGTGGCCGCACACGACCGAGGCAGTTTCTCGGCGGCGGCAGACCACTACAGCCTGACCCAGCCTGCCGTTAGCCAGCATATTCGTTCGCTGGAAGATGCCTACAAAGTCAAGCTGTTCACCCGCAACGGCCCCCACATCGAATTGACCGTTGCCGGACAGCGGTTACTGGAAATCGCCCGGCCTCTGGTGCAACAGGCTGAGCATCTGGAAGAAACATTCAAGGCGGACCTGGGTGAAGTGTATGGTAAAGTCAAGATTATTTACGGTAAAAATACGGCTTCGGCTCTTTATCTTTTGCCGCGCCTGATCGCCGAGTTTCACCAGCTTTACGGCGGCGTGCGTTTCCTGTTAACAGGCGAGCGGGAAGAAACCGCCCTCGATATGCTATTAAGCCGGGAAGGTCACTTTGCACTCCTGAGCAGCCCACCCCGCCAGAAAAGTCTGGAAAGCCACTTACTTTATACCGACGAACTGGTGCTGGCTTTGCCACCGGGTCATCCCTGGCAAGGCCAGCAAATCGAGGTAAAGCGGCTCAAGGATCAGCCTTTCCTTCTAAGAGCGGCCGGCTCTGAAACGCGGCGGGTAATCGAAGCCGCCTTACGCAGCGTCAGTTTGAGTTTGTTGGATTTGCAAGTAGTGGCAGAACTCGATAGTGTCGAAGGAGTGGTGCTGGCGGCGGAAGCCGGTCTGGGAGTGGGCCTGGCCAGTACCTTTGTGGTGCAACGTTTTGTCGAGGCCGGGCGGTTGGGCCAGGCTTTCTTGCGCCCGACCGAACGGCGCACTGCGCCGTCGGTAGATTTCAAGCGTGAAATGCACCTAGTGCGATTGCTTGCGCCAGGACTGGAACGCACCCCCGGCCCGGAGCGGTTCTGGGAGTTCGTGCAAAACAACCGCGTCCTGCTGCCTTTGCCTCACCCAATCCAGGCAGCCGAGGACTAGACCAGGGAGAAGCTTTTGCTTCCAGAAGGCATTTTGTTTATTTATAAGTGGAGTATGGTGTGACAAACTCGAAGAAAATGGGCTGGCCTGTGTTAATCGGGCTAGCCCTGGCCGTCAGTCTATTATGCGCGTCCTGTGGTGAGGCGACTGCTACTACCGCCGGGCGGCCTTTTTCAACTAGCGGGGTAGCCGCTTCCACAGTTGCGGCTACGGTCGGGCCAGTTTCGCGCTCTACGCAGGCTCCGGCGGCCTCTGTCCCGACCGTAGCCGCCCTTGCACCGACGCCGATACCTCCTGTCACTTCAGGTCAGGCTCGCCTGGCTACCTCGACCGCGACGATCAGCCGGACTAATGGCCCGCCGCTAGTAATGACGGTCGAACTGGCCCGCACCGCCCAGGAACAAGGCACCGGCCTGATGGGGCGCACGTCCCTGCCCGACAATACGGGGATGCTCTTTGTTTTCGAGCAGGTCGGGCGGGTTGGTTTCTGGATGAAAGATACGCCCCTGGCTCTTTCGATAGCCTTTATTGACGCAAGCGGAAAGATCGTGGACATTCAGGATATGGAGTCTTTTTCCGAGACAACCCACATACCCAATACGGATTACCTTTACGCCCTGGAAGTATCCAAAGGTTATTTTGCCCGCGTTGGTGTGCGTCCGGGCGACCTTTTCAAGTTCGGTAACTGAACAGTTTAAACCCAGACAAAAAACCAGGAGTGGATAGCATCTAGCTTCCTGGCTCCTGGTTTTTGCCGGTCCTGGGATAGGAACGGGTTAATAAATACGCTTTTCCAGTTCCGTAGGTTTCAGGACGGTGATGCGCTGGCGGTCAATATTGATGAACTTGCGTTCCTGAAAAGCCACCAGTTGCCGGTTGACACTCTCGCGGGTAGTGCCAAGCATATTGGCGATGTCTTGCTGGGTCAGGCGCAACTCGATCTCTACTCCGCCGTCTGGCAGCTTTTTGCCGTGGGTTCGGCTAAGTTCAAGCAATTTCTTGGCAAGCCGGGCTGGAATATCCAGGAAAACTACATCTTCCACCAGATTATCGGTGCGGCGAATGCGGGTGCTAAGAGCTTCGATAATGTTAAGCGAGACGCGAGGATGTTTGGCTACAAAATCAATAAAATCGTCCCGGTGCAGCACAAAAACTTCGGTTGGCCCCGAACTTGTAACCGTTGCCGAGCGGGGCTTGCCGTCGAAAAGCGATAGCTCGCCAAAAAAATCTCCACTGCCTAAAATGGAGAGGATCATTTCACTGCCGACTTCGCTTGGTACGCTAATCTTAACTGTACCTTCGCTGATGATATACATAGTTGTACCGGCGTCGTCTTTATGGAAAATAGTTTCACTGGGACGGTAAGTGCGGCGTTTGAGGCGGGTGAAAAGTTCGTGCAATTCATCCGGCTGCATTTGTGAAAAAAAGGGAAGACTCGCCAGTAGTGTTTCGTCTGATGCCATATTTGCCGTTATTTTCCCGTATTTAGTTTACTTGAGATTAAGCTAACTAACCTTATCCAACAGATTGCCAGATTACAAGTGAAGATGAGGTGAACCTGGCTTTTGCATGAGAGGTAGCCTCTTTAGTCGAAGTCGAAGCTGTATTTATTATTCGAGGCTGTATTCCAGGTTGGGCAGTCGCCACTGCCTTAGACGGTCTTGATGTTAACATTTAGTCTGCTGCTTGTCAATGATTTATTTCATACATTTACAACCTACTTATTTAAGCCTGGGTGATTGTACACTTATTTACCCGGTAGCGAACGGGTAGATAGCCCTTCCCGGCCCTGGGAAAAGCCAGGGCCATTTTGGTTCCGTCAAGCTCAGTGAGCAAAACTTAGCAATACCTTAATCTTTGAGCTGGCAAGGTCTCCACAAATTGTGGAGTACGAAAAGAGCCGGGAGAGCCGGGTGATCAAGAACTTGTTAGGCAGTGAGTTCGAGGGTCATCTGAGCAGTGATTTGTAGGGGGGTTACAATATTTACCCTGGCAAGCATTAAAGGTGCTGGGTCCATTTGTTGCGGGATTTACATAAGCTCAAGCTCAAAGAAATGTACCCAGAGGACCAAGCGGTCAAAAAATGGGCTGGTGCGCTGCGTCAACTTATGATGTATGAGTTTGAGCAGCCTATTCCAAAGCTGGGTTGCCAAAGGTTTAGAACCGTTAGCGGAGTGTCGTAAGTTACTTGGCTACCAAACTCCTTCACCCCAAGTCTGAACACTTACCGCGGATGAACCATTTGACAACCGTAATTAACAAATGGTAAACGCCCGCTTTTGAAAGGCTTTCGATTTCGATGGGCAACGCTACTACTTTCGGCCTCGCAAATTCTTAAAAGAGCCGGTCAGCCCCATGAAGAAGTGGGTGCATTTGGGGGGGGCGAGTACATGCCTACCAAATGTTAATTTCCCCTCATAACCCATACCCTGGCTGAAGTAAACCCAGCGTTCTTTGCCGCCCTTGCCTAGCACCCTCGCTCGTCGGTTGGTATTATCGAGGTCTCCTCGCGTTAGCCCGGTTAGTTCGCTCACCCGTCCCCCGGTGCAAGCCAGGGTTTCCAC
>JBBRBE010000031.1:0-42663 GCA_038206175.1 Chloroflexia bacterium
TGGTCTGGCCTGCGCCGGTGCCGCTCGTAACGCCACCTACCACCGGAGCCGAAATCACTGCACCAGGGCTGCCGCTCACGGGCGACCCGACTGAAACACTACCGACCGTCAGGCCGGAGGAGGAAGTCGGGCCGGTCGCACTGGAAGCGGTCTGGGTCGCGCTGGCGGCCACCTGGTCGCCGTTTTGGGTGGCGTTATTCTTATTCAGGTTAGGCAAGAGCAAAATCAACACAACAATTGCAATCAGGAACAATACTATGCCTATGATAAGCAAGCGCATCTGCACGCGGCGGGCGCGTTCGCGGCCAACCTGATCCAACCCGGTAGCAGTCTCGGTCCCAAGTGCGGCCCGGCTTCGGTTGCGTACTCCGGCCATCCCGTTAAAAACAGGTGCAAGGCCCGCGCCGGCCTTGCGGCCACGGCGGTTGCCATCGGTTGGCTCACTGGCCGGGGCCGTCCGGCCACTGCGAACGCGGTTGCGGTTTGGGCCGCTGGGCTGGATCGGTTCGTCCACCAGAGTATCGCTGCCGTCGTTCTGGCCGTAATAGCCCGAATAATCTTCCGGCGGAGGGGTATCGCGGTAAGGGGTGGGGTTAAAGTTGTTAGTTTGCTGGTCGTCGCGGCCCTGGCCCTGGAAGGGCGAAGAAGCGTTAAAATCAGGCCGGTAAGCTCCCTGATTGGTGAAATCGTCCGGTACGTTGCCCTGGGTGAAAGATTGGGGCTGATCGAACGAAAAACTGCGAGTATCGGCTTCCTGGGGTGGTGCATCGTAAATACCGCGTCCGCCCGTGGGGACGGTATCCTGATTGAACGAAGGCGGATTTGGGCGAGAGCTAAAGCCTGAAACCACGTTATCTTCGCCCAGCCGGGGACTGGTGTCAGCTTGAATTGGCGCACCATAAACGCGTGCGCCGCCGCCAGAGGAGTCGTCTTCGCTGTTGAGACGAGCCTGGATGCGCTCGATGCCGCGCTGAGCTTTCTCGTTATCCGGGTTGAGGCTCAAAACGCGCTGCAAACATACGTAAGCTTCGGATAGATCATCGGTTGTCGCGGCGCGGTAGAGCCAGCCAAGTTCGTTGTTGGGGTCGCGCCGCACAACATCACAAAAGATGTTGTAGGCTTCGTCTCGATGATTTTCTTTGGCGGCTTTGAAGCCTTGCACCAAAAGGGCGCTTACTTCATCGCTGGCGTTTCCCGTACTCATAAATAGCACTCCTGTTGGCCGTCACCTGGCGTTTACAAGGTTTTGCCCGGCCCGGCAGCTTTAAGGCAGGCAAACAGTATTCAAGGTCAATCAACTTAACATATCATGTAACTTGGGGCTATTATAACATATTATGTCCAGTTCTTTTCAGCCTTATTTTGGCTATTTTGGGCAACTTCTTCCCCTGAGTGTGTAGTGAAAGCCACCCGCGCAAAGCGGCCCGATAGTGTATAATCAGCTTTATTGACTTCAGCCCTTTTTTAGCTAAGGGCTAACATCCTGGCCGACCTCCAGTAGTTGCAATAATTATATCTGCATCAGATTATTAGATTATAGATTAGATGAAGAGATGAGAAGAAAGCGATTGTAACATGAGCATGACTTCTATGCCGCCATCCGGGGCGGGCCAAACCAGCCGAACCTCTAAAACCCTGGTGCTGGTTTCGCACACCCACTGGGATCGGGAGTGGTATTTAACCTTCCAGCAATACCGTTTCAAGCTGGTGCGCCTGATAGATCGGCTCCTGAACATTCTGGATAACGAGCCTGGGTACGCCTTTTTTATGTTGGACGGCCAGACAATTATACTGGAAGATTACCTTGAAATCAGGCCGGAACGCCGGGCCGATCTCAAACGGCAGATAGAAGCAGGTCGGCTGTTGATCGGCCCCTGGTACATCCTGGCCGACCAGTTTCTGGTTAGCGGTGAAGCCCACATTCAAAATCTTCTGCGCGGTCGGCAGACCGCCGCCGAGTTCGGCCCGGTCATGCCGGTTGGTTATATTCCTGATCCGTTCGGCCACATTGGACAAATGCCCCAGATTTTGCGCGGTTTTGGCATTGATAGCGCGGTTTTCTGGCGAGGAGTCGGCCCGGAAATTGGTCAGGTCGAGTTTGTCTGGCTGGCCCCGGACGGTACGAGCGTAGATGGAGTACACTTGCCCGGCAGTGCCAACATTGGCGGTTACAGCACCGCCCTGGCCTGGAATAGCGGCTCCAAAGCGGCCCTGGCCCAACTACCCGACCTTCAAAAAATTTTGATTGAAAGAGCTAAAAGTGGAGCCGTCCTGCTGATGAACGGTAACGACCACGTAGAACCAAAGGCCGATTTTCCGACTATCTTGCACGAAGTGCAATCCGCCGTCCGCGAGAGCGGTCAGCCTTACGAGTTTGTCCACGGCACTCTGCCGATGTATCTCGAACTGGCCCGCCAGAGTGGGGTCTGGCAAGACCCCGGCACGCCCCGGCACGTCGGCGAGTTCCGCGATAGCAGCCTGGCCCACCTTCTGCCAGGCGTGTTGAGCAGCCGTATGCCGATCAAGCAGCGCAACGCCCAGGTCGAGCGGTTGCTAGAGCGGGAAGCGGGCGCAGCCCTGGCCTGGGCCAGTAGTCTGGCCGGTAGCCCGACTCAAAGTTTCGATCCAGCTTCCTTACGCGCACTCTACGCTACCGCCTGGAAGTACCTTTTGCAAAACCAGCCCCACGATAGCATCTGCGGGTGCAGTATTGATCAAGTACACGACGAGATGGAAACCCGCTACGATTGGGCCGAGCAAATCGCGCACGAACTGATTCGGGAAGGCTGGGGTACGCTGGCGGGGGCGATTGATACCTCGGCTCAGGGTGCTACCGCCTTACCTCTGGTGATCTCGAACCCGGTGCCATTCCGCCGCACCGAACTGGCCGGGCTTTCTATTTCGGCCCCCGACGGGTTAACCGATGTAGTCGTGACCGACGCTGCCGGAACTATCTTGCCGCACCGTCTGGCCCAGACCGAACTGGAGATGCTTTTCAACATGGATATTCCGGCTTCCGCCCTCGAAGGCTCGCTGGCGCAGGCCGGAGACGAAGGCCGGATCATGGATTACACGATGTCCAAGATTGAATTTGAACACAGTGCCCAACCAAACGTGATGGATGTGAAAATCCTGGCCATCCACGGTTCAGCCATTCCGACCGACCCAGCTTTGATGGCTCGGACGCGCACCGAACTACAAACTTATATCACCGAGGGTAAAATCAAGAGTTTCCGCCTGTCGGTCTACCGCCAGACCGGGGCGCGGCTGGAATTCCTGGCAAAGGATGTTCCGGCCCAGGGCTACAAAACTTTCTTTATGCGCCCGCGCAAAGTCGAAGAACCCCTCTGGCCCACCGAAACGGTCGAGGAGCCGGAAGCTATCGAAAACGAATTCTACACCTTGAATGTAGACCCTAAAACAGGTTTGTTTACGGCAGTGGATAAGGAAAGCGGAGTTACTTTTGCCGGTTTGAACGGGTTCCGGGATGGCGCGGATGCCGGGGACACCTATAACTATGCTCCGGCGGTCCACGATACGGTGGTGGAAAAGCTGTTCGCCGCGCCTTCAATCCAGGTGCGGCGCAGCAGCCTCGAAAGCTCGATTGAGATGCAAGCCGCCCTGGAACTGCCTTACAGCCTGAGCGAAGACCGTCAAAGCCGGGGTAGTTATAAAACGATTTGCCCTTTGACGGTGAAAGTTCGGCTCGTGCCGGGACAGCGGCGAATTGACTTCGAGACGACCTTTTTTAATGAGGTCGAGGATCACCGGCTTCAGGTGGTGTTCCCGGCTCCTTTTGCCGTTACTAGCAGCCAGTCCGAAGGAGCTTTCGACGTGGTGGAACGCTCCACCGAGTTGCCTCCTTACGACAAGAACTGGCGCGAAGACCCGGTGCCGACTGCACCCCACAAAACTTTCGTTTCGATCTTCGATCCGGCCCAAAAGCTTGGGCTGAGCGTGATGAACCAGGGTTTGCCAGAGTACGAGATTATACCTGCCGACGAAACGAGTGGTTCTAAGATTGCCCTGACGCTTTTGCGTTGCGTCGGTTGGCTTTCTCGCAGCGATCTTTCGACCCGCCGGGATCACGCTGGGCCGGGCCTGGCAACGCCGGGCGCACAGTTGCGAGGTCGGCACACCTTCCGCTACGCCGTGATGCCGCACCGGGGGAGTTGGCTGCAAGCCGCAGTGCAGCAGCAAGCCCACGCTTTCAACCACCCGCTAAGCGGCGTGACGGCGGCGGTGCAATCTGGCCCGGTCGCAACTTTGCCGGTCGAAGGCAGTTTCCTGGAAATTCAGCCGCGTGCGATTGCCCTTAGTACGGTCAAGCCGAGTGAGGACGGGCGTGCGGTGGTCGTGCGGTTGTGGAACCCGGCCACCCGCGACATTCCGCAAGCGCGGGTCAAGCTTTACCGCCTACCGGCCCGCGCTTCTCTGGTTAATCTGGCCGAGGATACTACCCTCGAAGAGTTAACCCCGGATGCCGAGGGCAACCTGACTTTTGCGCTACCCGCCAAACGCATCGCTACTTTGCGCCTGGAATTTTAAGAGGTCTAATCACTAAACGCACTGCTCCAGATCATTTTGGAGCAGTGTGCAAAGGCTAGGCTTTGATTATGCTCAACCCCAACTCTCTATAAGGAAACAGACTTTCTTCCGAAACCGATTGCTCAACGATTAACCCGCTAATATCATTAAGCGATGTTACCACATAAGGTGAGGCGGCTCCTAATTTTTCGTGGGATGCCAATACTATTGTCTCCGCCGACTGTCTGGAAAGAGCAAGTTTAACATAAGCCTCTTCCAGATCGCCCGTACTCAGTCCGGCTTCTGGATGAATACCAGTGACACCCATGAAATACACATCAGCCCGAATATGACTGATCGACTCGATGGCTGCCGCCCCGACGGACACAATCGAATGTTTAAACAAACGACCACCAATCAGAACAATCTCGATTTCGGGGTGATTTACGAGTTCGAGAGCAGTCCGTGCGCTGTGCGTCACAATTGTTGCCTGTAAGTTTCGATCTAAATGGCGGGCTACCTGGACGGCTGTTGTGCCGCCGTCGAGAATGACGACCTGCCTGTTCTTGATCAGGCGGGCGGCGGCTTTCCCAATAGCCACTTTTTCCTCTTGAAGAATATCTTCCCGGCCCGCAAAGTTAGCGAGGGCGGGCGAAACCGGCAAAGCCCCGCCGTGTACCCGTTGCAATAAACCTTCCTGGGCCAGTTCGCGCAGATCGCGGCGAATGGTGTCTTCTGATAGGCCCAGTTCCTGGCTCAGTGTTTTAGCAATCACCTGGCCCTCGCGCTTCAAAACATCGAGAATATGTTGTTTACGTTGGCTAGTTAACATTTTACGATATTTCTCCTAAAATTCATTGCACGAAATACCTTGACATTACACGATAATGTTGATATATTCTTATTGAACGGAAAAATCGTGCAAGATCGTGACAAGATTGATTTAATTATGTATTATACACAGAAACGAGGACACAAAACTATGAGCAGTACATCTAATCGTATGCTGATTTTAATCGCAGGGCCATATCGGAGCGGAACAGGTGATGATCCCCAAAAAATGGCGGAGAATCTCAAGCATTTAGAGGAGGCTTCCTGGCCTATTTTCAAAGCCGGGCATGTACCGATGATCGGTGAATGGGTTGCCTTACCAATCTGGCAGGTTGCGGGCGGGCAGACCGTGGGAGATGCGCTCTACGATGAAATACTCCATCCTACGGCGGGACGGTTGATTGAACGTTGCGATGCCGTGTTGCGCCTGGCAGGAGACTCTAAAGGGGCCGATAACGATGTACGCCTCGCTAAAGAGCGGGGTATTCCGGTCTATTTTCAGATGGATGAGGTACCCGTTTATCAGCCCAAGTGAGTAACAGGTAAGCTAAATCCTGCGTAATAACAAGCCCGGCCCGGCATTGACAGCCCTGCCGGGCTATGCTAACATCGGCTCATAGTTTTGCATGGTGCAACCTACACGAACATTTACGGTAAAATTACATCAGGACACACGTGCCGCTATGACCGGACTCCAAGTCAGCTCCGAAAATACCCTGGTGGACGCCCATTTCCACATTTTGCCCGGTGTTGATGATGGAGCCAAAGACCTGCCAATGGCCCTCGAAATGGCCCGGCTTGCTCTGGCCGACGGCGTAAAAACGGTAATAGCCACCCCTCACCCTGATCCAGCTACCGGCCTGGGTAGCCAGAAATACACTTCCGAGCTAGTCCAAAATTTTAACCTGCGTCTGCACGAACACGGGCTGGGAGCTTTGCAGGTCGTGCCGGGGGTAGAATGCTATCTCACGCCGGAAGTTCTGGCCGACTTACGGAGCGGGAAATTAATTACTCTCAACGGCAGCCGTTACGTGCTGATCGAATTTCACACCCAGATTGCCCCGGTTAATATCGAATATACTATGTACGAATTACGCAACGCCGGGTACGTCCCAATAATTGCCCACCCGGAACGTTACAACTACGTCCAGCAAGATTTCGATTGGCTGGCCCGCCTGGTGCGGCTCGGATGTTTGAGCCAGGTGACTGCCGGAGCGTTTTACGGACGCTTTGGTACGCGCTGCCAGAATGCCGCCGAGGGCATTCTGGGCCGCCATCTAGCGCATTTGCTGGCTTCAGATGCCCACAACCTGCGAGTACGCGCTCCCGGTCTCAGCCCGGCGCGGGCCAGGCTGGAAGAGTTGGGCGGCCCCGGTACTTTCCACCATCTAGCAGTTGAAATACCCGGCCTGATTGTACAAAATCAGCCTTACGAGCCGCCGCAACCGCCCCTGGCTACCGCCCGGCCTTTCTGGAAGTTTTGGCAGTAGGAAGACCACGTATTGCAAATTACAGTTTTTTAAGGTATTGTAAGTAATATGCCGATTTAAGCTGGTTTTAGCTCGGAAAAGTAAACTTCAATTTAATATAACAAGAAGACCAAGACCAAGAAGGATCAAGCCTTGCAATTCTCTCGCTACTTTAAACTCACACTCAAAAAGTTCTGGATTATTGTGCTACTTGAAATTGTGGCCTTGAGTGCAACTTACTACTATACCTACAACCAGCAAATTATTTACTCCACCAGTTCGACAATTATTCTAAACCCCAGCGTGCCTAGCGATCTGGTGCCTTACCTCAACCAGAATAATGCCTATATCAATAATATCGCCGATAACTATAGCGTTATTATCAAGAGCGATAAATTTGCTAAAAAGGTGCAGGATGGTTTAGGTTTTCCGATTGGTCTGGAGGAACTAAAAAGCGCGTATTCTTCCAAGCTTGGTTCCGGTACGCTTTTCTTCTATGTCACCGGCACTTCGACTGACCCTTCTCGCGCTCAAAAAATTGCTAACACCGTGACCACTCTTTTTCTGGCCGAGGGAATTAATCCAGGCCGGGCCGACAGTGCCGAGACTAGCAAGTTGTTCAATGATACGGCCAAACAGGTACGCGACGAAATCAAAAACCTGCAAATTCAAATTGCCAGCCTGACCGAACAGATCAACGCCCTTAAACAACAACCTGCCGACCTCAAGACTGCCGACCAGTTGACTATCCTACAGACCGACCGCAAAGACGCAATTGATACCCAGAGCCGTCTGTTGGCTTCGCTAGTGGAAATTGACCGGCGCGACCCGTCCAGCAACCGCGATTCGGCTCTTTTGATTGACGAAGCCAAACTGCCCCACCAGCCCGAAAATAATCAGTTGGTGCGCAATATGATTTTTGCCGGGGTGATGGCCCTGGTGGTAGGAGTGGGTGTCATTGTCCTGCTCGATTTCCTGGACTATACCGTGCGTACTCCCGAAGATTTGACTAGCCTGACCGGAATTACCAGCCTGGGGTCGGTGCCGCTGATCCGGCCTCTTCGCAATCCTGAAGTTACCGCTTACGCCGCCGATTCTAATTCACCCGGCCCAATCACTAACAGGCCAGATTTGAGCCGCCTCGCGCCGCTGCTGGTTACGGTTAAGGATTTTAAGTCGGTCGCTTCCGAGTCTTATCGCACTCTGCGCACTAACATCTTATTTTCAAGTCTGGTTGAGAAAACTTCACTGCTTCGGGAAATAGAGACCCCGGAAGGAACTCCCGAAAGTTCGGAGGAGAGTTTTGCCAAGAGCTTTGTGATCACCAGCACCTTGCCGCAGGAAGGTAAAAGCCTGACTTCCGCAAATTTAGCCATTGCCTTCGCTCAGGCCGGAAGCAAGGTTATCCTGGTAGATGCCGATATGCGGCAACCGACCCTGCATACTCTGTTTGGCCTGAGTAACGACAATGGTTTTAGCAATTTGATCCTGGCCGGGACAGGTCAGATTAGTTCGGCTCTCAAAAATACCAATATCCCTAATCTGGTGCTGGTGACAGCAGGTAATTTGCCTCCCAACCCTTCGGAACTTTTGACCAGCCGCCGGGCGACGCGGGTGATTAACGCTTTGCGCGAAACAGCCCACGTGGTAATTTTCGACTCGCCTCCTTCCAGCCTGGTGACAGACGCCGCTGTGCTGGCAAACCGGGTGGATTGCGTGTTGCTGGTGGTACGGGCCGGCACGACCCGGCGAGATACTTTGCTCAAGACGATCAATGGTTTGAAGAAAGTCGGGGCTGTAATTAACGGTACGATCCTCAACGGCGTGCAGCACGAACAGGGTGGCTACTATTACTACGGCTACGGCAACGAATCGCCTAAAAAAAACCGGGCGGCGGCCAAAGCTAAGCAGGCCGAGCGAGAGCGAGAAAAAGAAACCAGCAAGGTAGAATAAGGCTGGCTGGTTCCGGCAGAAGTGGTTCCCGCAGTTATGCTCGGCGCAACGTTGCGCCGAAATTCAGGGCAATGCTCACCGCCCTATTAGCTCGAAACGCCTTTAACACAGCATCGTTATATGTGACCGGGTTTATTTCAACGCTATGTAAGGTTTCTTTTTTTTGTTATGCAAACTTCATTAAACAGCCATAACCATTCTACGCCTGCGCTCGCTCTAACCTCGGACGAGGCGAGCCGTCCGCTACTTGAAATAAAAGCCAGGCCAGTCTACACTCTGGCGAAAAGAGTCTTAGAAACCTTTGTGGCTTTTTCTATCTTGATCTTACTTTCTCCGCTCTGGCTGTTGGTATCTCTGGCAATTCGCCTGACTTCGCCAGGGCCGGTTCTTTTTCGGGGGCAGGTTGTAGGCAAAGATGGGCGTGAATTTACTTATTATAAGTTTCGCTCGATGGCCCATAACAATGACAATACTCAACATCGCTTCTTTATCGAGCGATATGTGCAGACCGGGCTTAAAACGACCGTTACGGCTTCTGCCGATAGTTCGGTAGAACCAATCGCTGCCGTTAGCCCCGCCGAGGAGAGGGCCGCACCTGCCTTCAAGCTAACCGGCGACGACCGGGTGACGCGGGTAGGCCGGATCATTCGCAAACTTAGCCTGGACGAAGTGCCGCAGATGCTCAACGTGATCCGGGGTGAAATGGCGATTGTGGGGCCGCGTCCGCCGGTTGTCTACGAGTATAAGATCTACGACGACTGGTGCAAGCAGCGTTTGAGCGTGCGTCCTGGTATTACTGGCCTGGCTCAGGTGCGGGCGCGAGGTCGGGCCACTTTCGACCAGATGGTTGCGCTCGACCTGCAATATATTCAAACCCGCTCGCTTCGAGGCGACCTTAAGATTATGCTGATAACGCCCTGGACGATGTTGAAAGGAATTTAGCTTGTCCTCGATTAAAAAGGTTCTGGTAGCGGGAGGAGCCGGTTTTATCGGTTCGCACACGGTGGATTTGCTGTTGCAGCGTGGGTATGAAGTGCGGGTGTTTGATGCCTTGCTGCCCCCCGTGCATCCCCAACCGGTACGCCCGGCCTACTTGTCGCCCCAGGTTGAACTGGTGGTAGGGGATGTACGCGACAAAGAAGCCTATGCTCAGGCTTTGCAGGGCGTGCAGGCGGTGTTTCACCTGGCCGCTTATCAGGATTATTTGCCGGATTTTTCTAAATTCTTCCTGATCAATACGGTTGGGACGGCTATGCTCTACGAAATCATCGTCGAGCAAAAGCTCCCGATCCAGAAGATCGTGCTGGCTAGTTCGCAGTCCGTCTACGGCGAAGGCCGTTACACTTGCCTCGACCACGGCGAACAGTACCCCGAATTACGCCCTCTAGCGCAACTCGAACGCCGGGAGTGGGAAGTCCTTTGTCCTCACTGCCGCCAGCCCATGACGCCGCTTTTGAGTAATGAAAAAACGGCCAATCCGCACAATCAGTACGCTCTATCCAAATATACCCAGGAGCTAATCGGTTTGAAGCTGGGGCGGCGGTACGATCTCCCGACTACCGCTATGCGCTACTCGATTACGCAAGGGCCACGCCAGAGTTTTTCTAACGCCTATAGCGGTATCTGCCGTATTTTCACTACCCGAATGCTGGCCGGTCACGCTCCCATCGCTTACGAGGATGGCGGGCAGTTGCGAGATTACGTCTATGTGGGCGATGTAGCCCGCGCAAATGTGCTGGTGATGGAAGATAGCCGGGCCGATTACGAGGTATTTAATGTCGGGAGTGGTCAGGCCGTCACGGTGTTAGACTACGGACGATTAGTGGCCGAGGTTTTGCGCCTCGAACAGACGCTTCAAGTGCCAGGCGAGTTTCGCTTTGGCGACACCCGCCACATCATTTCGGACATCGCCAAGCTGAGTAGTTTAGGCTGGCAGCCCCAAAAGGCTTTGCCCGCGATCATCCGGGAGTACATCGGCTGGGCCATCGAACAGCCCGGCCTGGGCGACTATTACGGTCAGGCCGAAGAGGTAATGAAACGGATGGGTACAATTCGTGAAACCGAACCGATTCGGGTTTAGGCCGAGGTAAATTCTATGTCAACCAGAACAGACCCGCCCACTTTAACCGGCCCTGCGTCTTACCCGGACGCTCAACGCCAGGCCGGGCGTTCGGCTGACCTCACTTACGAGGCAGTCTGGCGTCTGGTGGAGGCCGAACTGGGTGGGACGGCCCTGGATGCCGGATGCGGGGCGGGGTACTGGTTGAGCCGTCTTGCCCAGAGTGGTCGGCTCCGCCGTGTCGTCGGCCTGGACATCCGGGACGACGGCGCGAGTGGGTTGGCCGGAGCCGAATTTGAACAAGCCGATCTGAGCCGGGCCAGCTTGCCCTTCGAGGCGGGCGAACTGGATTGGGTTTTTGCCATCGAACTGCTCGAACACCTGGCAAATCCGCGCCATCTGGTAAACGAAGCGGCCCGTTGCCTCCAACCGGGTGGTCGCCTGGTGGTAACAACTCCTTGCAATGAGAGTTTGCGGGCTAAAGCTGTTTTTGTCCTCAAAGGCTACTTCCCGGATTTTTGCGCCGCCGAATACCACGGTAACGGTCACATCACGCCCCTGCTGGAAATTGATTTGCGGCGGATGGCAAGCGAGGCTGGCTTTCGTCGGATCGAGTTCTTCTGGCCGGTGCCGGGCCGTATTCCCAAAACAAGAGCCAGGCGTTGGCCCGAAGTTTTGCCCCTGGCAAAAGGTAAATTGTGGTCGGATACGCTCTTTGCGATCCTGACCAGATGAGCAGCAAGATGGATAGTTCGACTGAACTGGTGATCGAAGCCGGTCACACCGAACGGCAATATTGGAAAGACCTGGGACGCTACGGCGAACTTTTCTTTTTTCTGGCCTGGCGCGATATTCTGGTTCGCTACAAACAAACCGTAGTGGGGGTGGCCTGGGCTTTGGTGCGGCCTCTCCTGACCATGATTATTTTTACGGTCGTGTTCAGTACGCTGGCAAAGTTGCCGTCCGGGAACGTGCCGTATCCGATTCTGGTTTTTGCCGCCCTCTTGCCCTGGCAATTCTTTGCTAACGCCCTGACCGAGTGCAGCAGCAGTCTGGTGACAAACGCCAATTTGATCTCGAAGGTTTACTTCCCGCGCCTGATCGTTCCGGCCAGCAGCCTGATCGTTTGCATGGTAGATTTTCTAATTTCAGGGGTGATTCTGGTCGGGTTGATACTCTGGTACGGCTTTGTACCGGGCTGGCGAGTGCTAACGTTGCCCCTCTTTGGGTTGGTAGTGACGGCTCTCTCGCTGGGAGCAGGGCTGTGGTTGGCGGCTTTGAACGTGAAATACCGCGATTTTCGGCATTTGTTACCTTTCATCGTCCAGTTTGGCCTCTACATTTCGCCGGTAGGCTTTAGCAGTACGCTTGTGCCGGAGAACTGGCGACTGCTCTACTCGCTCAACCCGATGGTCGGCGTGATTGACGGCTTTCGCTGGGCGATTCTAGGCGAGGGCTACGAGCTATACTGGCCGGGCTTTGCTCTTTCGCTAGGGCTGGTGGCTTTCCTGCTGGTCGGGGGTTTATGGTATTTCCGCCAGACCGAGCGCACTTTCGCCGACGTTATTTAATTTAAGCTCTTAACTCATTTGTAGATTCTGGATTCTGGATTTTAGATTTTGATTTTACTCTATAAGAGCGTAGATCGTAAGGATTATGGCAAAGCCAGTTATAAAAGTTGAAAATTTAGGCAAAAAGTATCTCCTGGGCCGAGGGCAGCGAGTCGGTTCTCTGCGGGAAGCTTTGACTGACGGAGTTAAAGGCGTTCTGGGCCGGGCGCGGAGGTCGGAGAGACGGGGCGGACGCGAGGAGTTCTGGGCTTTGCAAGAAGTAGGTTTTGAGGTAGCTCAGGGCGAAGTGATCGGACTGGTCGGGCGCAACGGGGCGGGCAAATCAACTTTGCTTAAAGTCCTGAGCCGCATTACCGAGCCGACCACAGGCCGGATCACTCTGCGCGGTCGGGTTGCCAGCCTGTTAGAAGTTGGCACCGGCTTTCATCCCGAACTGAGCGGGCGCGAGAACATTTTCCTCAACGGGGCAATTCTGGGCATGACCAGGGCTGAAATTCAACGTAAGTTTGACGAAATCGTAGCTTTTGCTGAAATCGAAAAATTCCTGGAAACGCCGGTCAAACGCTATTCGTCAGGAATGTACGTGCGGTTGGCCTTCGCGGTGGCCGCCCATCTGGAGCCTGAAATCTTGCTGGTAGACGAAGTGCTGGCGGTCGGCGACGCGCAATTTCAGAAGAAATGCCTGGGTAAAATGAGTGAAGTAGCCCGCGAGGAAGGGCGCACAGTCTTTTTCGTCAGTCACAACCTGACGGCGGTGCAAAGCCTGTGCCGACGGGCGATCTGGCTGCGCGAGGGGCGACTGGTCGAGGATGGTTTGCCCGGCCCGGTGGTGGCCCGCTACCTCAACACTTCCTACTCGCCTTTGACCGAGCGAACCTGGCCGGAGGACGGCGGAACTGAGGCTCCTAATAAGGCGAAGGCGGCGGTAAGGCTCCGTAAACTCCTGGTGCGGCCTCAGACCGGTCAGCCGAGCGACCCGATTGATGTCAGGACGCCTTTCTTGATCGAGGCGGATTACTGGAATGGCCTCGACGGAGCCTATCTTAATGTCACGTTCCAGCTTTTCAACCTGCAAGGAATTGAAATCCTGGCTGCTCTGCCCATGCAAGAACCAGTCTGGAACGGACAACCTTTTCCGGTCGGCCTGTTTCGCAGTCGTTGCTACGTGCCGGGCGACCTCCTTAACGACGGCACTTATCATTTGCGGGTGCTGGTAGTTAAAAATCAGTCTGAAATTCTTGTCCAGCTAAACGAAGCTCTGGTGTTCGAGGTGCGGGACAACCGGGAAGGTAGCGGAAACTGGTTTGGCGAGTGGTCGGGGGCAGTCAGGCCGAAACTGGTCTGGGAAACCCAGTACCACGGCCCGGCGGCACTTTTAGACGCGCCGTCAGGCCAGTCAGCCCCGGTTGAGCCGGTTCGTTATGGCTAAACCAATCGTGATCATCGGGGCGGGTAGCCACGCCCGCGAAGTTGAGGATACTTTCGAGGCCTGCAATGTCGCCCAACCGGGCCGTTACGATGTGCTGGGCTACATTGTCGAGGCCGAGCATGGACAACCCGGCACCCTCGTCAACGCTAAACCAATTCTGGGAGATTTCAACTGGTTAGCCGCCCACGCCCGCGAGGTGTGGGCAGTCGGGGCGGTTGGCTCGCCCCAGTTACGCCAGCGTTTGATTGAAAAAGCCCAGCGTTTTGATGTTCGCTTCGAGACGGTGATCCATCCGAGTGTAATCTTGACCGGAGAGGTAAATCTGGGCCAGGGAGTTGTGGTAATGGCCGGGTGCATCCTGACCAACAATATCAGACTGGGCGACCATGTAACCCTGAACCTGGCCTGTACGATTTCGCACGACGTCCAGATCGAACCGTTTGCCACTCTTTCGCCCGGTGTAAGAGTATGTGGCAAGGTTCGCCTGGGTAACGGCTGCTTTATCGGGGTTGGAGCTAATCTTATCCCCGAAGTCGAGATTGGCGAATGGTCGGTCGTCGGGGCGGGGAGTACGATCATCCGCTCGGTGCCGCCTAATTCGACGGTCGTCGGTACGCCTGGTCGTCTCGTTAGCCACCGTGAAGCCGGTTGGCAGCGACAGGATAGATTAGAAATTGAGCAATAGCATCATGCCCACCAAAGAAACAATTGACCACCTGGCCGTGCTGGGCGGCAAACCAGCCTTCGAGCAAACTTTGCACGTTGGCCGTCCCAACCTGGGCAATCGCGCCCGCCTGATGGAGCGGATCGAGGAGCTTTTAGACCGACGCTGGCTCTCGAACAACGGCCCTTTTGTGCAAGAATTCGAGCGGAAGATTGCCCGACAGACCGGGGCCAAACATTGCATTGCCATGTGCAACGGTACAATCGCCCTGGAAATTGCGATTCGGGCTTGCGACCTCAAAGGCGAGGTCATCGTGCCGTCCTTCACCTTTATTGCTACGGCTCACGCTCTGCAATGGCAGGAAATTACGCCGGTCTTTTGCGATGTTGACCCGGTAACGCATTGCCTCGACCCGGAGCAGGTGGAGCGGATGATCACGCCGCGCACGACTGGCATTCTAGGAGTTCATCTGTGGGGCCAGCCTTGCGACATCGAGGGGTTGACCGCTATCGCCCGGCGGCACAATTTAAAGCTTCTGTTCGACGCCAGCCACGCTTTCGGCTGTTCCGCCAACGGTCAGATGATCGGCAATTTTGGCGATGCCGAGGTCTACAGCTTTCACGCCACTAAATTTGTCAACGCCTTCGAGGGTGGCGCGATCCTAACCAATAGCGACGAGTTGGCCGCTAAAATCCGGCTGATGAAGAATTTTGGTTTTGCCGGTTACGACAACGTGGTTTACGTTGGTACTAACGGCAAAATGAGCGAAATTTCGGCGGCAATGGGCCTGACCGGGCTGGAAAGCCTGGACGAGTTCGTAGCGGTCAACTTCCGCAATTATCAGCAGTACGAGGCAAGTCTGGCCGATCTGCCGGGGGTACGCTTTTTTAGCTATAATCACAAGGAAAAGAACAATTATCAGTATATCGTGCTGGAAATTGACCAGGAATTGAGCGGGATAAGCCGCGACCTGGTGCTGAAAACGCTCTGGGCTGAAAATGTGCTGGCCCGGCGTTATTTCTTCCCAGGTTGTCATAAAATGGAACCATATCGCTCGTTTTTCCCCCATGCCGGTCTGTTGCTGCCGCACACCACCGCATTAGTCCAGAAAGTGCTGGTGCTGCCGACCGGTACGGCAGTCTCGACGGCAGAGATCGAGGTCGTTTGCGAGATCATCCGGCTGGCGATAACGAGTGGCGCCGAATTGCAAGAAAAGCTGGCCGAGCGTGGATAATACATATCCCCTGAAGCTAAGTGTACTCATGATTACCTATAATCACGAGCAGTTCATTACTCAGGCGGTCGAAAGTGCTTTGAAGCAGCAAGTGAACTTCGATTATGAAATTGTAGTCGGCGAAGACTGCTCCACCGACTCTACACGGGCGATTTTGCAAGCGTTGCAAGCGGCCCACCCAACCCGGTTGCGCCTGGTGCTACCCACTCACAATCTGGGGCCGCACCGCAACTTTGTAAATGTATTACAGGCTTGCCAGGGTCAGTATGTTGCCCTTTTGGAAGGTGACGATTACTGGATTGACCCGCACAAACTGCAAAAGCAGGTAGATTTCCTGGAAGCCCACCCTCAGTGTGCCATGAGTTGCCACGATGGCTGGATGCTCGTCCAGGAAGGCGGCGAGGCGGTGCTGCGCCCTTACCCGGTCAACCGTAAACCGTTTATGACCTTGCAAGACTTGCTGAGTGGTAACAACATCGTAACCGGCTCGGTGGTCTTTCGGCGCGGGCTTTTCTCCACTCTACCGGCCCTTTTCTATGACCTGCACATGGCGGACTGGACACTGCATGTCTTGAATGCGCGGCACGGCCAGATTGCTTATCTGGACGAAAAGATGAGTGTTTACCGGGTACACGGTGCGGGCATATGGTCGTCGGCCTCGCAATTACAACAGTTACACGAGCGTTTGCGCTTTTACAAAGCGATCAATCCGTACTTGAATTTTGAATACAACCGGGTTATTCGGCGGGCCGAGGCGAAAATTCTGCTCGAAGCATCGGCGGTGCAAGCCTACGAGGGTAAGCTGCCCCAGGCCCGGCGGGACTTGCTTCGCTCGGTCTGGCAGCATCCGCTAAATTCGGCCCTGGTGCGCCCAAACGTATTCAGGATCGCGGCGAAGGTCATGCTGCCGGGATTTTACCGTCAACTCACTCGCTTGCGGCGGTTAGCAACGCCGCGCCCGTGAAAATCGGACTGATTTCGACGCTGGGTGCGCCCTGGGCCGGAAGCGAGGAGTTGTGGGCGGCAATGGCCGAGGCTGCCCTGAGCCAGGGTCACGAACTGGTGCTGGGCGTTTACGGCTGGCCGGAAGTGCCGCCCCGGATCGGAGCTTTCGAGGCTCAGGGTGTGCCGGTGTTGCGCCGGTCTTTCCCCGGTGGGCGACGCCAAGACCGCCTCTGGCGACGAGTGCGCCCTCCCCTGAGCCAGTTCTTCGCCCACCGACCAGACGTGATTTGCATCAGCCAGGGCGAGGTTTACACTTCGGTCATCCGGGATGAATTTCTGGCCCAACTTTACCGCAGCAAACTACCCTATGTGGTAGTCTGCCAGCTTAACCAGGAGGCTTTCGGTCTGCCGGAGAGCTTGCAGGGAGCAGCGGCCCAGTTTCTAGGTCGGGCCGAACGAGTGGTGTTTGTGGCCGAAGCCAACCGGCGGTTGGCCGAACGACAGTTAGCTCGTTCTCTGCCGAATGCCCAGGTGCTGCGTAACCCGGTTAACCTGGCCGAAACCGGGCCACTCGCGTTGCCGGAGGATGGCCTCGTAAAGCTGGTAAGCGTGGCGCGGTTGCAGGTGGCCGACAAAGGACAAGACCTGCTTTTGGCCGCTCTGAGCGATCCGCTCTGGCAGGGGCGCGACTGGCAATTGGACTTTTACGGTCAGGGGCCAGACTGGGCTTACCTGAACCGGCTGGCGGCTTTTTACGGTCTGACCGGGCGCGTAGAATTTCGAGGGCAGGTGACGGATATTCGGAGCCTCTGGGCCGCTCATCACTTGCTGGTTTTGCCTTCACGCAACGAAGGTACACCCCTTTCGCTGGTCGAAGCGATGTTGTGCGGTCGTCCGGCGGTGGTCAGCGCGGTCGGCGGCAACCCCGAATGGATCGAGGAAGGGCGAAGCGGTTGGATCGCGCCCGCCCCGCAGCCCGAAGCGGTCGGGGCCGCGCTGGAAAGAGCCTGGCAGGGTCGAGAGAGTTGGCCGCAGTTTGGCCTCAACGCCTATCAGGATGCTCTGGCCCGTTACGATCCTCAGCCCGGCCACACGCTGCTGAAAGTTTTGGTCGAAGCGGCTCGTTCTTGATTTCGCAGGTTTTTTATTTCTTCCAGATGGAGTTATGCTAAAAGAGAAAACAGCCATAGATTACGACGAGTTTCACCGGGCCGGACGCAGCGCGATCTGGGGCGATGTGTACGACCGCGCCCGTCGCGAAGCAATTATCTGGATCATAGAGCGTCATTTGAAGGGCGAAAACCCGGCCTGGCTGGTAGATGTCGGCACGGGCGAAGGGCGTTATCTGGAAGTCTGGCATTCCTTTTTCCCGGCAGCCTACCTGACCGGTCTGGAATATTCGGTTCTGGCGGCGCACCGCTCGGCCCCGCGCCATCCTTACGCCGCTCACGTGATTGCCAGTGGCGACGCTTTGCCGCTGGCCGAGGCTTCCCAGGCTGGCCTCGTATCGGTCGAGGTGATCGAGCATGTGCCGGATGGTCGAGAAATGTTAGCGGAGTGCTACCGGGTACTTAAACCGGGTGGTTGGGCCTTGATTACGACGCCTTGCGGCAACCGGGGGTCGCTGGAATACTGGCTAAACTGGTTCAGCGGCCAGATCAAGCCTGGCCTGGATGACGGAGTGTTGTTTGGCAAAACCGAAGACCCCACCCACCTTCGGCGGTATCGCAGCCAGGAATTTGTCGGCTTGTGCCGGGCGGCGGGCTTTGAAGTCGAGCAAGTCTTTTACAAAAATCACGGGTTTGCTCTGCTGGGCCAAAAGCTCGAACCCCTGGTAAAGAGCCGGATTAACTTAGAGCGGCGTTCGGTGCGGTTGGCCGAGGCGTTCGACCGCAGCCTGGATATTTTGGGTGGGCTGGATTGGCGACTGTTCAAACACCTGCCTTTTGGCAGTGCAATGGCTCTCGTTCTGCGTAAGCCAGAGGTAGTCGCCGCCCGTGCCTAAAGTCAGCCTTGTCACGCCCATGTACAACGCCGCCCGGTTTATCGAGCGCACCGTCCGCAGTGTTCAGGCTCAAACCTGGCCCGATTGGGAACAGATCGTCGTGGACGACGGAAGCCAGGACGACGGGGCGACCCTGGTTGAGAGACTGGCCGAAGCCGAACCGCGCTTGAAGTTGATCCGCCAGCCAAACGGAGGCGTGGCTCAGGCCCGCAACCGGGGGTACCGCGAGATTGCCGCCGATAGCCGGTATGTGCTGTTCCTGGACGCTGACGATTGCCTGGAACCGGCCATGCTCGAAACGCTGGTGGCTTATCTGGAAGCGCGGCCAGAGGTGGGTATGGTACACTGCGGTCACAGCCTGATTGACGAAGCCGACCGCCCGCTTGATCCCGGCCAGAATGCTTTCGCCAGGCCGCGCTACCTGCCGACCAAGTGGGGTTTGCGTGAATTGCGCCCGGACGAGGCCCAGACGCCCTTTATTTCGATTTTGTGTCTGGCCTGGCTCGTGCCGTCGGTAGTTTTGCTGCGGCGGTCGGTCTACGCGGCCACGCCTGGTTGGGACGAGAAGCTGGGCCACGTTTACGAGGATACGGACCTGTTTTTGCAGATGGCTCTGCGTAGTCAGGTGCATTTTCTAGCTGCCCGGTTGGTACGCTACCGGCGGCACCCCGGCCAATCCACCGCCGACCCAGAACATGTCAGCCGACAAGAAAGCAAGTTGCTTGCCAAGTGGCGGAGCGGAGTTGGCCTGAGCGAGGGTCAAAAGTTGCTCGTGCGGCAGGCCTGGCGACAACGGCAAGGCCGGGTCATGCCGATACTTGGTTTTGGTTGGAGCCGGGCTTACCTGGCGCGGGGCCAATTTCTAACTTTTGGACGTTTTGGGCTGGGCGGCCTCCGCAACTACCTGTTATACTTTTTACCCTGGGCCTGGAAAACGCCCCGTTGAGCTAACACTTTACAAAGAGCTTTTTTTATGAAAATCTTGCTGGTCAGTCAGAATTATTATCCTTACGTGGGTGGCATCGAAACGCATGTCCGGCAAATTGCCCAGGAATTATCGGCCCGGCACGAGGTAAAAATCGCGGCGGTGAATTTTACCCAGAATCATTTGCCCCCTCGTCTGGCAGTTTTGCGTACTAACTTGCTGGCGACGCCCTACCGGGGCTACCGCGAGGGCCACGTCTCGATTCATTCGCTGGCTCCGTCTCAGGCCGACCGGGTGCGGTTGTTGCCGATGGCGGCGGCGGCTTTGCCGGGAGCCGGACGCTTGCCTTACGACCGTTTCAAGGAGTTGAATTACCGGCTTTACCGCCCTGTATTTGGAGCCAAATTAGGCCGACTGGTGGCCGGGGTAGACCTGGTACATTCGCTGGCGGGCGATTATCTGGGCTGGGCGGCCCAGGCGGCCGCCCGTGCCGCCGGAGTGCCGTTTGTCTGCACCCCGTTTGTGCATCCGGGACAATGGGGCGACGACCGGCCCAACCGGGATTTTTACCGCCGCTGCGAGGCGGTAATTGCCCTTCTGGAAAGCGACCGAGTTTACCTGGAAAGCCTCGGAGTTGACCCGGCCCGCCTCCATGTCATCGGGGTTTCGCCCGACCTACCGCCTACGACTGATCCCGACGGGTTCCGGCGACGGCATGGCCTGGAAGGAGTGCCGCTCGTCCTGTATGTAGGCCGGATGATGCCCCAGAAGGGAGCTAAAGCGGTACTGGAAGCGACCGGTGCGGTCTGGCAAAGTGTACCAGAGGCTCATTTCGTCTTTATCGGCCCGGCCCATGCTCAGGCTGAAAACTGGTTTGCCGGAGCCGACCCGCGCATTCATTTCCTGGGTAAAGTTTCGGCTCAGGAAAAAGCCGACGCCCTGGCTGCTTGCGACCTCTTTTGTATGCCCTCCCGTAGCGAAATTTTGCCCACAGTTTACCTGGAAGCCTGGAGCCTGGGTAAGGCGGTGGTAGGCGGCGACGCACCCGGCCTATCTGCCCTGATCGCCGGGAACGAAGCCGGATTATCGGTCGGCCAGGCTCCGGCTCAGGTCGCGGCGGCTCTGGTCGAACTGTTACAAAACTCGGCTCGCCGCGCTCTCTTTGGGCAGCACGGGCGTCGCCTGGTAGAGCAAAATTATACCGTGGCCGCCGTCACAGAAGCACTCGAAAAGCTCTATAACGAATTAGAAGCCGCCCACCGGCAGCCAAAGCCGTGGTAGAGGGTTTTTGGACTGCCCGGCGGGTACTCGTTACGGGCGGGGCGGGTTTTATCGGGTCACACCTGGTCGAACGGCTGGTAGAATTAGAGGCCCAGGTTAGCGTGCTGGACAATTTGCAAGCCGGGCATTGGTCGAACCTGGCCCGCGTGCAAGGCCGCTTCGCGCCGCTCGAAGGAGATATTCGCCAGGCCACCGAGGTGCGCCGATGGGTCGCCCGGAGTCGGTCGGAGGTCGTCTTTCATCTGGCCGCTAACGCTTCCGTGCCAGGCTCGGTCAAAGAGCCTCTTTACGACTTTGAGACGAACTGCGGCGGCACGGTTAACCTGTTGGAAGCTTTGCGGCTGGCGGGCGGTTGCCAGAAGTTTATCCTGGCGTCATCCGGGGCGGTCTACGGGCAGCCCTCGGTTTTTCCCATTCGGGAAGAAGCGGCCTTGCAACCTATTTCGCCTTACGGAGCCAGCAAACAGGCCGCCGAAATCGAAACTCACCTCTACGGGATGGTCTACGGCTTGCCGGTCTTGACGGCCCGGCTTTTCAACGCTTACGGCCCGCGCATGGCTCGTTTTGTAATCCTTGATTTCCTGCGTAAACTTCATAACAACTCTGCCAATCTGGAAATTTTGGGAAACGGCCAGCAAATACGTGATTTTACTTATGTAAGCGATACAGTAAGCGGTCTTTTGCTGCTGGCCGAGCGCGGTACAAACGGTGAGGCTTACAATCTTTCTTCCGGCGTAACCCATTCGATCAAGGAACTGGCCGAGCTGCTGCTGGCCCAACTTGGCCTGAGCGGACGCACGACTTTAGCCTATACCGGCCAAAGCTGGGTCGGTGACGCGCAAAGGTGGGAGGTAGACCTTACCAAAATCGACGCTCTGGGCTACCGGGCGGCAGTCGGCCTGGAAGAAGGTCTGGCGGAGGTTATCGAATGGTTTCGCCGAACCTACACTGGCGACTTCTAATAAAGCGATTTAGTGCTAAGGCGATCTACCGCTAAAAGGAACCCATGTCAAACCTCAGCCCGGATTTAGCCGCCCTAAAATCTGCTTCGGCTTCGTCGGCTCCTTGTTCGCTGGCAATCTTCGTTCACCGCGCCTCTGAATTCTTGACCGACTACGAATCGCACGGCGAAGGCGTGATCGCGTTTTCGTTGTTGGACGGCCTGGCCCGGCGGGGCCACCGAATCTGGGCTTACACAAACCGGGTTGCGATCCGCCAGAGCCACCCGAACCTGCAAGTGCGGGCTGTGCCGCAGGCGCGAGTCCCGGCTAACTCGCTGGCGGCCTGGGAACATTCCTGGCGGGCGGATCGCTGGTTTCAAGCTCTGGCAAAGCAAACTCAGATTGATCTGGTCTGGCGCATGGCTCCGACGGGCCGGGCCTGCCCCTACCCGCCCTCGGCCGGGGGCCGTCCGCTCGTGGTTGGCCCGCTCTTTGAGGAATGGCCGAGCCATGCCAGGCTCAAAACCGGGCGACGCCTGGGCCTCGATAACCTGGTCGGGCCACTAGGCGACCGAGGTTGGCGGCGCACCTTGAGCCGGGCCAATCTGTTGCTGGGCAGTTTGCCCGACCAGACGCGGCGGCTAGGCCAGGAGTATCCTCTGGCTCAGACGCTTCAATTACCTTTGATTGTCGAACCGCCTCCGGCCCTGCGGAACGAGCCACGGATTCCACCTCGACCGCCAGGGCCACTTCGCCTGATCTTCGTGGCGAATTTGCAGGCCAACAAGAACCCGCAAATCTTTGGCGAAATAGTGGAGCTTTTACAGCGTCAATCTGTGCCAGTGGAGGGCTGGCTGGTTGGTGATGGGCCGGAGCGGGCCGGATTAGAGGCTTTTCGAGCCGCGCACGGTCTGGAAGAGGTTTTGCATTTTGCCGGTAAAGTACCCAACGAAGAAGTTTATGCCCGCCTGGCTCAGGCCGACTTATTAATTAGCACGTCGCTGGGTGAGCCGTATGGCCGCAGTATCGTCGAGGGCATGGCCGTTGGCACGCCGCCGGTTTGCCATCGGTCGGGTGGCCCGGCCCAGTTTGTCGAACACGGGCGCGACGGTCTTCTGGTGGACGATTTGACCGCCTCGGCTTTTGTCCGCGCTATCGCCGATCTGTACGCGCACCCCGCCCGGTGGCAAAGTTTGAGCGAGGGTGCGCGTCTTAAAGCTGCCACCTGGACGAGTGAGGCGATTATCGGGCGGCTGGAAGAGCGGCTACTCTCGCTCTGCCCATCAAAATAAATTCTCAGGCTTACATCCGGTTTCGCCGTTTGAGGCGAGAACCTTAAACCAGTATAATGCCTTCGAGTTGGCAGTTTCCAGGCTTGAAAACCTATCGCTAAACATCTATTTCTAGCTAAAGATTAAAGATCGGACGATTGAAGATGGCAGAGCTAGAAAGCCCCAACCTGACACTCTCCGATAACCCTGCCCTGGCCTCACCTCGACCGGGCCGCAGATTTCGGTTGAGTGGCTGGTGGAACCGGCTTGACCGGCGTACCCGCCTCTTTGATCTGGCTGTGGCTCTCTACTGGCTAGGGGCCGTGATTGGCTGGCTGGTCGGGCTAGGTGGCGAGGCGAGTGCGGCGACGCTCCGGCTAGGGCTGGTAAGCCTTTCGGTTATAGTCTACGCCGTGATTGCCCACCTCTTTGTCGGACGAGTTCTTCTGCAATGGATCGTCCTGGTTTTTATTGGCGGGGTAGCCGTGATCGCCGTTCTAGGTACGGCCAACGTCAATTTGCAAGCCGCCCGGTTGACGGGCCTTAATTATCAGGTTTACAGCCTGTTGCACCGCTTTGTACCCCGCTTCGAGGTTTTGACGGTGCATCAAAACGTGCTGGGCAGTTTTCTGGTGGCCTTTTTGCCTCTGGCGGTAGGTTTCGCGGTCTGGGGGCAAAGCTGGCCGGTGCGAATCTGGGCGGGTGGGTGCGGCCTGGTAATCGCCGGGGCTATCCTGATCACAGCCTCGCGGGGAGCTTTTCTAGGGCTGGCGGCCATGCTTTTTGTGCTGGGCCTTTTTCTGGTCGGACGCTGGCGGCGGGTGACGCTCGGCTATGGCCTGTTTGGGTTAGCGGCTTTGATGGCGGGCCTCGTGGCTCTGCTGCTTAACGGGCTAAGTTGGCTAGACAATGGCCTGAACCGGATCGAGGTCTGGCGAAGCACCCTGGCTCTATGGAGCGATTACCCGTTGACCGGGGCCGGACTCGACCAGTTCGAGAACCGGATCGGAGCTTACGCCACGCCCTACATCAGCGGCCAGACCCAACCCCACGCGCATAATCTCTTTTTGCAAGGGCTGGTCGAGTTTGGCCTACCCGGTCTGCTGGCTTTTGTACTCTTGTTGGGGCTGACGCTGCGTTTTGGGCTGGCCTACTTCGATCTCCGCCGGGTAGAACCAACCCGGCGACCCCTGGTAGCCGGAACGCTGGCGGGCCTGGTGGCCTTGTTTGTCAACGGCCTGGTGGAGTACGGTGGTTGGGGCGGCAAGTTTGCTCCAGCTTTTCTGGTGCTACCGGCCCTGCTGGTCGCTTGCCGCCTGAGCTTGCCGCCTTTGAAGTGGTTCGCGGTGCCGGTCGCGCCTCGTCTGCGCCGTGGGTTGGTCGGGGTGGTGGCGGTTATACTAATCCTGTTAATCCTGCCGCTCGGCTTTATCAATGCCGCTACGCTGGGTCGGGGGACGACCTGGGCCGGGCCGGTCTACGAGTTAGCGGCGACGCTGGCTCCCTGGAACGCCACTCCGAAGCGCGACCTGGGCCAACTGGCGCGGCAAAAAGACGACAAAGCCACTGCTTCCTGGTATTTTCGGGCTGCGGTCGGACGCGACGGCGGGGACTGGCTCAGTCTTTTGCCTCTGGCAAACCTCAGCCAGGAAGCCGGACAGCACGCCCAGGCTTTGACTTACTGGCGGGCGGCTCAGGCTCACCTTTTGCTCACCCGGCAGGCTCAACAAGAACTGGCCCACCCTCAATCTGGTCGGGCTGACCCGGAAAAACTTCTGCTTCTTTCGCTTGAAATTGCCCCGGATTACCCCGAAGCGGGCCAGGAATTGATCTCGTTTTATCAACGGGCCGGGCGAACCGACGAGGCCCGGACGCTTTTAGCCCGGTTGATCGCTCGCCAACCGACGGCAGGGCTTTATGAACAGGCCGCCGCCCTCGCCTCGACACCACGACAAGCCATCGAACTGCTAAACGGGGCCGTCCGGCTCGATCCAACCGGCCATCATTATTACTGGTTGCTGGGTCAGGCTTACCAGAGCGATAACCAGACCGCCCAGGCCGAAAATGCTTTCAAGCGTTCGCTCGAATTAAGGCCCGACTATCAACGCTCGGTTCGGTCTCTGGCCGGGTTATATTTGCAGACGAAACGGGCGAATCTCGCCGTCGAATTGCTCGACAGATTCTTTGCTGCCGGTATTTACATCGAAAGACCGGATTTCGAGTATCTGCTCCTGGCCCAGGCCCACCTGGCGCAGGGGCAATTGCCGGAGGCTTTCAGAGCGGCGCAACAGGCGACCAATCTGAACCCCGACAGCACCCTGAATTGGCTGACTCTGGGCGATATAGGTTTGGCTCAGGGCGACAAACCCCAGGCTCACCAGGCCTACGAACGAGCGTTAGCTCTCGATCCGGGCAACCAGGCCGCCCGGCAAGGTCTTGCCGCCACAAGCTAGTCAGGCTGACCGCCGGTTTAAGCACTATGTTATTCGTTATTGATTTGAATTGAGTCAATCGTCTGGTGCGCTTCCAGGTCGGCCACTATTGTTTGGATCATGAGCGGTAGACGGAGCGGGTCGGCATGAGGATGCAGGGAGCGGACTCTTCCAGCCTTGATTACACGTCCAAGCAGGGTAAAATCGCGGGTCTGGCTGGCTAAATCACTCAGGCCGTAAGGATAGATATTTGCCAGCAAGTTTAGCAGGGCGGCTCGGGGTGAGGCGTGTTCGGTGTAAGGCGCACGGTCTTCGGCCAGACGGTCGTCCAGCATATAGATGGCCCCTAAAGGTAATGGTTCGGCCTGAAAATGATAGTTTGGCCCGCTTAGATCGAGGTAGCGTTTACTCCAGGTTGGATGAGCCGGTAAAATTCGAGGCAGCGCATCTGCCCGGCCCCACAGCGTTTCGACCGAATCCGACCAGAGCCGAATAAAAGGATAGGCCGATTGCACCTGCAAACCAACCTCGCTTTTGACCAGAGCGGCAATATTGTCGCATAGTACGGGGTAGCCTTGCCGGGCAAAAGCCGCCGCCAGGGTAGATTTGCCCGCCCCGGCCTGCCCGATGAACAGGACGGCCCGGCCCGCAATGCCCACCGCGCTGGCGTGCAAACAGGTTGCGCCGCGCCGCCGCAGCACGAAACCTAGAATTGCACCGTAAAAATAGGTGGCCGCATCCCACAGGCTAAGGGTCGGCGGCCAGTAACCCCACACCTGCCTGCCATCGCTTGCCACGATAAATTCCGCGCCGTCGCTATAGCGAAACCAGTAAAAATTATCTCCGGCCAGTTTCCAGGTACGCAAACCCGGTTCGCCCGCCGTATCCAGCGAGTCGCTGGTAAACCAGGGTTGCACCTGGCGGGCTTGCGCTAGAAGCGGCTCGAAAGTCTCCGGCCAGGAACCGAGTTCTAACCGGACAGACGACACTACCTCCGCATCCGGGTCTGGCTCTGGCAATCCGAGCAGGCCCGGCAGCGCGTGGTTGGAGGTCAGTTGTAGCCCGTAGATTGAGTAGTAGAACATGCGTTGATCCTGTACGGGCCGGTCGGGTTCTTGTCCGATCTGGAAAAATGTAAAGCCGATTCAGAGGGGGCTAATTGCATTTCTGGCCGTTTGCACCGGGTACTCAGTCAATCGTTTATTTCACTCAAAAAACCAATTCAAAAACGAGCGGTCAATTTAAGCCGGATCAGGTGCGGAATACGCCTGCTGGCCCCGCACCGTCACCCCGCCGCCCTTTTCTAGCCGCTAACGTTACCAGCTTGATGTCGCCGTACATAGATAGTTGAGGTTTGTGGTAAGGTCGTTTGGGAGTCGTCGGCTGAGACGGGCCAGGTCGTTCTTTATTAATTACTCTCTCCACTCGTGCCTCCTTTTAATTTTAACAGGTACATGCAGGATTGTTTGTAAAAACTGTACTCTTCTATCTTACCATAACTTTGTGGAACTTTAGCCACGTTGTTTGTTCTTAAAGTGGCCGCAAAGCTTTTTCTTGAACCGAAATTTCCCCCGGTGTTGTTTTAGCAGGTTCTAACCAGTAGCCCAGGCTGACCGCCCGCAAGAGGCTCTGGCGGTTCCAGCGTTCTTTCTCTCCCTCCCCTTCCCCTTCTACGCTTTGCAAAGCTTGCTTTAGGTCTATATAAGGTTCCAGGCTCGGCATTTTCGGCAGATCTTGCCAGGGCTGTTGACCTTGCTTTAGATTTTCCCAGACTGGATCACCGGCCAGAGGCGTCTTGGAACGGAGGCGAACAGCTTCCGGCAGTTTGCCGCGCATAGCCTCGCGCAGCAACCACTTGTCCACAAAAAAAGGCAAAGGCGGCAGAGCCAGCAAGAAGTTCAGCATTCGCAAGTCCAGGAAGGGAAAGCGCACTTCGACCGGCGTACCGGACGCTCCCGGATCAACCATCTCGAACAGCCCGGCCCACAGAGGCGAAGTCAGCCGCTGGTACGCTTCCGGGCGGAGCGGATGAGCGTGGGCCGAATTCCAGTTGAGCGAATGCCAGCGTTCGGGCAAATTCTGGCGGGCCTCGAACTGAGGATTCAGCCAGACCGGGTAGCGGCTTCCATCGGTCGGCAGATTGCGCCATTTACGGTAGCGTTCGGCCAGACCGCTTCCCAGAGGTGGGTGGATACGATACTTTTGCCAGGCCCGCCCCAGGTTGTAGACTGCTGCCCGTGGCGACATACCCCTGAATATGTCAAGAGCAGTCGAACGACACATAGCTTCGTCGCTGCCCTGCCCATAGAGCAGCACGCGGCTATGGCGGCCTAAGCTCTGGCGTTGCTGGTAAGCCGCCAGCGCGAAAGGTTGATGCAGGGGCATTGGCCCGCGTATTTCAGGCCGTTCCCAACCTTCGTATAGCCGGTAGTCGTCGGCTACCCAGAACTGCACCGGCAAACCGAGCGACCGAGCGGCAATTCCGGCATAGTGCCGTTCCTGGTCAGGGATTAGCCGGTCGTAGACAAGCGTAAAACCGTTTAAATCGAGCGGTTGGGCATTTCTAGTTTTCAGACCGAGAGCCGTCGCCGCCAGAGCAGTCGAGTCCAGCCCGCCGCTAAACGAAAGAGCTACTTGCCTGGTGCGGAGGCGGTCGGAAACCGCTTCATCTAGTAGTTGTTGAAAATGCTCCAGGTAATCGCCTTCGCGCCGGTAGTGCAAGAGCGGCGGCGTGGGCAGCGACCAGTAACGGTGAATCTGCAACTGGCCTCTTTCGACTGTCAGGGTATGACCGCCGGGCAAAGCGGCAATGTCGGCCCAGATCGTCGCCTGGGGCTGGCAATTTTGCTCGAAAAGTAAGAAATCGCCAACGACCGCTTCGTTTATTTCATCTGATACCGCCGGGTGAAGCCGCAAGCTTGCCAGAGTATTGCCGACCAGGAGGGCCGCCCCTGAGCGGGCGTAAAAAAAGGGTTTGACGCCCAACCCGTCTCGCCCACAAAACAGCCGTTGCCGGGGGCCGTCCCACAGAGCAAAAGCCCAATCACCCGTTAAATGTTCGACGCAATTCTGGTTCCAGGCTTCGTAAGCCAGCAAGATTAAAACCGCATCGGGGCCATCTTCGAGCGGACGACCCAGCGTAGCCCGCAGCGCAGCCCGCAGGGTAGTCTGATCGTCTATGCGGGCATCGGCCACCAGCCAGGTCTGCCCGTCCAGGCTAAATGGCTGTGACAGGGGCGGTTCGTCTTCGGTCGTCTGTAACAGGCTATGACCTAGCCCGACCGGGCCGTTGCGCCAGACCGCCTGAGCGTCCGGCCCGCGAAAGGTCATTGCCGCGGTCATGCGCTCCAACAACTCAGGCTCCACCGGCAGACCATCCAAATTCAGCAGTCCTACAAAACCGCTCACGCTTTTACTCCGGGCAGGCCCGTCCCTTCAAAAGCCTTGAAACGTTGCCGCACATCGGAACGGTCGTTAAGCACCAGGGCGTTCCATTCTACCCATGCGTGGGCCTCGAAACCGGCGGCGGTGCGCCGAACTCCTAGCCGCACTTCGCTGAGGAGACCCTGCCGCCGCAAGAGACCCCACAGCAAGAGAGATTTAGACAGGCAGGTTGCTTTGAGGCCGAAGGGTCGCACCGCCCGTTCTACCAACCGGGCGGTTTGCAGAGCAATAATCTTTTCTTCGGTTGCAAATTTAGGCCGGGCCAGCGGAGTTAGCCGCTCGATGCTACGCTGGGTAGCTTTCAGGCCGCGCCACCGCAAAGAAATTGCCACCGGCCCGGCCAGCCCGACCGCTAACACAAAGGTCTGGCGTTCGGACTGGCTTAACTTTCGCCAGCCGTTTAGCCTATTCTTCCACCACCCGAAGGAGGCCATGCTTGACCAGTTGCTCAATCAGTTCATCTACATCCTGGCGCAATTGCTCCGCCTCTACTTCGTATTCTGCCCCGACTGCGGCATAGGCCGCTTCGGTCGAGCCGTTGTCTTGCAAAGCAGACCAGGCCAGCGTACCAACCTCATCCAGCCCAAAATACTGCTCGTTTTGCAGGTTGAGAAGCACAAGTTCACCTCCCAAATCCTGGATCAAAACTTCCTCAGGAATGGACACTCTCATGTTCAATGCTCCGTTATGTGGTGGTTTTTTGAGAAATGGGACTGTTTGAAAAGAGGTCTAACCGTACCATGTATCATAGCAAATTATCTTTCAGCACTGCCAGGTAATTGAAATAAAAATATTTCTCTTTCCGGCTTGGACTTTATTGTTGACTGGAACTAGGACAACTCAGAATGTCGCCCTGGCTGAAACTTGTACTTTTACCTTCAGGCTGATGTCCGATTGGTGGACGCAACTCCGGCAAGCTACACGTTGAATGTTAAGCTAAGTTTAACAAACCCAGCCAGCCTTGTCAACGGGCAAACCTTAGTTTTACCGAGATTAATAATCTTGAAAGCAGTAGCTAAACAAATTCACCGTTTTCAAGGCCTTACTTGCTACTTGCTCCCTATAGCTGCTAACCATGAGATGATCGGGTTTGTGTTATACTCAAACCAAATTAAGACCTGTTTGTACCTAATCTAAATGCCGCACGGTAGATACTCCTGATTAGATTAACTCGACGAGGAGTGATCACCTTGAGCAATCCGGCAAACCATGTCCGGGAAGTTTTGACTTCACTTGACTTGAAAGGAGTTATCCATGACCGAAACTTTGATCACCAGAACTGCAATTGGAAGCGGTCTTTCTCAGCCGCCCGTTTTTGAGACTGTCGAGCAAGAAAGACGGCACCGCAAGGAGCGATTGGCTGCCGCTTTTCGCCTGTTCTCGCGCTTTGGCTTCGACGAAGGTGTGGCAGGCCATATCACGGCCCGCGACCCGGAGCATACCGACCATTTTTGGGTCAATCCTTTTGGAATGCACTTCAGCCAGATTTGCGTTTCAGACCTGGTGCTGGTTAACCACCAGGGTGAAGTCGTAGAAGGTCGGCGTCCTGTGGTTAACCGGGCCGCTTTTGCAATCCACTCCCAGGTACACGCCGCCCGGCCCGACGCAATTGCCGCCGCACACGCCCATTCGATTTACGGTAAAAGCTGGTCTTCACTCGGTCGGCTGCTCGACCCGATCACCCAGGATGTATGTGCTTTCTATGAGGATCACGCGTTGCTAGACGACTTTACCGGCGTAGTCTACGAAGAAGCGGAAGGCCGCCACCTGGCTCAGACCCTCGGCCAGCACAAGGCTATTATCCTCCGCAACCACGGCCTGTTGACGGTTGGGCAGAGCGTGGATGAAGCCGCCTGGTGGTTTATCACTATGGAGCGAAGTTGCCAGGCTCAGCTATTGGCCGAAGCCGCCGGTAAGCCGATCTTGATTGACCACGAACAGGCCGTAAAGACCCAAAGATCAATCGGTTATCCGGGGGCGGGCTGGTTTCAGTTCCAACCTCTGTGGGATCGGATTACCCGTGAACAACCCGACCTGTTCAACTAAGCCCTGCCATAACAAAATTTGACACTAAAAAAGGACTAGCCGTAGCTAGTCCTTTTTAGTCTTGAATTCCAGGTCAGTTTTACTTCTTGGGCTTGCCGCCGTTATCCTGGCCTTTGTCTTTACCGTTATCGTTATTTTCTTTGTCTTTTTCCTTGTTTTTATCTTGCCCCTCTTTGTCGGTTTCCTCTCCACCGCTCGCCCCATTACCGTTGGATGGCCCCTGCGCGATAACCTTGCGAACGGTGTACTGCCCATTCTGGCAACGCAGGCTGACATGCACTTTACCGCCGACCTGGGGTGTTTTGCCGTTTTCTACCAGCACATCCGGGTCGTAGAGATAAGTCTGGTCGTTGACTTTTAGCGAGTTGGTGGTCACGGCCTGAACCAGCCCTTCAATTTCAAGTCCGTTCTGCGAACAGCCTGGCCCCAGCGCGACCGTAAGAGTTGGCCCTGGTGCAATTGCTGTGGTAGGTGGAGCAACCACCACGGTTGTATCTTTAACCGGCGGAGCCAGAGTGGGAGTCGCTGTCAGGTTTGGGCTTGCGGTTGAGGTCGTATCGGGCGAAGTTTTGGGCGGTATGATGCCCGGCAGACCGGGGGTAGTAGGCGCAGGAGTTACCGTCGGCAGGGCCGGGGCCGGTTCGCCCGTCCCGCTTCCCTGGCCGCAAGCTCCCAACAGCCCTACCAGTATTCCGAACATAGCGATCCGCACAAACCAACCAAGTTTAGCCAACCTCAAAATCCACCCACTCCCTTTAACTTAATATACTGTTCCGACCGTTTTATATAGGGTATAACAGGCCAGGGAGGTAAATGTTTGGTTTGTGCTTTTAATAGCTCAGGTTGCCAGACCAACTAAAAAGGCAGGGTCGGTCAAACAGTTTGACCGACCCTGCCTTACACCATTACAAACGGGTTAGAGTCCCTGGAATAGTCCATTGAGTTTGAGAGCGGCATCTTTGTCGCCTTCCAGCTTGATCCAGCCGTCGCGGATCATCCAATCCACGCGCAGCCGACCCCAGGCGAGCCGTAAAAAGGCTTCACTATCTAATTTGAGCCGCACCTCGGCCTCATCTTGCCAGTCCCGTCCGATTTTTAGCTTACCACCGCCAATCGAAAGAGACAAAGGCCCCTTGACCGCCCCGCTAAGCTCGAATTGATACGTAATCGGGGCTGGCTGCAAATCGAGAGCCGTTTGCTGATGCACCAGAGCCGGTAAGATTGTCATCAGCCCTGGAAAAAGGAGCGGTAGGCTTTCGCGGCTGACCTTCGCGGTCAGGTCGTTCACGGCTCGCACGTCCCAGCTATGAAGTGAGAGTTCACTCAGGCGCGTACTACCCACATCCCGCAGGCGCATCGGGCCGAGCCGAGTCGGGATTGTCTGCTCCAGTTGTTCGGGCGAGGCTGCGTCAATCAGGTCGTACAGTTCGTGGGAAGTTTCGGCCAGGCGGTCGGCCAGTTCCAGTCGGTTCAAGTCGAAGATTTGCGCCTTGTAATCGGTCACTTCCACTCCAAACAGGTCGGCCAGTTCCTGACCTTTTATGGTTTGTCGCACGGCATCGCGGAAGGCTAAACCCTGGATCACCTGATGCTCGACTACATCTTTAATTGTCCAATCAGTGCAGAAAGATTGTCTCAGCCAGCCTTTTTCGGGCAATCCGCGCAGATGGTTTCGGAAAGCCTCGGCTTCGCGCCGTCCCTGGTTATTTGTAAGGGTCGCTAAACTATCTACAGGTAAGTTTTGTTCGGTCGTGAGCGTCATAAAGTGCTTCTCCCGGTTACATTGTGAATAATCTGTTTACTATAATCTATACTCAAATCAAGTTAGCTAATTTTATTCCATACATCTGTTGGTACATCTAAATCATACCACCTGATTGTAAAAATTTTGTTTGGTTATTATGAGACTTTTGCAAGCAGTGAGTAAAAGCTTTGCCAGCCTAACAGCCCTATTCCAGCCCTTTTTGTGATAAAATGTACAGGTGGGAACTATTTTGAAGAGGATGAAGCAAAGTATGTCTGGTATAAAAAAATGGCCGCTTCTGGCCGTTGTCCTGCTTGGTCTGGGCCTGTTGCTATCGGCCTGTGGCGAGGAGGCTGCCGAAGACCCTCCCGGCGCACTGCCTGCCACCCGCCTCAACCTGGCCGATTGTACCAAAGCCGGAGCGTCGCTTACGGCTCCGGCCAACCTGCCGACTGCCACCCCTAACCCGAATGCCGGGGTGCGGGTAGACTTGCCGCCCGGCACCCGGCTCTATCTATCTAACCCGCTGGTCTATGCCTTTGCCCTGCCGGAGGGCTGGGAAGTTAAAGAAGGCCAGAGTCAGGGTAACATCAAGGGCGACCTGTTTATTATCAAGAAAACGCCTACAAGTGGGGCATTTGTAACCGTACTGTCGGACAAAGTGGCCGACAACATTGATAGTAAGACTTTCTTTGATCAGAAGTACAAAGAAGCTACGGCCAGCCAGAAGATCACCTACGAACAACAGACACCGCGCAACGTGTCGGGCGTACCAGCTTACGTACTGGCTTATAATACTGAAACCAGCCAGCCTTTTGCCTACCCCACCCAGAGTTTGCAAATGCTTTTCGTGGCCGGTGGGCGCGGTTGGAACATCACCTTTACGGCCAGCCCAACTTATGCCGCCCAATATTGCCCCTATTTCGCCCGGATGCTGGATAGCTGGACACTTACAGGGTTAGTGACAAATTAGAGAACGTTTCAGCTTTAAGGCCGCAGGGACAACCTCACAAAGCGGCCAGCATTCGGCTGATCACGCGGATGCTTCGCTCGAATTCGGCCAGGCTGGTGTGTTCGTGGGGCGTATGGTCGAGCGAGCTATCGCCCGGCCCGTAGGCCACTATCGGGCAACCCCAGGCTGGCCCCAGCACGTTCATATCGCTCGTGCCGGTCTTACTTTTAGGCGCGGGCTGTCCGCCTTCTTCGCGGATGGCGGCGTAGAAAGCGCGTACCAGAGGGCTATTTTTGTCCGAGCGCACCGGTTGTTCTTCACCTAGAAATTCGAGACTACCTGCTCCGGCCCACTCTGTAAGCCTCTCTTTAAACTCGGCCAGCCCAAAACCAAGCGGTACGCGCAGGCCAATTCTTAGCTCTACCGTATCGGCAAAGCCGTCCGAACTGCTATTAATGCCTTTGAGGGTTGCTTGCAGCGTTTCGGTAATCTTCTTGTCCTCGCTAAAAGCGTTCGCATAAGCTCGCAGAGCGTTCCAGAACTCGATCCCTTCTTCCGAGGCCGAAGGGCCATCGGCGGCAGTGTGTTTGAGATCACGGCTAAGCCGGTAAACCATTTGCAAGCTGCCTTTGTAGGCGATTGTCACCCGATCCCACCCGCTCGGTTCGCCGATGATACAAAAATCCGGTTTGTAGCGGGGTTGCGCGAAATGCGC
Organism: Chloroflexia bacterium; assembly: GCA_038206175.1. Classification (GTDB taxonomy): domain Bacteria; phylum Chloroflexota; class Chloroflexia; order Chloroheliales; family Chloroheliaceae; genus 54-19. Next base: position 34,439 of record JBBRBE010000031.1, read on the forward strand.
TCCTTTGCTGCTGGCGGCTTCCTCCTCGACCGCCCCGATCACGACGATCCGTTTACGGGCCAGGCTTTCCGGTTCGGCCAGCAGGCGGGCCGCCCCCAGCACAAACGAGGCTATCGGCCCTTTAGCGTCCACCGCCCCGCGCCCGTAGAGCGTATCACCGTCCGGTTCGACCCGCACCGGGATATAGCCCGGCACCGTATCAATATGACCGAGCAGCACAATAGTCTGCTCGGCAGTCTCGGCGGTCGCGCCCAACTCACCGACAGCGTTACCGGCTTCGTCTACATAAGCCTGACGATAGCCCAATTCACGCATGCGACGCACGATAGCCTGGGCTACCGGGCCTTCCTGACCGCTCGGACTATAGATTTCAAGAATTTCTTTGAAAAAAGCAAGGTCTGTATTGAAGGTACTGGTCTCAACTTCTAGCACGTTACACCTTTCTTGTCCTGCCAGAGCTTCCGGGTTTAATCCTCGGTCTGGTTTGGGTGATTTGCCTCGTCTTGCAAGCGCGGTTCGATCCGTTCAATGTAAAGTTCGCTAAAAAGCTCATCCTGGCGCACTTCGACCAGGCGACGCCGCACCAGTTCCAGAACGGCCATAAAGCTGACGATCACTTCTACATTCGAGGGTGGGCTGGCCGGGTCGAACAGGCTGGTGAATTCGACGAAACGGTTCTGGTTTTCGTCCTGCCCGGCCTGAGCCAGGTCAAGCCGCCGCTCCAATAAGACTATTTTATCCTCGATTTTAACCGACCGCACGAGTGCTTTTAGCTCTTGAGGGCTGGCTTCGAGCGGGAGTTTTAGTTGTTGTTGTTGCTGCTGGGCTAAACGTCGCCGCACAAGTGCCAGCAAATCGTTGAGCTTGAGGCCACCCAGTCCGGCCCCGGAGTCAGGCGGGCCGAATTCTTGCAAGGCGGCACTTAACTGGTGCAAAATCGTTTCGTTAGGGCCAAGCCGCTGGCTGGCGAAAGCCCGCAGGCCGGTCTCGTGGCGTTCTCGCAAGGACGCGGCAGCCTCTTTGACGCCCCGGTATTGCCGCAACTGCGCCAGCAGTTCCTCGGCAGCGTTGGGTGCCTCCTCGCCTTCGCTATTGCGGGTTGGCGGCAAGGGCAGCAGGGCTAGCGACTTGATGTAAAGCAAGCGGGCCGCCACTACCAGAAACTCGGCCAGTTCTGCCGGATTAACCTCACTCAGCCCGCGAATATACGAAACGTACTCGTCGGCAATCCGGGCCAGGGCAATTTCAGTGATCGGCAGTTCATTGCGCTCGATCAGCTTCAACAACAAATCGAGCGGCCCCTCAAAATCGAAGCCCGGTAAACTTATTTGATACTGGTAAGTCGGTACGCCAAAAGCGTTGATTTTATCGCTCATTTTTTAAATTCTGCGTCCTGCTTTCCGGTCAGCCTGTTTGCTCAGGGTGGGCCAGGGCTAATTCAGGTCGTCGGCCCACTTTAGAGCTTTGGCCGCGTCGTCGCCCCGGCGTTGCAGGGTACGACAGCCTCCCACCAGGGCTACGACCCGCCGACTGCTCCCGGCATTCCGGGCCAGTCGTGCGCCGCGCTTTTCGTGGCTGAGTTGCAGCCAGAAGAGATACCGCCAGCTATCAGGTTGATCGCGCCGGGCCAGACGTAAGAGGCTGGCCGGGCCGAAAGTTGTTCGCAAAGCAACGTTCGCTACTTTTACCCAGCGCGGAACCGTGCGGCCTGTCGCCGGGTCGTGCTTACCCAGGTCGTGCAGAAGGCTGGCTTGCAACAATTCGACGTCCTGACCGTAGCCGCCTTTTAGCAGGGTTTGACACACGTTCAAGGCATGGCGTTGCTCGTGCAAGGGGAGAGCCTGAAATAGAACGAACTGCTGCGCCAATAAAATAGACTGGATCAGAGCAGTTTCGGCCTGGCTGAAATCTTGCACCCGAAAGGAACGTGTCAGTTGTCGAACACGTAGGAGAGGGGATGGCAGACTCAAATCGCGACCCCTCCACTGCCCAGACCGACCAGATTGAGCAAAGCCTGTGCAATCGGGTAGAAGACGAACTCGAAAAGCGGGTTGAAGCGCAAGATAAACTGGAAAATGAAAATGAGACCGAGGATTAGGACCGGGCCGTAAGTTTCCATCCACAGCAGGCGTGTTTCGTATTGCGGCCCCAGCACTCCCTTCAAAACGCCGTAGCCATCCAGAGGGTAGATTGGCAAAACCTGGAAGGCCGCCAGCAGAAAATTAAAGAAGATAAACCAGAACACGATTCGGTCGAGGACATTTGCGGAAGGTAAGAAGGTCGGGTGGAGTATCAGCTTTGCTACCAGCGCAACCACTACTCCCAGGATAATATAGCCCAGGATGCCCGCTAAAGCCACCAGAATGCCGCCCAACCGTCCGAGGCGGTTGCCGTAAGGGTTTGTATTAACCGGCTTACCCCAGGTAACGAGAGTCGTGCCGAGGGTCAAAAAGAGAGCCAGGATCACCCCGATCAGTTCTATATGTCGTCCTGGGTTAAGGCTTAGCCGCCCTTCACTCCGGGGCAAACGGTCGCCCAGTTGATAGGCCACGAAAGCCTGAAAAGCTTTGCTAAAAGTCGTCCCCAGCACAAAGGCCAACGCCCCGCCTATAAATATTCCAGTAATATCAGCCATCGAGCTTGTCCAAATTCTCCGGTTCGATCTAAAGAAGTGTTTCCGATTACGGCAAGTTCAATTATAACACAGAGCTTTGTTCGCCAGAGTGAGGGAGCGATTAGCAGGTAGGATTTATTGCTCTGGCTGCTTCTCAACAGCCCTTAAAGTCGGTGCGGGTCTTGGGAACATAAATCCATGCGGCATCACGGCAGGCCAGGCGATAATTCTGAATGACCGCCCCGGCCAGCGCGGGCGAAAGATAAATATCGCCTCCCCGCCCTCCGGCCTCGACCCGGCCCTGGATCGGCTGGCGCAACACGACCAGGCTAAATTGACTTCCCTGCACCATTCGCAGCAAGCGGGTTTCGTCCCAGCGTCCGTAAAAGGTTGCGTGGGTCTGGGTGAAAGGGTCGGTCGTGAAAAGCGGTTTGGTCGTCGCCAGTATCAGCGAAACGTTATCGCTGTAGATGAGCGGCCCGGCGTCGTTATTCATAAAAGCGGCAATTTCAGCCAGGCGTTTCTTCTGGTTTTCCAGGGGAGCGCGGTATTCCAGGCCCAGCCAGTCCGGGTTGTAAAACTCGGCCTGAGCCAGGTTCAGCACTGCCCGCGTCGGGCCAAAATTACCTAGCCCCGGCAGATCCTCCGGCTTGACCCGACCCTCGCCCACGAACAAACCCAGCCCCTGCCAGCAGACCAGAGCCAGAGCCACCGCCAGCCCAACCCGCCACTTTTGCGCTCCCCGGCGTGGCCGCCACTCGCTTAGCCGGACGAAGGCCGCACCGAGGGCCAGACAGCCCGCCGCAGCCAGTTCGAGCAGGTGGTTGTGGTTGCCTCCAAACGTGCCAGTCGAAAAGCTGGCTCCCCAGGCCGCTCCGCAGTACAGCACAATCAGCGTGCCGGGATTCGTCCGTAGCCGCGCCCAGGTCGTCCGCAGACCGTCGGAGCCTGTCCTCAGCAGGTCGGCCAGCCAGAAGGCCAGGAAAACCAGAGCCAGCAACCCTAGTAGCTGATAGCTTTGCAAAAAAGCTCCCAGGAATTTAGCATAATTCTGGCTATTCCAGGGCAATTCGTGAAGGGTGACGATGTGATACCAGAACCCTCCGCCGCTAAAGAGGTTCATCAAAAGCATTGGCCCGAAAGCCAGCACGAGGTAAACCGCTCCAAAACGCACCAGACGCCGCCAGCCTCCACCGCTTAACGCCAGCCATAACCCGGCTATCAGCACCCCCGCGAAGGCGGTCTGCTTGGTCAGCGCGGCCAGCGCGAATAGCAGAGCCGCGAAATCTAAGGCTGAAAGACGCAGGCCGAAAGGCCGCAAGGCTGAAAGAGAGAGGCGTGGGCGGGGGGTTGCAGGTTCTAGCGACTGCATTGGCTGGCCGGGGTTTTCGAGGACGGTCTGGTTGCTAAAGACCAGGTACAGGCCGGACAAGCTCAGGAAAAGGGCGGTCATATCCGGCTTGACCGCTCCGCCCCAGAAAGCTACCAGACCGAGAGCGGCCCAGACCAGGGCCGCCAGGAGTGCCGCCGCCCGGTTGGGCCGTCCCTGCCAGGTCAGGGCGTAGCGATTGACCAGGCGGTAGAGCAGCCAGGCGATGCCGCAAGCCGCCAGAAACGAAATCAGGCGACCCGGCTTGAAGCTCGGCCCCAGGAAGTTTAGAAAAGGCCAGTTCAAAAGGTAGTAGAAAGGCGTGTAGGGCGCAGAGATAAAGCGGTCGGGCGAGGGCAGGGCGTAAAGATTGCTGCCCCGGCTCATCAGCACCGTTTCAGCTACGATCATGCTCTCGGATTCGTCCACCTGGAAAGCAAAGTTGAAGATTTGCCAGAAGATGTTTAACGAAAAAAGGATTTTAGCCCCCAGCAGTCCGAACGTTACCAGCCACAACAGGTTGAGAGGGCGCAAGAGAGTTTGGACTGTCCAGGGTTTAGGGCGGTTGGCTTGCTCGGTTTGATTAGTGGATAAGTTGTTGGGTTTTAGCTGCATCCGAATATGTGCGGCCCTTCCAGGCTAAACCTCGACGCGACAGAGAGCGGAACATCGAGTCGGTCATAATGCCCATAAATACCAGAGCCGCCAGTGGTTCGGTTGGGGCGTAAGGCCACTCGACTCCCATTTCGCGGTCGAACCGCCGTCGCCCTAGCGTCAGCAGCACTACTTGCAGCAAGCTGAGCAAAAGCAGGTTGCCGCCTTTGCTACCTCGGCTGCTTAGCCATCTTACCAGAGCAAAGGGCAATTGTAAAAACGGCCCTACCCCCAGCCAACCGCCGGTCGCCACAAAGAAAGGGATCGCCAGGTAGGGGCGGCGGCTACCGACAAAAGCGTTCTTGGCAAAGCCGCGCCAGAACTCGGCCAGCCCGGTGTACATCCGCACTCCCATCAGGTTTTGGCCGTTGCGTAGCACTAGCCGCCCGCCCGCCGCCTTGATTGCCAGAGCCATATCCCGGTCATCCAGCAGTGAACCGCGCAGCGTACCCCCGTAGCCGCCCACACCCTCGAAGGCCGTCCGGCGCAACAGCAAAAACTGGCCGTTGGCAATTGCCACCTTGCTGCCGGGCCGGTTGACCTGATTGAGCGGGTATTGCAAGCTGATACCCAGCACGGCGAAGGGCATCAACACTTTCTCCCAGAAGCTTTTAAGCTCGAATTTTGGAATGATCGAAAGCAGGTCGGCCTGTTCTGCCTCGGCCAGCGCGACCGACCCGCGCAGCGCGTAGGGCTGATGGAAAGTATCGGCGTCGCTAAATAAAATCCACCGGCTCTGCGGTCGAGCGGCGTTATACCCTTGCTGCATAGCGTGTGGCTTACCGGCCCAACCGGGCGGCAACTCCCCGTCCAATGTTACAATTTTCAAGCGCGGGTCGGCGGCGGCAAGTGCAGCCAGCAAGCCAGGGGTAGCGTCGTTACTGCCGTCGTCCACCACGATAAGTTCGTAGTCGGGGTAATCTTGAGCCAGGAGCGAGCGCACGCAGCGCACGATATTGCGCTCTTCGTTGCGAGCCGGGACAATAATCGTCGCGGGCGGCAAATCGCCTTCCCGCCCCAGGTCGGCCCAGGCGACCTCGGCCCGGCGGATTTGCCCGGCAATCGGCCAGGTGCGGCCCACCCCGATTGCTACTCCTAAAGTCTGGGCCAGTAGCCACGGGTTCGGCTTTTCCGTCACTTTTTATACTCTTTCTAGTTAAGTCCTGGCAAGCTCGAAGCCTAGAGCCGCTAATTCTTGCCGAGCCTGGCTAAGCAGAGAATTACCACTGGCAAACAGGGCGTTACCCTGGGCCGTCAGACCTGAGTCGTTCTGGTCAAGGCTTTTGAGCAGAAAGGTTGCTCCTTCGCTGTAATAGTTATAGGCCAATCCCAGCAGTCCGTCTACTCGCTCGAAGCGTGGGCTAGGGCTATGAAGCCCCTTGAAATCTTCGTACAGACCAACCCAGACTTCTAGCTGCCGCCGCACTTCTTCTTTTGGAGGTGCTTCCTGACCCTTTCCTGGTTTGCCAAGTTCTTGCAGTCGGGCATTGGCGGCGTTCGAGCGCAGGTTGAGGCGGTTAACCGCCTGCCAGTAGCTTTGCTCCTCCGGGTTGAGATCGTGCAGTAGGTGAAAGATTAATAGCAAGGTCAAGGCCACCGCCATCGCCAGTAATCCGGCATAACCCACTAGCTGAGAAGCTTTGAGAGTAGAGCGTGATTTGTCCTTGCGGCTGGTTTGTTCTACTGAACTACCTCTCGTTGGTAGACTGGCCGGGCCAGGTTGGGCCAGCCCTGACCACCTATCGCAGTTAAAGTTGGAGTTGGAAACTGCTTCCAGCGCAACAGCCCCCATTTTTGATCGAGAATTTGGTGCAACAAAACCGCTGGCGACTGCTTTCTCAACCGGACGCACCATACTGTAGGCTCGTTCTTGCTGGAAACTTGAAGGGCCATCCTGCCGGGCCAACCATTCCAGGGCTACCCGAATAGTCGGATTGGCTGGTTCCAGCGCGAGAGCTATTTCCAGCGCGATCTGAGCCTGGCGCGGGTCGGGGGCGGTAAAGGCGTAACAGACCAACACCCTGCTATTATCCGGGTTGGTCTGGCGCAGGTGTGTCAGGATCGTGTGCGCGGCTAGTTTATCGTTACTTTCAGCCAGCTTGATGGCCTCGTTGAAGGCTTCCAGATCGGTGAGTGTCATATCCCTGCTGTCCTCTGCTACCCATTAAATCTAATTAGATTAAAATTACTATAATCGCGTGGCTCCCGCCCCTGTACTCGCCCTTACAATAGCTGGTTAGATAGCCGCTTAGAAGGAGAGTTTTAAGTCCTGGTTTTTCGGTTCTGCTAAGTATAACGTCCAGGCCCGAATAAGGTTTACCCTGGGCCGAATCTTCGCTCTCATGCGTTAACCCTTTTCTGGCTTAGAATCTCTAGTCATACCTTGATTTTCGTTGGAAACTAAATTTGTTCCGGCTCCAGACGATGTGCTAGAATAAAAAGACCCCTTCGATTCTTTGAGTTTAAGCCTCTTTACTTTATACGCATAAGAAAGAACAGGAGATGCACCATGAAAATAAAAAGATTGGGGCGGACGGGCCTCAAAGTCAGCGAGATTTGCCTGGGTACAATGACTTTTGGCAATCAATGTGACGAGGCGACTTCTTTCGCAATTATGGATCGCGCCTGGGAGAGCGGCGTCTTTTTCTTTGATACCGCCGATGTCTACCCGCTAGGGGCGACCGCCCAGACTCGCGGGGCGACCGAGGAAATTGTAGGACGCTGGATTAAAGACCGTAAAAAGCGGGAGCAAATGGTGCTGGCGACCAAGTGCCGAATGACGATGGGCGATGGCCCCAACGAAGGCGGTCTTTCGCGCAAATATATCTTCTCGGCGGTCGAAGCCAGTTTGCGCCGCCTCCAAACCGATTACATAGACCTTTATCAGGTACACGCCCCTGATCCTGAAACTCCAATTGAAGAAACGATGGACGCTTTGAACGATCTGGTGCGGGCCGGTAAAGTGCGCTACCTGGGTTGCAGCAATTATCAGGCTTACCAGTTGGCAAAAGCTTTGTGGGTTAGCGACAAAGCGGGTCTGGCTCGTTTCGAGTCCGATCAGCCGCGCTACAATATACTCTATCGCGAGATCGAGAATGAAATTTTGCCGCTTTGCCGCCAGGAAGGGCTGGGCGTGATTACTTATAATCCGCTGGCCGGAGGTTTTCTTACCGGGCGTTATCAACCGGGCCAGGAAGTAGAACAAGGTAGCCGGTTTTCGCTTTACCAGGCCGGTAAGATGTACCAGAACCGCTACTGGCAAGAAGCTCAGTTCATGGCGGTCGAAAGCTTACGCCAGTTCTTCGAGGGGCGGGGCCGGTCGCTGACGCAGGTAGCCCTGGCCTGGGTGTTGGCTCAACCGGGCATCACCTCGGCCATAGTAGGAGCCAGTCGCCCGGAGCAATTAAGCGATAGCATACCGGCGACTGACCTGACGCTTGACCAGGAAGAAACCGAAGCTTGCAACGACATCTGGTTTAATCTGCCACGTTCCCGCGACCCCTTCATCGCCCTGCGCTAATTACTGCTCCGTGGCCTGGTAGTTCCAGGCCGATGCGGTGTAACTAAATTAAAATACGAGCCTCTAGT
>JBBRBE010000032.1:0-41644 GCA_038206175.1 Chloroflexia bacterium
ATACAGGGCGTTAAGGTATCCCAGCGTGCCGGTGGCCGGGCCAACTGGCGTCGGGAAAAGGCTCACCCCCAGCGCGGCGTTAGTCTGGCCGTTGGGATAGACAATTTTGTCATCGCTTTCGATAAAAGCTCCGCTGCCGGTGCGATACCCTAGCTTGTAGCCGACAAAGCTACCGCCAGAGGCTTTGCCTCGGATTTCGACCAGGAAGGGATAAGTCGTGCCACCCAGCTTAACCTGGGTGCCTTTTTTACAGCCGGTCGGGGTGGTGAGTTCGGTGGTGGGCGGTTGGGGGTTAATTCGCCCGCAAATTTGCTTCTCAAGCTGGCACAAGAAAGGCAAATAGCGACCCAGATATTTGCACAGAAAATCCAAAATTACACAAAGGATACGTAGAATAATGAGGAGGCAGCCCTGTGGTTCCTGGCGGCTGACCGCTTCTTGAAAATTAGGTTTTTCGTTACTCATGAGGAAGTTCGCTCCTTTTCGTGGTAAAACGGTTCAGATTAACACTAACGTAGACGTGTTATGGTGTATTTTCTACCCACGAAAAGGTAAACTACCGTTGTAGCTTTTATAGCGATACAGATTTCAACTTACGTTTGTTCCTTCAGTCTATACCTTCAGTCTGGATGACCGCTTCTTTATCTTTACCCTCAACTTTCAGTCCGGCCCCGCCCACGCCCTTCATCAATCCCACGAAAACTTCGTAAGTCGCTACGGCATCCGACAAAGCACTATGGGCATAGCGGTTCGTGACACCAAAGTAACGGCAGCACTCGCTCAGGCTGAACTTGCTAAACTCTTTACGGTCGTAGAGCATCGAAAAAGCCGCGCTCATCAGGTCGTAGCGGTGATAATAAAATGGATCGGGCAAGCCCACCGTATTGAAAGCAATCTGCAAGAAAGCCCAATCGAAGGTGACGTTAAAGCCGCACAGCACGGCTCCCTGCCCTATCTCGCTCAGTTCGGCCAGAGCCTGAGCCAGGGGACGCCCTTCCTTTTCCCACACTTTGAGGTCGAAATGACCAATTTGAAGAGCTTCCGGGGTGGCTGTTTCCAGGTGAGTCGGCAGAACCTTCGCCTCGTAACTCTTGATTACCTGCCAATCCGGTTGCGAAACCAGAACCGCCCCGATCTCGGTAATTTCTTGCATTCCAGGGTTCAAGCCGGTCGTTTCCAGGTCGAGAAAGAGCAAGGGTCGTTGACGCATCGGCCCTTTGGTGGCCTGGTTGGACTTGCTCCCTGCCGAACCGCTCTTAGGATTTTGCATGGGCTGCTTATTCACTTTCTTTTTGGCAATGCTTCGGTGTGTTCTATTCATCCCGGCTATTGTAATACATTTCGCGGTGGTTGTAACAGGATAAAGTTAGCTTGTTTGGCCCAAAAGCGGCTCTTAGAGGCAGAAGCATCTTTCAATGCTTGAAGGGCTGACAGTTTTAGACTTTTTATACCCTTTTTTATCCACCTCTTTTCCACAATTTGGCTCACTCGCTCTAAGATTAAAGCTCCTGCAATACTTTGCTTCAAAATTGGGGTCTTAAACCTCTTGCCAGAAGCGGGGTATAAGCGATACAATGAAGGGTCACTTCTTGCAGGATTGTGGCAAGGAAAACTGCTTAGCTGTACTTCATCAGGATTGCCGAGCGGAAGAGGCAATCGCCGGGGCATATATATATTTTCAGGTCGTCGTAACCCGGTTCGTAATCTAAAGCTGTTATAATTAGGCTTAACCTAAGTTTATAGGCGTGGTCTGCGGCAGAGATAATAGGTCCCTCTTAGCGGAACGAAGAGGCGGCTACTTTCTCTGCCACTTGGTGTCAGATAAGTTTATAGTCAGGGTGCAACCGGGGATAAGGTAGAGCATGGACGGCTACGTTCCGAATTATATTGAAGAAATTAAGCGACGGCTTTCGATAGTAGATATAATTAGCCAACGGGTGAGCCTGAAAAAATCAGGCAAAAATTTTAAGGGACTATGCCCTTTCCATGGCGAAAAAAGCCCCTCTTTCTACGTCTGGCCGGACTCTGAAAGCTATTATTGCTTTGGTTGCAAAGAAAATGGCGACGCCTTTAATTTCTTGATGAAGACCGACGGGCTGGGCTTTGGCGAAGTGCTGGAACAACTGGCCGCTCGCACCGGCGTAAGCCTACCCGAACGACAGGCCGAAGAAGCCGACCCTGAAGTAGCCCGAAGCCGCCAGGAACGCGACCGTCTGCGCGAAGCCAACACCGCCGCCGCAACCTATTTTCAGCATCTCCTGCTTAAAAGCCGCGAAGGGCAAGCCGCCCGCGAATACCTGACCAAACGAGGCGTCAGCACCGCCTCTATCGAAAATTTTGGCCTCGGTTACGCCCTCGATAGCTGGGACAGCCTGACCACCTACCTGACCGGCAAAGGCTTTAGCCAGACCGAACTCGTCCAGGCTGGCTTGATCGGCCAGAGCGAAGAGTCAGACCGCTACTACGACCGCTTCCGGGGCCGCGTAATCTTCCCGATCCGGGATCGGCAGGGCCAGATTATTGCTTTTGGTGGCCGCGTACTGGACGGTGCGCCCAAAGATGCGCCCAAGTACCTCAACTCGCCGCAAACTCTCCTTTTCGACAAAGGCGCGACCCTGTACGGCTTCGATATGGCAAAAGAAGCGATCCGCCGGGCCGACCGCGCCATTATCGTCGAGGGCTACCTGGATGTGATTATGTCGCATCAGTACGGCCACGCTAACGTAGTTGCTCCGCTTGGTACGGCTCTGGGCGAAAAACATATCGGCCTCTTGAAAAAACTAACCAAACGAGTAGTGCTGGCCCTGGATGCCGATACCGCCGGGCAGATGGCGACCCTCAAAGGGCTGGAAGTTGCCAAAGAAGGTTTTGATACCAAAACCGTGCCAGTTCCAACCGCTCGTGGGCTGATCCGTTTCGAGCAGCAACTTGACGCCGATGTACGAATTGCCGTTCTTCCGGCAGGCAAAGACCCGGACGAAGTGGTGCGCGAAGGCGGCGGCAAGTGGGCCAGTCTGATCGAGCGCGCACTTCCGGCGGTGGACTATTATTTTGCGACCGTCGCCGCTACGGTTGACTTGAACTCGGCACGCGGTAAAAGCGAAGCTATCGAAAAGTTAATCCCGGCTATCGTAGAAGTCCGCGACCGTTTCCAGCGTGAACATTACCTGTACAAACTGCATCGCCTGACCCATATCGAGCTTGAACTGTTGCGGAGTGAGTTTATGCGGGCCGCCCGTGCCGAGCCGCAACGCCGTCCCACCGAAGTTCCCGCCGCGCCGCAAGAAGAAGACCAGGCCAACCCAGACGAGGCGGAAAATAACGAGGCCGCAGTGCGGTCTCGTCCGCGAGTAGTGGGAGCCACCCGCCCGCTCGAACTGGAAGACCATCTGCTGGCTTTCCTCTTGCGCTATGGCGCGGACCCTTTTGCAGTCGTTGCGGCGGACGGAGCGGCAGTCGGGCCAAACGATTTCACCCGCAGCGAGAACCGCCTCTTGTTCGAGGCGTTACAAACGCTGCTTGAAAATTCGGGCGAAACGGATGGACTGGAAGAAGGCTTGAACCCGGAACTGGCCGCCCATCTCGAACGCTTGCGCGGCCAGAGCGCAGCCGAACCGGAACTAACCGACCTGATCTCGATCCAGGCGGATATGAGCTTTCGGCTGAACCGGCTGCGAGAAATCCGGCTTGGTGAGTTATACGAACGGGCGATGCAAGCTCTCGAAGAAGGGGAAAGCCAGGAGACGCCGGAGACGCCGGCTGAAATTGACCATACTGAGCTTTGGCGGACTGTCGCCTGGACTTCGGAGCAGAAGAAGTTGTTCTACCCAAAGCGAAGTGCAGTCTTCAAGGATAGCCGTGACCGATAGCCCGCCGTGTAACCAGGCGGTCGCCCTGAGCGTTATACATGATGGCATAGTAGGTGCTGTATAAAGGTTTGGGTAGGAAATAGAGAAGAAAGAGAAACTTTCTTCCTGGCTAAACGTACATGTGTACTATGGCTCAGCCTGGCACGCTTAAAAAGACCGGCGCAATTGCCGAAAGTTAGAAAGAATGTGCTGTTAACTACTTGTTTTTAATATAGCACGCCGTGGTTATGAATGCAAACCGCTCAAAGAAGAGTGCGGGCCACCAGTTTTAAGGACGGATGGGGAAAAGATCGCAAATCGGGCGAAGTCCTGGTTGCACCCACACAAAAATAGAGTGAAGTCTGCTTTTTAGGGAGTGTGATAAGAATGGCGAATACAAAACGTAAGCTCCTCTTTAACAACGAGGACAATGATATTGACCGAGTGCTGGGGCTAACCAGCCTGGGCGTATCGGAAGAGCCAGAACTGCCGGAGGCGGAAGCTGAGCCAGAACCAGAAATAACCGAGCCGGACGATCTGGCCCTGGCCGGGGAGTTGAGCCTGGCCGGGGAGTTGAACCTGGCCGAAAATGAAGACGAAGAACCGGGCGAAAGCGAACTAGCGAGCGGCTTGTTGGAGGTGGTGAGCTTGCTGGCCGTTGCGCCTGTAAGCGGCAACATTACCAATATCACCGAGCTGATGGCACGGGGCAAAAAACAGGGTTATGTAACCCAGGATCAGATTTTGCAAGTCGTGCCGGAGCCGGAATCAAATATTCAGCAAATTGAAGATGTATACTCTGAACTGCTCGAACAAGGTATCGAGGTACTGGAAGAATCAACTACCTTGCAGCAAGGGATAGACCTGAGCAAAGAAGACGAAGACGAACCCGACCTCGAAACCGCACTGGATTTCGAGGGAATGAGCATTGATGACCCGGTGCGGATGTATCTGCGTGAGATCGGGCGGGTGCAGCTTTTGAGCGCGGCGCAAGAAGTCAGCCTGGCTAAACGAATGGAAAACGGAGACGAGGAAGCCCGCCGCCACCTGACCGAAGCCAACCTCCGCCTGGTCGTCAGCGTGGCTAAGAAATACATCGGGCGCGGTATGTCGCTGCTGGATTTGATCCAGGAAGGTAATATCGGGCTGATCCGCGCCGTCGAAAAATTCGACTACCGCAAAGGTTACAAATTCTCGACTTACGCCACCTGGTGGATTCGCCAGGCCATCACCCGCGCTATCGCTGACCAGGCTCGCACAATTCGGATTCCGGTGCATATGGTCGAAACGATCAACCGCTTGATCCGCACAAGCCGCCGACTGGTTCAGGAGTTAGGGCGCGACCCGACCTCGGACGAAATCGCCCGTGAAATGGGCCTGCCACCCGAAAAAGTCCGCGAAATTCAGAAAATCTCCCAGGAGCCAGTTTCGCTTGAAACTCCTATCGGCGAGGAAGAAGACTCGCATCTGGGTGATTTTATCGAAGACCAAAAAGCTCTCGCGCCCGCCGATGCCGCCAGTCACCAACTCCTCAAAGAGCAGGTCGAAGATGTGCTGGACAGCCTGACGCAGCGCGAACGCCGGGTGCTGCAACTGCGTTTTGGCCTGGACGATGGCCGTAGCCGCACGCTGGAAGAGGTGGGCCGCGAATTCGGCGTTACACGCGAACGCATCCGCCAGATCGAAGCGAAAGCCCTTCGCAAGCTTCGCCATCCTAGCCGCTCCAAGAAGCTTAAAGATTATTTGGAGTAAGCTTTCCCCCTTCTAGCAAAGCAGACGAAAAAGCCGGGCAATTGCCCGGCCTTTTGTTTGTTTCGTCAGGAATGTCGGCCAGACTGATTTGCTTACCAACGAAAAAGCCGGGCAATTGCCCGGCCTTTTGTTTGGACTAATTCACCAGTTGGGCTATCATTTCCCGAAGTTGCCGCACATCTTCCTGCTTGACCAGATGAGGGTTAAGCGACAACAGTTGCACCACAAAATCTTGCAGCGTCCGCCCAATTTCAGCCATCACCAGCACTAGCGGAGCCTCGACCTGGCCGATAACTTCCGCCGAGTAGCGAAAACTTACCCGCAGGTGGGGCAGGGTAGCTTCGTTCTGGCTGGGCGGCAACTTTTCCAGCTTTAGATCAAGGGCTTCATCAATAAACTTAGCCGTAGCACTGGTTCGTTCGCCAGTTTTAAGGCGCAAAGCCGCCTGAGCCAGATTCAAAGCAAAACCCGCCGTGTAATCCGGCAACCAGAAGTTTAATAAACTGGTTTCAAGCTGGTCGGCGGGGACGGCCAGAGGCTGGTTAGCATCGTCGCCCAGCCCGATCAACCGGTCGTCCAGCTCGAACCGGGACTGCCCACTGGCCGCGACCAGAAAATCCGGCGTAAATTTGGCCTGAGGCCAGCGGGCCAGTTCGCGCTCTCCTGTCGGCGACGGTTGCAGCCGAAGCTCAATTCTTAATAAAGCCATTATATCTCCCCAATAAACCCTTATTCTTTAGAAACGGTAAGCTAGAAACGGAATCAGCATTTCGGAACGGCTCAGGCCGCCGTGAATACCGACTGAACCAAAGCTGCGTTCGGTCGAGGAACCAGTCTGCTGGCGGCAAATCCACTCGTCACGAGCAATCAACAGCAGGTCGCCTACCCGGTCGGCACACTCTGAACCGAGTGGTTGACCGGGAGAGCCAAACAAGCCTAACTCGACCGCCTGGGCCGTCGGTACAGCCAGGAAATGCTCGGCCAGATGCTCCTGAATGTAAGCCACCGCCGCCGCCTCACAGCCGTGCTTGAGGTGGAGGTAAGCCAGGCGGGCCTCGCCGGTCAGGGGAACCATCAACATCCGGCTCAGGTCGGGATGATCGTTGAGCCAGGCCACTTTATCGGGTTGGACAATTCGCTGGCCGTGGTCGGCCACCATCAACAGCACCGTATCCGAACGGCCCGCTAAAGGTTTGAATAGCTCGTGGCCCAGCGCAAAATCCAGCGTGGCAGCTTCGGCCTGATAGCGAGGGTGTAGCGGGCCGTAGCGGTGGGCCGCCGTATCCACGTTCGAGACATAAGCGTAAGTGAAGCTGGGTTCAGGGCGGGCCGCGTTGAGCAGTAGCCGTTCGCGCAGGGCGGCAAAGCCATCGGCAGGCGTCAGGTAGCCCTGAAAGCCGTTGCTACCGGCCCGGCTACCCACGCTGGTATAACGGCTGATGCTGGAACCCTTAAAAGGAGCATAGTTAACAATTTCGCAATGCACCCCGGCCTCTTCCAGTCGCCGGTACATATTCGGCACCGGCACCAGGGCGTCCGGGTCAAACTGCTCGTCCAGGTATGGAGCCGAAGTCGGGGCCGGACGAGGCCGGTAGCCGATCAAGTTGACCACGCTGCCGATTTCCCGGAAGTAGACGTGCGTACCCATAATAGCGTGACTGGCCGGGGCATAAGCCGTCGCTGCGCTGGTCAGAGCGGTGGTAGTAGTGCTGGGAGCGACCGATGTAACCGGCAGGTAGAACGATTGAGGGCGGTTGGTAGCCTGCGCGAGGTTCGAGGCAACTCCTTCCGCCATCATTTCGCCTAGCTGGTCGTAGCCGAGCGCGTCCATCAAAAGTAGCACGACCTGACGGATTGGCCCTTGCCCTAGCCACTCCTGCCAGGCCCGCGTGACCACGGCTTCACCCAGCAGGGCCGGATCGAAAGGAGGAGCGGCCTGACCTGCCGCCGACGGTGCCAGCCAGTGCGTCGCCAGGGCCGCTACATTTGCCAGGCCAAGCCCAGCGTAACTGGGCCGCACAGCATCCGGCCCAAATTCGGCAGGCAAGCTTTGCCGTTCCAGTAACGCGGCCTCGGCCAGACGAGTAATCTCCAACTCCAATTTTGGTTCCTTTCCAGCTTTCCTTTTTATATCTTAGTATAATCTGGTTATGTTTAATTTGGTTCTCGAAACTACTGTGAAAGTATCAGCCTGTACACAACCAATTTGCTTAGCACATTCTAAGCCATCTTCGTTCCAGGCCACAAGTTTGTCGGCATTGATCCAGGTCACAAGTTTGTCGGCATTGATCCAGGTCACAAGTTAATCAGGCACTTATCCAGGCCACAAGTTAATCAGGCACTTATCCAGGCCACAAGTTAGTTGGGCATTGCATAAATAATTCACCAGGTATAGAAAGCTCCTTGAGTGGCTAATCCACCGGGTCAGCGATATTTTATTAAGCCAGGGCCGGGCGGTCGAACGCTCAAGCAGGTCTTTATCTTTGTGAAATATTTAGGCAATTGTTAAGAAGTTACTCAGGCACTTATCCAAAAATGTAACCCCTCAAACAGGGCAACAGGGCGAATGCAAAGTCAGTGCTTGGCCTGTCCTTTCTCGCCCGGTCTCGCCCGGTCATTCTGAGCGTAGCGAAGAATCTCCTTGACCATGCGCAAATTTTGCTCTTTCAAGAAGATTCTTCGCTACGCTCACACCCGGAGGGCGTGACATACGGACTTTGCATTCGCCTCAAACAGGGCAAATCGAAGCTTGACGCTGTAGAGAAGCTACTATATAATTTTTAATATGGTTAATCTTGAAGCCTATCTATTGTGCGGTAAAACAAGCAGAAAAAATGTTGGTAAATACTAAGTCTGCCAGAGTTTATGTGAATGCCGCGCCGTCTGCTGAATCTGACAAATGGCTAAAGATCGGGCTAGAAATAGCTCTGGTATTGGCTTTGTTAGCCCTGGCGGCGGGGCTAAGGTTATGGGGCTTGAACGATAAATCGCTCTCTAACGACGAAGCGATGGATTTACGGCTGGCTTACGAAACTCATTTCAAAGATACGCTTCTTTTTTTCAATCCGTACACCATCCACCCTCCACTATATTTCTCGACGATGCATGTCTGGTCGCATCTCTTTGGCATGAGTGAACTGGCCGTGCGCTCTTTCTCGGTCGTGATGAGCCTGGCGACCCTGGCCCTGACTTATGTAATCGGGCGACGCTGGCTTTCCTGGTCGGCGGCCCTGGTAAGCCTGATTCTGCTGAGTTCTTCGCCCTTACTGCTCTTCTGGTCGCAGAGTATACGGCCTTACGCCTGGTTTACTTTCCTCGTAACTTTGAGCATGGGCCTGGCTTATTTTGCCCAGGAAAAACCCTATCAAAATTGGCGTTGGGTAATCTACGGCCTGAGCGGAAGCAGCCTGATCTACGCGCACTATATGGGCTTCCATCTCGTCTTTTGTCAGGTCGTATTTCTGGCACTGGTCAGTTACAAAGACCGCCAGGCCCTGTTGCGAATTGGCCTGACCGTCCTGGGCATCGGAATTTCGTTTTTACCTTACTTTGGAAACTTCCTCAAACACACCAACGGCAGAAGTGCGGTCTACTATTCCAACAAAGGGCCAGAGCAACTACTGGAAGCCTGGCAAGATTTAGGCACGTTTTTCATCACTAACGGGTTGCTGTGGATTTGTGGAGCCGTTTTTGCACCCTTGTTTATCCTGGGCCTGCGCGAACTGTGGCAAAGCAAGCCGCGCCTGGCTCTATGGCTGGGACTGTGGGCCATGTTGCCAATTGCAACTTCCTGGCTGAGCAGTCTGTTGCAACCTAACTTCAAGGGCTACTATTTTGCCTGTTGCGTGCCGCCTTTCCTGCTGCTGGCGGCGGTCGGCCTTTGGAGCTTGCGGAAGCAAGGACGATTCGTGCCTTATCTCGCGCTGGGCCTGGTGCTGAGCCTGAGCGTCGTGGCTCACCTGAACTACCGGCAGAATTACCAGACCCAGGAAATGCGAGGGGTAGTCAATTATATTGCAGACAACCGCCAGAACAACGATTTAATCTTCCTGGCAAATCCCTACGGCTACCTCTTCTGGGGCTTCGATTATTATTACGACTACGGGTTGAAAACTCCCGGCAACCTGGACCGCCAATGGCTGCCGGACGTCGCCAACCGGCAGCAGGTGATAGACCTGTTCAAGAATCGTGAGCGCGTCTGGCTGGTAACGTCTTATGACGGCGATCCCTGGTTAGATAAACAGATTATACCGAATATCCCATCCGAATTTAAGTCTACATTTTACAAATATTACCCCGGTCCCCAAGGTGATATTGCCTTGAGTCTGTACGAGAAAAAGTAAGCTAAAAGAAGTAAAGGTAGACGAAGCTAAAACAATGGCAGTCAAAATAATTCAAATCGAGCTTTCCGAACCAGTCAAACCAATCAGGTTGCGGGACGCTCTGGGCTGCGACGTGCAGGCTTTAGTACGTCTGCGGGGTGAGCCGTTGGGCTGGCTCTATTTCAGGCACAACGAAGTCCCGGTCAGCCGCCAGGAAATAACTAGCCGGGTAGCCCAGCATTTTACCTGGCCGATCTACGAAGCCAGCCTGCGCCACTCTCTGCGGGCCGGAGAAGTCTTAGCTCGCCAGGGCCAAACCTTGCTCGCAGAAGCTTTTCAAGCGGGAAACACCAATCCTTCGCCCGGCCCTGCTATGACCGTCCTGGTGATACTGGCGGCTAAAGCTGATTTGAAACATTTGCCAGCTTGTCTCGACGCCCTGCAAAAGCAAACCTACCCCAAAGCAAATTACGAAGTGTGCCTGGTCTCGCTCGGCCCGGCCTGGCCCGAAGCCGAAAAAGCGGCCAACGAAGCCGGGTTAGTTCTGTTTTCTGGTACCGAGGCTTTTGGCAGAGCGGTTGCTGCCGCCAGAGGTGAACTTGTGGCCCTGACTGGCCCAGCAGGAGTAAGCGATGGCGGTTGGCTGGCGGCGGTGGCCCAGGCCGCCGATAGTGCCTCCATCGTGGCCGTCACCGGGCCGCTATTGCCCCTCGAACTTGAAACTCCGGCCCAGCAGGAGTTCGCCAGTTACGCCCGCCGCCCGGTCGGGTTTGCCCGCCAGTATCTTTACAAACAGGTTTTCTCTATTCCGCCCGAAAATTTCGGATTACCGCTCAACGCTGCCTTTCGGCGCGATTTCTTGCTAAAGCAGTGCGCGGACGCCCGGTTCAAGGCTGGGTTTGGGCTGGCGCAACTCCTGCACCTGCATTACACCGCTCTGCAAGAAGGTTTTACCGTTGTAGCGGAACCAAAAGCAATCGTCTGGGAGCGTTACCCCTCCGCCCTCAAGGAAGCCCGCCGCCAGCTACAAGACGAAGGGCAAAGCCGCCTGGATTATGTCAAGTCGGCGGCGGCAGAGGAATTAAAATCCCGGCAAATGCTGGAAATGCGCCTCAAAACGACAATAAGGAGCCGGGTGAGCCTGGCCCGCTCCGCTCGAAAGCTAAAGTCACTGGCAAGAAGGTGAAATTAAACCAATGATAGCCATTCGCACGCTTGAGCTTAACCGACCCTTCGAGGTTCCGACCGAGGTGGAAAACTACGAGGCAGTCCGCTTTTATTGCAGCAGGGACGGCCAGATCGTAGGGCATTTTACGCTCTGGCACAAAGGACAACCGATCAGTTACAACCAGATGGTAGAGGCATTTAGCCGTCAGATGGGCCAGCATTTGCTGTGGCCGCTATTTGATCCGCAGCTAAATCTTTCAAAAGCCGACCTGTGGCCCGAACTTCACCGTTTAGTGCGAGAGCAACTTGGCCTGGAAATAGTCCAGGATGAGCCGGAAGTGGCCCCTGTGCCGCCGCCGCCCGGTTTGCCCTTACCCCGGCCTGACCTGACCGTTTCGGTGACGATCCCCAGCCGAGATCGCCCGCAAGATTTGCGTAAATGCCTGGAAAGCCTGACCCGACATCGGAGCCAGACGCCCTTTGAAATTGTGGTGGCCGACAACAATCCTGCTTCCGGCCTGACCGAACCGGTCGTCCGCACCTTCGAGGGAGTGGTTTACGTGGGCGAGCCGCGTCCCGGCGTTACTTTTGCCCGCAATGCCGCCGCCTTACACGCCAGAGGCGATATTATCGTCTGTACCGACGACGACGTGACTTTCGCCGAAGGGTGGCTGGACAATTTGATTGCACCCTATGCCGATCCGCAGGTTACGGCAGTATCGGGGATGGTGCGGCCTATCGAACTGGAACATCAGGCTCAATACTGGTTCGAGCAATACGGTTCGCTTACCCGTAACTACCGCCGAACCCGCTTCGACCGGCGTTTCTTCGACAATCCGCCCGATTTCTTGCCGATGGTGCCAGCCTGGGATGTCGGGGTTACGGCTAATTTTTCTTTTCGAGCCGAAATTCTAGCCGACCCGGAGATTGGCCCGTTTGACGACGAACTGCGTATCGCGGAAGACCCTTATTTGATTTACCGCATACTCAAGGCCGACCGCGTGATTGTCTACGAGCCAAAAGCTTTAGTCTATCATCGCCACCGGGCCACTAAAGAAGGGCTGGCCCGCCAGTTGTATAATTATGGGCGGAGTTCGACCGGGATGCAGCTACGCACTTTCTTTGTAGACGGCGACTGGCGTGGCTTACAATGCCTGTGGGGAGTGGCTAAATACGACTGGCAACGGGTAATGGAACGCCTTCCCAGCCGGAAGGTTCCGTTACCTCTAAAGCTTTATCTCAAACTCCGCCCGGCCCGGATTTCCTATACCGGCCCTTTGAGAGGTCAGACCGATTTTCCGATCTCGCTGGTTCTGGCGGAAACCAAAGGACACCTCGTTGGCCCCTACAGTTTGCTTAAATCTATTTTTCAGGTCAGGACGAAACTAGATCGCTATACCTGGCAGCAATTTGCTCAGGCCCAGGCCGCCCGGAAAAGTCAGGAAAGGTTATGCGAGTCGCTGTTAGAATTATCGAGTTAGCCGGATCACTTCAGTTTCCAGCCGACCTGCATCTTTATGATGGGGTTAGAATTTATTACAGTGTACGCGGCCAGATCAAAGGCTACACGACTCTTTGGAATAATCACAAATCCTTCGCCCGGCTCAGGTTCCGCTACCCGGCTAATTACGGTTCCTGGCTACCCCTGCTGGACAGTTTCTTTAGCCCCCACGGGCGGGTTACGGCTCACCCCGAAAACCTGAAAATGCTCTTTTGTAACCTGCTTGGCCTGGCGACAGACGGTTTGGACGAGCCGTATGAGCCTTTGCCGCTCGATTTACCGCCGCTCTCGGCCTCAATTGTGATCCCGACCAAAGACCGCCCGGCAGAACTGACCCGCGCCCTGGCCCGGCTAGTGACGCATCAGACGCGAGTTCCGCACGAAATTATCGTGGTAGATAACAACCCGGTCAGTGGCCTGACCAGGCCGGTCGTGGCCGGATTTCCCGGAGTACGCTACCTGACCCAGACTGCACCGGGAGTGGGCTATGCCCGCAATGCCGGAACTCTGGCGGCACGGGGTGATGTTGTAATCTCGACCGACGACGATGTGGTAGTAGCCGAAGGCTGGCTCGACCAGATGATTGTGCCGTTTGGAGACCCGGCGGTGGGGGCTGTGATGGGCCTGGTACTGCCCTACGAGCTTAACAGCCAGTCGCAAGAATTGTTCGAGGAAACCGGCGGCCTTAACCTGGGCTACGAGGCCCGCTATTTTAACGCCGGGTTTTTCGACCAGCCGATTTTCCCCGACATTGGCAAGGTTGGCAATACTTCTTCCGCCGCTTTCCGCTACACCCTCTTTGCCGATCCCAGGGTCGGCCCGTTCGACGTCGCGTTAGGCTCTGGCACGCCTGCCCGTGGCGGCGGGGATATTTATCAGTTCTACCGGGTGCTGGCTGCAGGCCAGACCAGCGTTTACTGGCCCGCCGCCCGTGTCTTTCACGAACACCGTCGCCGCATGAGCGAGTTACGCAAGCAACTTATTAGTTTCGAGAGTGGCTATACCGCCATGCTGTGGCGGGTCGCCACCAGTGACAAAGACCGACGGGTTTACCCGGTACTCCGGCATTATCTACCGCTTTTCCAGCTAGGACGGCTCCGGCACAGCCTGGCTCAAGGCCGACTCACCCTGACTTACCTGACCCTGCTACGGATGTGGGGCAACTTGATCGGCCCCTTTAATTTAGGGCGGTCGTTGCGCCGGAGCCGTAAACTACAAGGCTATACCGCCCACCAGTTCGCGCAATGGTTGGCCCGGCGCGAACCGCTAACACCCCAGGACGTTCTAGCTCCGCAAGAGGCTAAAAATTAAGGCATTATTACTTTATCAATACTGCATCTCCCCCAACCGCTCTCAAAAGCCTCGCCGGAAGGCAAAGCGTCCGCCCTTGACGGAGCGGAACCAAAACCGCATAATGGGGACGAAATATAACCAACTCAAGGGCAAGGACTTTATATTTTTATGGCTCGAACGCTGCTGATCTTGCGACGCGAGTTGATGGAACTCCGCCGCAATCGAACTTTTTTTCAGACGATGGCTCTTATGCCGGTGCTGCTGGTACTTTTGCCAATGGCCGTGGTAATTTTTTTCAATGTGGTGCTGACCGATTATGTAGCCGCTAACAGCGCGAGCCTTAGCGGTAATTGCGAACAACTGGCGGGCCTCAAAGCCTGCGATAAACCGGGCATCATGGCCGGGCTGGTCAGCATTTGCTTTAGCTTCTTTCTGCCGGTTCCCGCCGTCCTACCCATGACTATCGCAGCTTATAGCGTGGTGGGCGAGAAAGAGCGCAAGAGCCTCGAACCACTCCTGGCGACGCCGGTAAAAACCACCGAGGTGCTGCTGGGCAAAGGGCTTTCGGCTATCGTGCCGACCACACTGTTGTGCTGGTTCAGTTTTGGGGTGCTATGCCTCTTTTTGCGGCTCTTCCTGCCCGACCCGGTGTTCGACCTGAGTCGAGCCGACCGGATTAGCCTTCCGCTCTGGCTTCTGACTATTGGGCTGTGGACGCCCGTAATGGCCTTCGTAACGACAATGGTGGGAGTGGCGATTTCCGCCCGGTCGCGGGACGCCCGCGCCGCGCAGCAGGTCGGCAGCCTGATGGCTTTGCCGGTGGTCGGGGTCGTGCTGGGGATCGTGCTGGGATTGTACAACATGAGCTGGCTTTTGATGGGCCTGGGCTTTGGTCTGTTGCTGATCTTAGCGTTTGTGGCCTACCGCCTGGCCCTGAGCCTTTTCCAGCGCGAAACGATCTTGACACGCTGGAAATAGCAATTAACCGTAGTAAGCGGCTAATTCTAGCTAGTCGGTAATTACTAAGGGCTAATACCTATCTACAATATCTACAATAAGAAAGTAGAAAGTAAAGCACATGACACTTCGACTGGGCGTGACGACCGACGTAGACCTCGCGCCGCTCTTTTTCCCACTGGAAGCGGGCTGGGTAGCTTTGCCAGAAGGAGCGACGGCCTACACCAAACCTCTGCCCGGCCTGGAAACCGCTTTGCTAGAGGGTAGCCTCGATGTAGCACCGATCAGTCCGCTAATTTACGCCCATAATCAGTCGTTCTTGCGGCTGCTGCCGGTGCCGGTGCGGGCGACCGACCTGGCCTCGGATACGATCTTTTTGCTCAGCACCAAACGGCTCGACCAACTTGATAAGGCCCGCGTAGCCATTTCGCCCAACAGCGCGACCGGCGAAGCTCTCTTAAAAATTATCGCTACCAAGTATTACGGCATCACGCCCGAAACGTTCGCGGTTGCCAGCGAAGCCGCCGCTCTGGAAAGTTTGCAGGGAACCGCCCAGACCTGCGTGGTCAGTGGCGAACCGGCTATGCGTGCGGTCGGTTGGGCCAAGTCGAAAGGCTATTTTGTCGAAGACCTTACCAAAGCCTGGTGGATTATGACCGGGTTGCCTCTACCGACGACCCTCTTTGCGGTGCGGCAGGGCTGGACGGTCGAAGAACCCAACAGTGCCGATCTCGCCCGCCGCCTCATGCTGGCCTTTCGCCGGGCTACCCAGACTTCTAGCGAACAACGCCCGACCCTCTTAGAACACAATGAAACGCGCACCGGCCTGCCCGCCGAAGCTCTGGACGCGCATTTCCGCACCCAGCGATACGAGTTGAACGAGGCTCAACTGCGCGGCTTGCTTGAGTTTTACCGGCGGGCGGCGGTGGCAGGGTTAGCCCCGCTGGTAGAAGACCTGGCCTTCTTTCCGGCCCTCTCGCCCCTCGCGCCGACCCCGGCCCCGCCTCCGCGCCGATCTCAAGCGGAAGCCGAACGGCCTCGCCCGGCAGCCTCCGCCCCGGCGGGCCGCGACCGGCTTGGCCCGGCGCAAGACGGAGGTAGACCTTCAAGAAACAATAATCCCCGGCCGCGGTCCGGTTCGCGCCGTTCGGAAGCTCAGGCTAAAGGCTTGCGGGTCATTAAAGGTGGCAAAGATTCGCAGTACGAACGAGACGACGACAACGACGACAAAGCCGAAGATAGTTCGGATTGAACGGTTTCTCGACGCTCTTACAGGTTTAATTTGTAGGGCCGAATAGGACGTCAGGTTGGAAACACAATTTTTGAAGTTATTTAGTTTAACAGAAAGAGGAATTTCTGATGGCAAACGGTAATGTTTCGGACATCCAGGTAAAAACTATTGACGGCAAGGAAAAATCGCTGAGCGATTATAAGGGTAACGTGCTGTTGATCGTAAACGTAGCCTCGCAATGTGGCTACACCCCACAGTATGCCGGACTGGAAAGCCTTAACCACAAATACAAAGAGCAGGGCTTGCGAGTGCTGGGATTTCCATCCAACGATTACGGCGGGCAGGAACCTGGCTCGAACGAGGAAATTCAGCAGTTTTGCCAGGTCAATTACGGCGTATCCTTCGATTTATTCGACAAGGTACACGCCAAAGGCAGCGAACAACATCCGCTTTACGCCCGCTTGACCCAGGAAAGTCAGCCTGCCGGGGACGTAAAATGGAATTTTGAGAAATTTCTAGTCAATAAAGACGGCCAGATTGTAGACCGCTTTCCTAGCTCCGTTACGCCGGAGTCGCCCGAACTGACCGGCAAAATCGAGCAGGAATTGTCCCGGTAATGGCTTACTTCCTGGCAAAAACTGACCCCGAAACTTATTCGGTGGAAGACCTGGCGCGAGATGGACAAACCACCTGGGACGGTGTGCGGAACGCTCAGGCAGTCGCGGCGATCAAAGCGATGCAACCGGGCGACCGGGTGCTGATTTACCATAGCCGGGAAGGAGCCGCGATTGTGGGCCTGGCCGAGGTAGTTTCGGAGCCGCGCCCCGACCCGAAAGAAGCTAAAAGCTGGGTGGTAGACCTGCGCTTTGTCCAAAAACTAGAAAGGCCGGTCAGCCTGCAAGAAATCAAGGCGACCGGCCAGTTCGACGACTGGTACCTTGTCCGCCAGGGTCGCCTCTCTACCATGTCAGTCCCGGAAAGTTTTATCGGCTGGCTTAAAAGCGAAAAAGGGCTTTCTTTCGATTAAACCTGTAGCGGCAAATTATTACTTTTTAGTATCGTAAGCCTTCCTGAGGTAGACTACCGCCGAGGTATAATCGCCCCAGTGCGACAAGGCTTCGCCGTAAGCTTTATACAGGTCGCCCAGCATAGAGGCGTCCGGCTGAGCTTCCAGCACTTCGATAGCCTGAATATAAAGTTCGCGGGCCTGGGCCGGACGATCCAGCCTGGCCTGAACCTCGGCAGCCAGTCGCAGCGCATTTCCTTCGGCTGCCTGGTTGCCCGCCTCTCGCGCCAGGCCAAGCCCCGCTTCGCTCAGGCGTTCGGCTTCGGCCAGGTTGCCCTGTTCCAGCCGCAGGGCCGCCAGCGAGTTGTAAGAAAGAGCCAGGTCGGGGTCGCCCCGGTCCGGGTTCTGCCGGGAAGCTTCGACCGTCTGAGTTAGCACTTTTTCCGCTTCGGCCAGGCGGCCCGCCCGCACCAGTAGCTCACCCACTCCCGACGAGAGGCGCAACAACTGCCGCTGCACGTTCAGCCCTTCGTAAAGACTCAGCGCATTGGCCCGGTAGCCACGAGCGCGGGACAGGTCGCCCGCCTCCTGCGCCGTGTGCGCCAGACGGCTCAGCAGTTCGGCCCGCAAGTGAGGATTGCTGTAATATTCCTCTTTTTGCAAAACTTCCTCGAACAGAGTCAGAGCCTGCGCCGAGTGGCCCAGAACGAGATGATCGTGGGCCAGAGCAATCAGAATCTGCAACACGAGGTCGGGCGAAACTGATTCCTCTCGCCCGGCCAGAAGGTCGCGGCAAGCCTGGTGCTGCGCCAGGGCCGCAGCTTTCATATGGCGAGCCTGGTGAACCTGGCCTAAATGGTAGCGCGTTTCCAGTTCAAGGCTAGTCTGGCCGGTTTTATGGGCCAGGCCGACCGCTTCTTCCAGGTGGGCCAGAGCCTGCTCGGTTTCGCCCCGGCGCAAAGCCAGCGTGCCGAGTATAGCAATAAGCTGGGCGCGGTCGTATTCGGTCAACTGATGGCGCGGAATACTATAGAGTTCCTGGGCTGTCTGGCTAAACAAAGTCTGGCCGCCTGGCCCACCCAGGTAGGTTGCCCGCTCCAACCGCAACTGGAGTTCCAACAACCTGTCCCACACGGCCAGGCTAAAACCGGCTTCGGTTCCGTCCGACTCTTCGGTGGCGGCGGGCAAAGCTTCGCTGCCGTAGCCGCCGTAAAGGAAATAGCCCACCGACTCGCCCAGCCGATTCGCCAGCAATTCGAGGGCTTTAAGGCTGGGCTGAATCTTGTCCCGCTCGATAGCAGAAATGTAGGAAGCGACGTACTGTGGCCCGGCCAGTTCTTGCTGCGACAAACCCAATCGCCGCCGGGCCAACCTGACTCGCGCCCCCAGACTCAGAGCAGTCGAACGAGCGACAATTCCGGCCCGACTGGTTCGGCCTGGCATGGGCAAGTCGTGTTCGCGGATAGCCCGCATTTCGGCCATCGAACGACGGCCACGCCGACGCGGAGAGCGTTCGATTACAGCCCCTGTGGTGGCCTCACCGAAAGGGGTTGGTTGCTTCTGGGCGAGCATATTCTTAGCGGTTTCGTCTAAAATTTGGGTCATTACACTACTCCGTCAGTGGTCGAGCCAGACAGAAACGAAATTTAGTTAAAGATCGGCTATAATAGAAATCAGGGCAGTGCTGTGGAGTAATTATAGCAGTCAATTTCAAAGATTGTCAACGTTTCCAGCTCCATTCTTAAAACAATTAGTTTAGTCAAGCTGATTTTCAATTGAGTCGTTTCGAGCGGGGTCTTTATTTAGTAGTGAGGTGAAGAAAAATGAGCCAGGCAGGGCAACCTCCCAGCCAGCAACAACTCAAGCTGGCCGCGGCAATTTACGCTATCGAGACTTTTGTACAGTCGGGAATGCACATCGGGCTGGGTAGTGGTAGTACCTCCGAGCTTTTTGTGGAAGAACTGGCCCGTCGCACCAATGCCGGGCAATATTTCAACCTGGTCACGGTGGCAACTTCGCAAAAAGTCGCGGCCCTGGCCCAAACCTTCGGCCTGAGCGTGGTGGAATTGGACGATGTTCCCCGGCTAGACCTGGTGGTAGATGGAGCGGACGAAATCGAGCCGCGCTCTTTCGCGCTGATCAAAGGGCGGGGCGGCGCACTCTTGCGCGAAAAGCTGGTAGCCTCCGCCGCGCTGCTGGAAGTAATTATCGCCGACGAAAGCAAACTGGTGACGCGCCTGGGCGAAAAAATGCCTATCCCGGTCGAAGTAGTCTCGTTTGGCTGGCATCACATTGCCAGTCGCTTACGGGCGTTGGGCTGCGACCCTATTTTGCGCCTCCGCAACGACAAGCCTTACCTGACCGATAGCAGTAACTACATTCTGGACTGCCGCTTCGCGCCGATCACCGACCCGGCAGGGCTGTCGGTCGCCATCAAAAACATCGTGGGTGTAGTAGAACACGGCCTGTTCATTGGCCTGGCTGGGCGCGTCGTTATCGCCGCCCAGGATCAGGTCTACGAGCTTAAAACTTCCTAAGAAGTAAGAAGCTAGGCGGGGAATTCTTCTACCATCGGGCCGTCGTCGCGGATTGCCATGTTGGTGACGGTCTGGCCCTGGTAGCAGATTGCGCCCCGACTGAGGCTGATAATCCAGCCGTCGCTTTCGGCCCGTACCTCGCTATGGGCAGGCAGAGGCCGACCGTGAAGGTCGGTCAGGGTCGCCAGCAGGTCGCCGGTGCTTACCAGGTCGCCGGGCTGGACGTGGTAGTGCAAAATACCACTGGCTTTTGCTCGTGGCTCGTTCTCGCGCATCGTGTTAAAGGCTACCTGCGGAACCGGCACGCTGGTTACGGGAATCTGTTCGCCCGGCAGCATTCCAGCCCATTTCAGGACGTTCAAAATCCCGGTGCTACCCGCTTCGAGAGCCGCCGGGTCTACCCCTCCGGTCAGGCCGAGTTCGACCGTAAAAGCCGGGATACGGGCCTCGTTCAGGGCGGCCCCACTGGTCGAGCGGTGCAACTTGGCATCCACATAGCGACTGGCGGTACTCTCGTTGACCACCGCCAGGCCAAAAGCCCGGCACATCTCATCGGTACGCCGGTAAAGCTCCTCGCTGGCGGCACGTTCGTCCTCCGAACGGAAAAGCACCCGGTCGCGAATAGTGAAGGAACTGGCTTGCAAACCGTAGCAGTGCAGGTCAATCAGAAAATCAGCCGTTTCTTTAATCCGCTCGAACAGGCGGCCCATAGCTTCCTCGTAGAGCGAAGGCGATTTAGTCTGCCGTTCGGCCTCGGTCGGGTCGGCGGTAGGTTTGGTGTAGCCGGGGAAAGTGCGGTTTGGGTCGTGGGGGTCGAGGTAAGGCTCGCGGGTTTCGGTGCGCAAGCCTGCCGGGTTCAGGCTGGGGATCGCCACGACCGTACCGCGCAACGCTTTTTCCAGCCCGGCCCGAATCGTGGCGTGGATAGCCGCCAGGCCGGTCAGTTCGTCGCCGTGAATATTGCCGGTAAACCAGAAAGTCGGCCCCGGTTCATGGCCCTGCACGATGATTACCGGCAATCGCTCGATCTGGCCGGTCGGCAATTCGGCCAGGTCGAACCAGCCGTACACAATCTCGCCGGGCCGGGCCTGAGCCGTGCCTACTTCTACTTTTTTCGTTTCAGTCTCGCTAGTCACCAAAAACTCCTTGTCACAATTTTCCGTTTCTCTTAAAAAATAGACTTGCCCAGAGCCGAAGCGATCAGTTCAACTCCCAGAGCAGTCGTCTGACCGTTAAGATCGAGTTCCGGGTTGACCTCGGCCAGATCAAGCGAGGTCAATCGCCCGCTTTCGGCGATCATCTCCAGGATCGTGTGAGCCTCGCGGTAGGTCAGTCCGCCTTTGACCAGCGTACCGGTGCCGGGAGCCTCGGCAGGGTCAATCGAGTCTATATCGAAGCTGACGTGGAAGGTACGACGGCCATCGCCGTTGATCGCCGCCATCGCCTTCTCCATTACCACGCCAATGCCGTAGCGGTCAATTTCACTCATACTGTAAACGTGAACGCCGGTTTCTTTTAGAAGGCGGCGTTCGCCCGCGTCCAGGCTCCGCACGCCCACCAGGGCTACCCGGTCTGCCGGGAGACAATTCTGGCCCTGGAACCACTCGAAGCCGGGCAAGCCCTGCGAGTTGCAACCCAGCACCATCGCCAGCGGCATCCCGTGCAGGTTGCCACTGGGCGAAGTTTCCGGCGTGTTGAAATCGCCGTGCGCGTCCACCCAGATCAAAGCGGTATCGGGCCGGGCGGCCAGGATACCCGGTATCGTACCCATCGCTATCGAATGATCGCCGCCCAGCGTCAGGCAAAAATCGCCCGCTCTGGCTCGTTCGGTAAGGCTGGCCGCGATCAACCGACAGCTTTCACCCACCTGCCCGGCGTACCTGGCCCGCAATACCGAGGCTCCAATGGTGGTAGTAGCGTAGCTGCTATCCTGGAACAGATGACGGCGCGGCCCCTCGAACTCGGTTTCGGGTATTTCGATATTGGCTTCGCGGTAAACCCCTTTTGGCAGTTCCAGGTCGCCCAGGTCGGCTACTTCGTGACCGATTTGCTCGATGGCTCCGACTAACCCGGCCCGGCGCAGGGCTTCGGGAGCCAGGCCGACGCCTGGCTTGGACTGGCCGAGGGCCACGGGTGCGCCTACAATAGCTACTCGCATAAAATTGCCTCCAATCGGCTCAAGCCTTCCTGGGTCACTTCCGCGCTCAGGTCGAGGTGAGGGCGCAAACGGATCGAACGAGTGCCGCAAGGCAGGAGCAGCATTTCACGCTCGTAAGCTTTTTGAATGATTTCGTCTCGTTCGGCCTGGCCCGGCAGGTCGAAAGCGATCATCAGCCCTTTGCCGCGCAAATTGTCGAAGCGACTCCTGCTGCGGGCCTGCATCGCCCCTAACTCTTCCAGCAAAACCTGGCCCTGCCGCCGGGCGTTTTCGACCAGCCCTTCGGCCTCGATGATTTCCAGGTAGCGCGTCGCTCGCACCATATCCACCAGATTACCGCCCCAGGTCGAATTGATCCGGCTCGGCTCTACAAAGACGTTGCGTTCTACTTCGTCCACCCGTCGCCCGGCCATCAAGCCGCAGACCTGCATCTTCTTGCCAAACACCAGGATGTCCGGCACGATGCCGGTCTGCTCGGTCAGCCAGAACGTCCCGGTCAGGCCCACCCCGGTTTGAATCTCGTCGAAAATCAACAGAGCTTCGTTCTGGTCGGCCAGACGGCGCAACTCCTGGAAAAACTGGGGCCGGAAATGGTTGTCGCCGCCCTCGGCCTGAACCGGCTCGATGATGATACAGGCGATCTCGTCCGGGTTCTGGCGGAAAGCTTCTTCGATCTGGGCGACCGTCTGCCGCTCGGCTTCCTCGACCAGGGCGAGGTTGGGAGGCGTGAGCGGGAAATGCATTTTTGGGTTGTCTATGCGCGGCCAATCCTGGAAGCGCGGGTAATACATGTACTTGCGGGGGTCGGCGGTGTTGGTGAGCGAGACAGTGTAGCCGAGCCGACCGTGAAAGGCTTCTTTGAAGTGCAGCACCTTATGGCCGCGCTCGTCATTATAACCTTTCGCAATATTTTTGCGAACTTTCCAGTCAAAAGCTACTTTCAGGGCATTTTCGACTGCCGGTGCGCCGCCCGCGACCAAAAAATAGTGGGGCATGTCCGCCCGGCCCGCGACCCGCTTCATGGTGCGGACAAATTCAGCCATTTCAACCGTGTAAACCTCGCTGTTGGAGGGGTTGATCGTAGCGACATCGGCCATTTTCTCGCGGAAAGCCGCCTCGCGCATACCGGGATGGTTGTAACCAAGTGGAGCCGAGGCAAAGAAGCTGAAAAAGTCCAGGTAGCGTTTGCCGGTCACGGCGTCGGCCAACCAGGAACCCTGGCTATTGCGGTGGTCGTAGACAAACGAATAGCCGTCCACTAGCAGATGGCCCTTTAGACTGGTGTGAACATCTGCCGGGTCAATCACCGTTTGAGGGGTGTTAGTAAAGCTCAGGGTAGTCAAAGTTTTGCTCCTTCCTGGATCCAAAGTCAGGTTTAGTGGGTATTCAGGCTGTGGCCGTTGGCCCGCTCTGCCGTTATAGCGAGAAGGCCCAGGCTAACTTATCTCTAATTATACCTGCTTTCAAGCTTTTGCGTAACCCCCTTTGCCTATTACT
Source organism: Chloroflexia bacterium (assembly GCA_038206175.1). Taxonomy (GTDB): domain Bacteria; phylum Chloroflexota; class Chloroflexia; order Chloroheliales; family Chloroheliaceae; genus 54-19. The sequence goes on from JBBRBE010000032.1 coordinate 23,270, forward strand.
TTTAGGCTTTCTTCCGATTTTGGCAAAGATTATTAGGTATTCTTGCGATACTTTGCACAATCCTTAGTGCTTTGACCCTTTGCTTTAGAATCAGCCCCTGATCTTCCTGGTGGTGGACTGGTTCTGGCAAGCCTGCTCATTCCCCTAAACCTTTTATTTGCGCGAGTGAGGTGTGTAAGGAAAGCCTTTCGGCCACTTTACGAAAAAATAAATGCGGCAATTTCTCATTTTATGAGGAAATTAGCGGTTTGCTATTGCAATCCGGGTATAAGGATGGTACTATTGGGTTATATTGTAACTACTGTACAAGAGTAACAAAAGACAGAGTGGTTAAGGCCAGATCGTGACAAATCGGCCAGCATTAAAGGGAGGCGAACAATGTCAATGTTAGACGAAATACGTAAAACAGGCGAAAAAGCTTACCGCGAAGATCAGGTGCCGATCAAACAGGTGGATTATATCGAGTTTTATGTCGGCAACGCCCGGCAAGCGGCTCATTTCTACCGCAGCATCTTTGGTTTTCAGCCGATAGCCTATCGCGGACTGGAAACCGGCTCCCGCGATTTGACCAGCTTTGTCTTACGTCAGAATAAGCTTACCTTTGTCGTCACCTCCTCCCTCAACCCCGATAGCCCGGTGGCCGAGCATGTGCGGTTGCACGGCGACGGCGTGAAGGACATTGCCTTCGAGGTAGAAGATGTAGACCGCGTTTATGCCGAAGTAGTACGCCGAGGAGCGCGGAGCATCCAGGCTCCGAACAGCCTGCAAGACCAGTTTGGTAGTGTGCGCAAAGCCGTGATCGGCGTATATGGCGATACAACTCACTCATTTGTTCAACGCAGCGATTATGTCGGCCCGTTCCTGCCCGGCTTCCAGCCTTACGACGGCCCAACCGGGGTCAGCACCGGCCTGGCCGCGATTGACCACACGGTGGCTAATGTCGGCTGGGGCGAGATGGATACCTGGGTTAATTTCTACCGTGAGGTCATGGGCTTCTCGCAACTGATTTCGTTTGACGAGAGCGATATTTCGACCGAATTCAGTGCTTTGATGAGCAAAGTTATGCAAAACGGCAACGGCAAGATCAAGCTACCGATCAACGAACCGGCCAAAGGTCTACGCAAGAGCCAGATCGAGGAATACCTGGATTTTTATCGAGGGCCGGGCGTGCAACATATCGCTATTTCGACCGGCAACATTCTCAAGACGGTCGAAGAACTGAAGGCGCGGGGAGTTGACTTTATCAAAGTGCCGGATACCTACTACGACGAGCTAGAGGCCCGCGCCGGTAACATCAAAGAACCTCTGGACGAAATTCGGCGGCTAGGTCTGCTGGTTGACCGGGACGACGAAGGCTACCTCGTCCAGATTTTTACCCGGCCTCTGGGCGACCGCCCGACGCTTTTCTTCGAGATTATCCAGCGTCACCACGCCCGCTCTTTTGGCAAAGGTAATTTTAAGGCTCTTTTCGAGGCTATCGAAGCAGACCAGGCTCTGCGCGGCAACCTGTAAAAGCTTCTGGCGTTTTTGATAAGGCCCGGCTACCCAAACGTAGCCGGGCCTTTCGTTTTAAACCTCGCCCCGTTTTAACCGGGCCTTGAACCTGGCCCGGTTACAGCCTCGTGGCCGGTAAGCTCTGCCCCAATCCGGCTTTCGCTTTTACTTCCCCAGGTCTGCGGCCAGAGTTTTGCCGCTCAGCCAGCGTTCGAGGAAGGCGCGGACTTCCCTTTCGCGGCCAGGCGCGGCAGCCACCAGAGCTTCGCTCAGGTCGGCGGCGTGAACCAACTTAAAACGGTAGCGAGTGGTGTAACTTTTGAGGAAGCCGAAGAAGGCTGCATCGCCGAATTTCTGGCGGTACGCCTCGTAGAGCAGGGGCATTTTGCGGTAGTAAATAAATCCGGCCTGGGCCAGCGAAACCTCGCTGGCGGCGGAACCGGCTTTGAGATCGCCAAAAGTGGGCAAATCAGCTTCCAGAATTTGCTTGCGCAGCCGGTCGAGCCAGCCTCGGCCAAACTCGCGGGCCTCTTCGACCGGGCCGTGCGCCCGCCGCGCTCGTAGCTCGGCCAGGAGATAGACGCTATACTCGGTCAGTCCTTCGTCTACAAAGGGTTCGCTTTGCTGGTCGTTGCCGACCAGGTTGTACCACCACTGGTGCAACACCTCGTGGACAATGACCTGCGTACCCGGTTTGGAGTATTTCAAACCGCCAAACTCGCTTTCCTGCCCGGCGTAAGAATTGCGGAATAGTTCAAAACTAAACTGCGAAAACATGGGCCACTCGATCCCATTAAAGCCGGCGATAGGAAACTGCACCAGAGTAAACTGGCTGTAAGGGTAAGGCGTAACCGCCGACCCGAATTCGTCCAGGGTAGCGACCGTTACATCCAGAGCTTTACGGGCAAAGTCAGCCTGACGAGTTTGAAGCAGAGCGTCGCCCGTCGCCACGGTGTAAACCTTAACGCTTATGCCACTTTCAGTAGTGGCGGTGAGGGGTGGGCTGCGGTAACTTTCGCCTCCCACGGCGGCAAATTCGCGCAACGGCCCGCCTACGAACCGCCAGGCCCGCAGCCCGGTCGCGGCTAGAGCCTCACCAGTGGGAGCCTCAACGCCGCTCCCGAAAACTCCATAAGAGGCCGGAGCCAGCAGGCGCACGTCGTAATAAGCACTCTCGGCGGCGGTCAGGTCCGAACTGGCCCGCATCGGCGTAACCGTCCAATCCCAGCCAGGTTTGTCCGGCAACTTCTCCCACAAACCCAGTTGGGGGTAAAAAGTACCCAGGGCGAAATAACTCTGCCCGGCCCAAAAAGTACCAATCGCGTAAGCATCGGTGCGCAACTGCCGACCCAGCCGACCCTCGAAGCCCAGGCTGAGGGTCGCCCGGCTACAACCTGCCACCGGCCCGACGCCTCGCACCATTCGATAAGTCGAAGCCTGTTCTTGTACCTGGGCCGGTTGGTTGTTAAGCCGCACATCGTACAGGTTCAGCCCACCGCCAAGGTTCTGAAAGAAATCCGGGTAAGTCCGCAACATTACCTGCGGCATCGGCTGCGGCGAGTGGTTCCAGAAAGTTAGCTTTAGAGTACCGCTATAACTATAGCTGGCCGGATTGATGCTCACTTCCATTTCGTACAGGGTGGGGGCAAGCGGCAAATCGGCTTCCTGGCGAAATTCCGGCCTGATGGCACTCAGATGCTCGGCCCGCAAGTAATCCTTTTCGTTCGTGCGATCAAAGGTGCAGGCATCAGGAAGGGCGGGTCGGGCGGTCGGGGTAGGAGCCAGGATCGGGGAGGGCGGCAGGCTGGCGGAAGGTCTGGCCGGGGCTGGGGAAGCCGAGGCCGGGCCGGGGGAAGCTAGACGGACGGTTAAAGTAGGCGAAACGGCGGCAGGGGCCGGAGTAGAGGCCGGAGTAAAAATGGCGGTTGGCGGTAAAGTCGCCTGAGCCGTAGCGGTGGGACCAGGCTGGCTCTCCTCCCCGCAGGCTGTCGCCACGAGACTTAGAATCAGTAAGGTCGTCCAAAATAAGAGTAAGCCCGGCCATTTTTGCCACAAATCCGATTTACCCTAACCCTTCGTCGCCCCTGAGTCTGGGCGGTCGCGCCAGCGATAGCTTTTTCGTCGGCTTCTGATCTATACATACATAGCTATAATAATGTAATTGCCCTTCAGGTTACGAGTCAAGCCAACTTCGTTGCGAACCAGGGGGAATGCAAAGTCCTTCTCGGCTAATGTAACGCCCGGTCACGCCCTACGGGTGTGAGCGAAGCGAAGAATCTTCTTGATTTACCTCGATCTTGCTTAGTCAAGAAGATTCTTCGCTTAGATTTGCTTTTAATCAAGACCTGGCTTAGCTGTCGCTCACACCCGTAGGGCGTGACCGGGCGTGACCGGGCGTGACAGAGGGTAAAACCCGGACTTTGCAATTGCCCTGCGTTGCGAACTGGCTAATACCCGCGATCTTTTCAGCCAACTTGACGGGCTAGAGCCTAACTGTTAGTATACCGGGCAGATTAGATAGCAATTTTTGGAGGCTGAGGGCTTGCCTGAATTTATATCCTTCACTTAGGGCTAAATTCTTAGCCTGTTGAGCTTCAGCAGTAAGCAAGTAGTATGGGCGAGTTTTTCGATGGCGTACCTTTTACCCGTTGGCCCCTGGCATCCGGCGTTAGACGAGCCGGTGGTGTACAAGCTAGAGGTAGCGGGCAGCAAGATTGAGAATGTGCAGGTCGAGCTAGGCTACAACCACCGGGGCGTCGAAAGAGCGTTAACCGACCTTTTGCCGCACCAAATCCTGGCTCCCGTGGCGCAGCTTTGCGGTAAATGCTCCTTTGCAAACACAATGGCGGTCGGGCTGGCTCTGGAAAAGCTGGCCGGGGTCGCTCCTCCTCCTCGCACTACCTATTTCCGGCTGATCGCTGCCGAACTCGAACGAGCGGCCAGCCACCTGACCTCGCTGGCCCGCACTTTGCGCCTCCTCGGTATCGGCCTGACCGCCGCCCGATTGGAAGAAGAAGCCGAAGGCGTGCGTCAACTTCTGGCGGCCACCGGCAACCGCATCTACGATACTTACACCGTGCTGGGCGGAGCGATGCGTGCGCCCCAGGTCGGGCCGGAATTTCTAACTGCCGCCGAAAAACTTCGCAAGAACATTTACGAATCGGTCAACGGTCTGCTCGATAGCCGCCAGCTTGAGCGTCGCACGGTGGGAGTGGGCGCGATTGACGGAGCCAACGCCCTGGAATGGGGCCTGACCGGGCCGGTAGCGCGGGCGACCGAACTGGCCCTCGACACTCGCCGCAGCGACCCTTATGGGGCTTACTGGGAAATCGAAGTGCGCATCGTGACCCAACGCCGGGGCGATCTTTTCGCTCGGCTGGCGGTACGCGCCCTGGAAAGCCTCGAAAGCATGAACCTGGTCAATAACGCGCTGCGAAATTTACCCGAAGGAAGTTTGCACGACCACACATTACCGATGCTCTTCCCGCCCTGCCAGGACGCCACGGCCCTGGTCGAAACGCCTCGCGGCCAGTTGCTTTGCTTCGCTACCTCGGATGAAGAAGGCCGGATCACCCGGCTCAAACTCCGCCCGCCCACAATTGCAAACCTCCCGGCGATTGCCCTGACCCTGCCCGGTCAGGAGGCCGACGATGCGGCGGCGATCATCGCGTCGCTCGATTTTTGCTTTGCCTGTGCCGAGCGTTAAAAGGAAAAATGAATTTAACTGACTCAATTTTAGCCATAACGCCATTGGCCCTGGTAGGGGTAGGCGGGTTGCTCTTCTTTTTTGGCTGGACGCTGGGTGGCCCACTTTCCCGGCCTCTCTATACCCTGGTGACGGTCACGGCTCTGGCCGCCTTCTTGTCGCAGGTGGCCCTCGGTGTCGGCTTTGCGCGGGATAACGGCCTTCGCACGCCTTCGGCTACGCTGTGGAGTTGGTCGTCGGTCGGGGATACCGGCTTTGGGGTGACGCTGGCGTTCCGGGCCGACCTGCTGGCCTACCTGTTTGCTCTGCCTCTAGCCAGCCTGACCCTCCTGACGGTTCTGTACCTGCTGGTGCGGCGACCGCAGGCCGAAGCGCAGGACGGTATTCTGGGCGGCAGGCTTTACGGGCTGATTTTCCTGGCCGAAGGCGCAGGTCTGGCGGCTTTTTATTCGGTGGACTTCGTGCTGATATTCTTCTGGCTCGAAGCTGTCGGGCTGGCCTTATATTTGTTGAGCGGGCCGGGTTTACGCGGAGCCAGCGCAAAGCCGGTTTCTTACCGCGCTTTAGGGGTGAACCTGCTGGCCGGGCAACTCATTCTGGCCCCGCTCCTGGTGATGATTTCCCGCAACGGCGGACGCTCGGCCTACCCCGACCTGATCCCGGCAGTGCTGGACTCGACCCTGTTCGCTCTGGTGGTCGGGGGTTGCCTGATGAAGGCGGCTCAGTTTCCTTTCGGAGCCTGGCTGGGCAGTTTCGAGGATTTACCCGGCGCAGCTTATGGACTGCTATCTGCCGGGTTCGTCTTTCCTTTCGCGGTCTATCTGCCGGTGCGGTTGGTGGCTCTGGCGGGCGACCGTTTCGACCTTCTGGGCGGGGCGGCCTGGCTTCTTCTGCCGGTGGGAGCCTTGACGATTCTTTTTTCGACTGTGATGGCTCTGCGCCGGACGGCTCAGCCTCTCACTACCAGAATCGGGTTCCTGACGGCAGCCCAGTTTGGCTTTGTGACGCTGGCCCTCGGCCTGAACGACCTGACGGCGGCTTTTCAAAGCCTGGTGGCCTTGATCGTGGGTGCGCCGCTCTTGTTCCTGTGCGCCGACCAGCTTGCTATCGAAAACGCCCCGCCGCCCAACCCTGGCAACCGGGCGATCCCGAAGCCGCTCGGTCGTCCGCCACTATTCCGCGCTTTGCTAACCGGAGCCTACCTCGTGGGAGCTTTTAATTACGCCGGTCTGCCTCTTTCGCCGTCCTACGCTGCGCGCTGGCAAATCCTGGGCGAGTTGCTGGGCAACGGCCAGCGATTTTACACCGCCCTGGCCCTGGTCGGCCTGGTGCTGGGCCTGTTGGCCCTGGTGCAAGGCCTGGTGCTTTTCCTGAATGGGCCGCGCCGGACGGCAGACGCCCACGGGCAAGAAGGATTTTGGGCGGTGGGAGGAATATTAGGGCTGGCCGGACTTTCGCTTGGGTTGGGGTTTTATCCGGGGCTGGCAAGCGGGCCGTTGGGGCAGGCGGTGGGCCGGGTGCGGCCCGGCGAGAACCCGATTGTGCCGGGCAGTGCGGCTCAAGGCTGGCTGGGTCTGCTGGTCGCGGTCGGTTTGCTGGTCGGCCTGGGCCTTTTCTGGCTGGGACGGCGCACCCACGTTTACGCTCCCTACAACGGCGGCCTGAATTACGGGCCGGAAGCGCAGGACGAGCGGCCTCAGTTTGCCCGCACCGGGCGAAGCAAAATGGCTCTCAAGCTGCGCGAACCGGAAGTAGAAATACCCGAAGGCTTCGAGGACGAATTCTTTAGCTCGGCCTTTCGCAAAAACCCTCGGCCTGTCGGTGCGCCGCGCCGTCCACTGCCCGACCCGCGCCTGGGAACGGCGGACTACCTGGGGCCGCTCGACCAGCGTTTGCGCGAGGTTTATCAGCTACTCGATACGGGCTACGGCGGCAACTTCTTCGGCACGTTAGCTCTGCGACTGCTGGATCGGCTTCGGCGGGTCTTCGAGTGGATGGTCGAACGGTTCTATCCGGCCCTGGCTGCTTTTATTTTGCTGGTCTTTATTATTTTATTGACGAGATAAATGAACTTTTTAACAATTGACGCGAACAACTACGGTTTTTATGTAGCTCTGCTGCTGTTTTCAGTGGTGGTAATTGCGGTGTACAAAGATTGGCTGTTGCTTACGCCTGCGCTGGTGCTGCAATTTCTGGTGCTGGCAGTCATCTCCAACGACCTGAACAATACCGCCACGCGGGTGATGCTAGGGCCGGTGCCGTTGGCGGTCTTTCTCAAAGGGGTTTCCGGCATTATCGCCGGGCTGATCCTCTTTCTGACCGGCTACGCGATCCTGTTCGAGGGTCGCCGCTACCGCGGCGAGCAAGCCGCCGAGGACGCTTCCGGGCGCGGGGGCTTGCGGCGGATTTTCTACCGGCAGGAAGCAGCCCGGCTCAATCGTTTCCGCTACGTTGATTATCTCTTGCCGCTAGGGGCGGTGATCATCGCGGCGGGCGCGACTTACGCCCTGACCACGCTCTTGCCGTTTTCGGGTAATTTCCTGGGCGACTTCGCGTTCTACTGGCTCGGCTCGGTCGGGGTAGCCATTATGGTCGTCGGGCGCGACATTCTAAAGCTGGGCGCGGGCCTGCTGGTGGCTCTGAACGGGGTAGATTTGCTCTATTCGCTCTTACGGAACGGCGACAGCCCGCTCGTACTGGGCATCAGTGCCGCCGTCACGATTTTGCTGGCTCTGTTGATTTCCTACCTGGCGGTGCTGTACTACGGCAAGATGAAGACGCTGGCGATCAGCGAAGGCTTCCGGCGCAAACGCAAAGAGGTATCCTGACCCTATGCAGTTTTTGATTCTAGTGCTGCCTCTGGTAGCAAGCGTGGTCGTGCTGGCTTTCGAGCGGGTCTTTTCGCCCGCCCGGTTTAGCTTTGCCCGCACTTTTGCTACGGCCTTGTCGCTGGCGGTGCTGGGAGCCGAAACGGTGCTGATCTGGCAACCGGCGGCTAATAGCGGGGACGGCGCGTTTGTCTTTTCGCCCCTGGCCCGCCTGTTCCTTACGCTGCTGTTCGGCCTGACCGGGCTGGCCCTCCTGGGAGCTTACAGCACCGGCTTTATGCGGAGCGGACGCTACGGCCCGGCCACGCTGGCCGTCGTAGATACGGTCATTGCGGCTCTTTACATCAATAACGTCTTTCTGGGTGGCCTCTTTCTGGTGCTGGCCGGGTTCTTTAGCATCGTGGCGGCGGTAGACGTGGACGACGAAGACGAGGAACGCTTCGTGCGGGCCGTCAAAGCTTCGGTGCGCTACCTGATCGCTACGGTGCTGTTTGGCCTGACCCTTTTCATTGCCCTGATTTTCCTCGAACGGCTCCGCCTCGACCCTCAACTCACCGGGTTAATCAAGGTGATAGTAGCCCTGGCGGTAGTGGCCTTTGCCTTGCGGCTGGCAATTTTTCCCTTTAGCCTGTGGCTACCGGATGTGCTGGAAGAAGCACCGGGGTTGAGCAGCTTTTTAATCGTCGGGCTGATCAACGTGGCGACGGTCGTCTTTCTGGTTGATTTTCTGCTCAAAAACCCGACCCTGCTTTTCGACAACTACGCCGCCGCTCAGCCGGTGATGACGCTGGGGCTGGCCGGGGCGGTAGCGGCGGGTCTGATGGGGCTAGGGCAGAACGGCCTGGGCAAAGTAATCGCTTACAGCCTCAGTGCCGAGTTCGGTTTAATCCTGTTCGGTCTGGCTTCACCCCACCGCACCGGCCTGAACGGAGCCATGTTCACGGCGGCAAACCTGGCTCTGCTAAGTCTTTTGATCTGGCTATCGCTGGCCGTAGTAAGCTACTGCACCGGCGGGCGGGTGCTAGAAGGACTTAGCGGGTTGGGGCGGCGGATGCCGGTAGCGACGGTCGGGCTGGGCGTAGGATTTATGAGCCTGGTCGGGCTGCCTTTTATGTCCGGGTTTGCCGCAAAATATCTCATTTTGCAGTCGGCGGCCCAGGAAGGACTGGGCTGGGTGCTGGCGGGTGGAGCGGCGGTAGTTCTGTCGGCCCTCGCCCTTTTCCGCTACTACCACCGCATCTTCATGGGAGCGGATGTGCCCGGCCTCAAGACCCGCCCCGAACCTCTGGCGGCCACGGTTATGATCGGGCTGCTGGTAGCCCTGGTTCTGCTGGTGGGCATCTGGCCCGCCCCGGTGCTGGACTGGCTAGATACAGTACTGATCCGCTAGGCCCGCTAAAAATTTTATAGATAACAAAAAGGCAAAAATTGATGTTTTTGCCTTTTTTGATACTTCAGTTTATAACCCAGAAACCAACGCGGCGGCTAGAAAGTGATCAGGCCCAGGCGTGCGCCTCGGCTGACCGCTTCGGCGCGGCTGGCGGCATCGAGCTTGGTGTAGAGCGACGAGACGTGGAATTTAACGGTGTGTTCGCTAATCTGAAGCTGCCGGGCGATCATCTTGTTCGATTGGCCCTGGCTCAGCAGTTCCAGCACCTCGCGCTCCCGCCCCGTCAGAGGTTCTTCCAGAGGCGCAAGCCGCGCCCGGTCGCCGGAGTTTGGGCCGGGCCAGGTCTGGAGTAGAGGCCGGGGAAGCACCACCAACCCTTCGGCCACCGCCCGCACCGTCGCCTCTAGCTCGGCCCGCGAAGCGTCCGAGGGCAACAGACCCCAACCGCCCCGCTTCCAGCCTTGCAGCAGATTTAGAAGCCGGGCTTCGTCCGAAAGGGCTACAATTGCCGGTGGCCCTTCCGCCTGATCCAACTCGGCCAGAAGCTGACCGGAAAGCTCCACCGCTAACGCCACCACTACCCCGGCGCGGGTCGGCCCAAAAAGACCAGGGCGTAAACTCGCGCCCTCGCCGACCACCTGGAAGTCCGGCGCGTCCAACAAAGCCCGCAACCCGGCCCGCATGAGAGGAGTAGGGGCGACGATAAAGATTTCGGTCACGCGGCTTGCTCCACCTCACCCGACCCGATAGTAAGGGTTTGCACGCTGTCACCGCGTAAGAAACGCACGGTGAAAGGTCGGCCCGGTTCGAGCTTTGCCAGCAGTTCGGCCAATTCTTCGGCACTATGCAAGCGAGTCTGGCTGACTTCCAGCAAAATATCGCCCACCTGGAAGCCGTTTAGAGCCTCCAGACCTTCCGGCCCGACCGAGACGATCCGCAAACCGACGCCCTGCACCGGCCCTAAGCTCTCGCCTTCGAGAATAGTTAGCCGTACCGGGCGCACTCCCACGCCTAGCCGCACCTGACCGGGCCGGGGCCGAGCCAGCCCTTCGAGCCAACCCTGCACGACGTGGCTGGGAATGGCAATCCCCAGGTCGCCCCCGAAGATCATGGCGTTGATGCCGACTACCGCGCCCTGAGGATTAAGCAGTGGCCCGCCGGAATTGCCCGGAGCCAGGCGCACGTCCGAGCGAATATACTGCGCCGTTCGCCCAGAACGCGAACCCTGCACGCGAGTCTCGCCCAGGCCACTGATGATACCCGCCGTCACAACACTGCGAATACCCCAGGGATGGCCGATAGCAAAGACCAGTTCACCCACGCGCAGGTGGGCAGAATTGGCTACCGGGACTGGCACAAGGTCGGTTGCCTGGATTTTAAGCAGAGCCAGGTCGAGGCCGGGATTGCCTGCGGTGATCGTCGCCGCAAACTCGCGCCCGTCCTCCAACACTACCGTAACTTTCCGGGCGCGTTCGTCCGCCACGACGTGCTGATTGGTGATAATCTCGCCATCTGCCGACCAGACCACACCCGCCCCGATGCCCCGGCCTTCGCTCCGCACCTGCACCACGCCAGGCCGCACGCGCTCGACCATTTCCAGCACTTCGGTCTGAAGCCCGCCAACCGGGGCCAGTCTATCCAATTCTAAAGTCATGTTCTTCCTTCTTTCATCCGGGCTGGCTGCTAAGTACCGGGAGAGAACCGCCGGGATTTAGCCCGGATTCTAACTGCTATCGGCCTGCCCGGTAAAACTCAGCTCTCCGCACCCACCACTCAGTTGCGCTGCCCGATAGTGATTTGCAGGGTTTGGAGCGTTCCGCCGCGCACTATCTCGGCGGCAACCGTTTTGCCGACCCGCTCGCCGGTCAAGAGAGCCTGGATGTCCTCGGCTTCGGCGGCAGGCTGGCCGTCCAGCGTCACCAGAATGTCGCCCACCAGTATCCCGCCCTGATGAGCCGGACTGTTCTCTTCCACTTTTACTACCAGCAGGCCGTGTTCCTGCTCACGTCCGGCACGCTGGGCTGTCGGGAGTTGAACCGGCTGACTGCTCAGGCCCAGGTAGCCGCGTTTGATAAACCCTTGCTGGGCCAGAGCCTGAGCCACCGGCCAGGCCTGACTCGTCGGGATCGCCAGAGCCACGCTGCTGACAATGGCCGTCGAGATGATACCCAGAACTTCACCTTCGAGCGTGACGAGCGACCCGCCCGAAAAGCCGGGATACGGTACGGCGTCGGTTTGGATATATCGTTCGAGCGTGACGCCCTGCCGCGTCCGCAGAGGGCCGCCTGTAGCACTGATAATACCAAAACTTGCCATCGGCCCTTCGCTAGAAGGCCGTCCCACCGCCAGCACCATCTGCCCGACTCGCGGGCCGTGAGCGGCAACCGTGGCGGCAGGGGCCGTCAGGCCGGGAACGCGCAGAACCGCCAGATCGGTCGAAAGATCGCGCCCGACGAATTGAGCCGGAAGAACGCTTTTATCGTTGGTCTGGATCGTCAGGTCGTCCTCGCGTTCCAGCACGTGGTCGGCGGTCAGGACCAGGTTGGGGGCGAAGACCAGACCAGAAGCCGGTTGACGCTGCCGCCCGTTGACCAGCACCAGCGATTGCGCGATGCGCTCCACGGCGTCGGCCAGGCCGTTCGAGAGAGAACTTACCAGACTGAGATTTGCTGTATCCATTATTTTACTTTCTATTTTTGTGTTTTTTTCTTTGCTTAAACAAAATACCAGCTTTACTATACGCCGAGTCAGCCTGAGCCGCATCACACATCTGACTAGCCCTTCACCCACCCGAACGACCAGGTTTAAACGGCTCGCCTCTTAAGACTTTAGATATTCGGAACACTTTTAGCCGGGCAATCCGGGCCTGAAGGCCAGGAATAACGCCCGAAGCAGTTGACCCAACCGGGGCTTTGTGGTATCCTCATTATACGTTTTCCTCAAACCAGGGTCGGCAGTAAAGCTCGAACGGCTGAGGATAACCCGAAAATGAATAGCTAAACTATCCAGAAGAGGTGAGGGAACTGGCCCGATGAACCTCTAGCAACCTGCCGCACGGCAAGGTGCTTCCCAGCCCGGCAGGGAACGATAGGCCCGTTTTGCGGCGGGAACCGAACCTTCCGGCATTGCTGGAAGGTTTTTTGTTTTCAGCACTCGCCTACTAACATCAGCTTATTAGCAAAACGGGAAGCTGGCTAGTTACCAGATGCTAATAGCTTCATTCAAAGGAGTTCTGGGATCGTGGCAGCCATAACATCAAACAAAGATAGCTTTATAGCCAAAGATTACGCCGCCAGCCGCTTCTGGCAAGAGCTTGAGCAGCGCGTACTGGTTTACGATGGGGCGATGGGGAGCCTCTTGCAAACTTACGAACTGGGGCCGGAAGATTTCGGGGGGCTGCAACACGAAGGCTGCAACGAAGTCCTCGTCCTCACCCGCCCGGACGTAATCGAGGAAATCCACGCGCAGTATTTCGAGGTAGGAGCCGATGCGGTCGAGACCGATAGCTTTACCGGCAGTCGCCTCAAGCTGGAAGAATACGGCCTGGGCGATAAAACTTACGAAATCAATTTCCAGTCCGCCGCTATCGCCCGGCGGGTGGCCGACCGCTTCACGGCGGTTGATCCGGCCCGCCCGCGCTTTGTAGCCGGTTCGATTGGACCAACCGGCTTTTTACCTTCCACCGAAGACCCGGTGCTGGGTAACGTCAGCTTCGACCGGCTGGTGGAAGTATTTCAGGAACAGGCGACGGCCTTGATTGACGGCGGCGCGGATGTGCTGCTGATCGAAACGAGCCAGGACATTCTGGAAGTCAAAGCGGCTATCTTCGGCTGCCGCGCCGCGATCAAAGCGACCGGGCGGTGGGTGCCGATCCAGGCCCAGGTGTCGCTGATTGATACCAGTGGCACTATGCTGCTCGGTACGGACATTGCGGCGGTTATGACAACCCTGGAAAGCCTGGAAGCGGACATTATTGGCCTGAACTGCTCGACCGGCCCCGACCTCATGCGCGACCCGCTCCGCTATCTATCCGAACACTCGAAAGCCAAACTAAGTTGCTTACCCAACGCCGGATTACCCCTTAACGAGGGCGGCAAGGCAGTTTATCCGCTCCTGCCGCCCGGTTTGGCCCAGGCTCACACCGATTTTGTCCACAACCTCGGCCTGAACATCGTTGGTGGTTGCTGCGGCACGACGCCTCAACATATCAAGGAAGTGGTAGAGGCCGTCTGGGGAACCCCGGCCCCGCACCGCGAATTCCAGAGCTTGCCACTGCTCTCCAGCGGCATCCGCGCTACTTCGCTCCTGCAAGAACCGCGCCCGATGCTGGTGGGCGAACGAGTGAACGCGCAGGGCAGCAAGAAGGCCAAGCAATTACTCCTGGCAGACGACTACGAAGGCTTGATGAACATTGCGCGGGAGCAGGTCGAAGGGGGAGCGCACACCCTTGACGTTCAGGTGGCTCTGACCGAACGAGCCGACGAGAATATTCAAATGTGGAAAACGGTCAGGAAGCTCTCGACCGCAATTGATGCCCCTCTGGTGATTGACTCGACCGAGCCGGAAGTGATTGGCGAAGCCCTCAAAGCCGCACCGGGCCGGGTAATCATCAACTCGATCAACATGGAGCGAGGCCGCGAACGTATCGAGGCCGTAATGCCGTATGTACGCGAACACGGCGCGGCAGTGATAGCCCTGACGATTGACGAAGAGGGAATGGCCCACACTGCCGAACGCAAACTGGCGATTGCCCGCCGCATGCGCGAAATAGTGCGGCAGGATTACGGCTTGCCCGACGATGCCCTGATCTTCGATGTGCTGACTTTCCCCGTCACAACCGGCCAGGAAGATTTGCGCCAGGACGCGGCGGCCACGCTCGATGGAATTCGCCTGGTCAAAGCTGAAATGCCGGAATGTCTCACAATTCTAGGCGTCAGCAACGTGTCCTTCGGGGTGACGCCACGAGCGCGGGCCGTCCTGAACTCAGTCTTCCTGCATCACGCAGTCGCGGCGGGCCTCGATCTGGCGATAGTAAACCCGGCCCACATCACGCCTTACGCTGAAATTCCCGATGAACTGCGGAAGTTGTGCAATGACCTGATTTTTAACACCGACCTGCAAGCTTTGCCGCGCTTTATCGAGTATTTCGAGCAAAACGCTACGAGCGGCAAAAAGGCCGAAGCGGAAGATGCCACCGAAGGAATGACGGTTGCCCAGAAGCTGCACTACCAGATTTTGCACCGCAAGAAAGACGGCATCGAAGGGCTGGTTGACCTCGAAGTTGCCAGCCGTGGAGCCGTCCCGACCCTGAACGAGGTGCTGCTTCCGGCTATGAAAGAAGTGGGCGACAAGTTCGGAGCGGGCGAACTGATCCTGCCGTTCGTGTTGCAATCCGCCGAGGTAATGAAGAAATCGGTCGCGCAACTTGAGAAATATCTCGAAAAGAAAGAGGGTTACACCAAAGGCAAAGTCGTGCTGGCGACGGTTTTTGGGGATGTCCACGACATCGGTAAGAGCCTGGTCAACACGATTCTGACCAACAATGGCTACACTGTCTACGACCTGGGTAAGCAAGTGCCGGTCAATACGATCATTGAAAAGGCGGTCGAGGTCGGCGCAGACGCTATCGGCTTATCGGCTCTCCTGGTAAGCACTTCCAAGCAGATGCCGCTTTGTGTGAAAGAACTGGCCCAACGTGGGCTGAATTTCCCGGTGTTGATCGGTGGAGCGGCTATCAACCGGCCTTACGGCTATCGTACTGCTTTTGTGGACGGTCAGCCGGAAAAACCTTACGCCGGGGGGGTTTTCTACTGCAAAGACGCTTTCGAGGGGCTGGACATGATGGATAAGCTGACCGACCCGGCGGTGCGGGCTAACCTGGCTCGCCAGAACCTCGATGCCGCCCGCATCGCTCTGCAAAGCCAGGCCGAGCGCGAGGTTAAAATCGCGCAGACTCAGGCACGTATTGCCGCCGAAACTGCCGAACGAGGCGCGACCAATGGCTCGACCCGACTTTCCGGCGTCGCAGATGTGTCCCGGCCCAAACCGCCTTTCTGGGGCTTCAAGACCTTGCCCGCTCTCCCCCTGGCCGCGTTATGGCCTTTGCTAGACCGCAATACCCTCTTCCGCTTGCATTGGGGCGGTGGAAGCGACAAGAAACGCGGCCCCGGCGAATACGACCGCCTGGTGCGCGAGGAATTCGAGCCGCTCCTGGCCCGCCTACGCGAGGAAGCCGACCGCGAGGGTTTCCTGAACCCGAAAGCGATTTACGGCTACTTCCCGGCCAAAGCCGCCCGCACCGAGGTTTCAGCCGACCGCGATGGGGACGTGATCGTGTACGACCCGCATAATTTCCAGCGAGAGCTGACCCGGTTTAATTTCCCGCGTCAGCCCGGCGGCGAACGGCTTTGTCTGGCCGATTATTTCGCCCAGGCCGGGTCAGATACCGACGGGTCAAGTCTCCAGCCGGATGTGCTGCCCTTGCAGGTAGTCACGGCAGGTCAGGCCGCCAGCGCATATTGCGACGCGCTCAACCGGGCGGGCGACTACAGCCGGGCCTATTTTATCCACGGCCTTGCCAGCAGTCTGGCCGAAGCTGCCGCCGATTACGTACATGGCCTGGTGCGGCAAGAGCTAGGGCTAGGAGCCGAGCAGGGCAAACGCTATAGCTGGGGCTACCCGGCCTGCCCCGACCTGGAAGACCAGCAAAAGCTCTTCGAGTTAATGCCTATTTCCGACGAAATCGGCGTGACGATCACCGAAGCTCATCAGCTAGACCCGGAGCAGTCTACCGCCGCCCTGGTAGTGCATCATCCCGCCGCCAAATACTACTCTACCCTCGACCGCGAAGCCCTCGGCGGCGTGCGGTAGACCGGGGCTAAACACCCAAACCAACTAACGGCCACTATGTCCCCACAGATGCGCTAAATTTTGAAAAAGTCTAGCGCATCTGTGGGTAGGTCTAATCCCACTTACTCTTTTGTTCGAGGTATTTGGGCTGTATCCGAAATCAAATCCTCAGCCCGCACCTGCCTGGTAAAATCTTCCAGTGGAACCTGGCTTAACTTGAAACGAAGGTACGCTTCTATTTCGTTCTCTGGCAGCCTGGATAAAGGATGCTCAAAACCAATTTTCTCTTTCATCACCAGAGCTACTTGTTGCGGCCAGTACCCGGCACTCATTTGAATGATAGTGCCGTTAATATCATTTGCAAGTTTCACAATCCGACTACCTTTGCCAATACGGTCAACAACTATAAACGTTGCCAGATAATGCGTGGTCGCACCGTAGCTTGCTTCTTGCTCGTAACGTGAAACTTTATCCAGAGAGATTTCTGAATTGCCCCTGCCGATGAATCCAATGTCAAAGCGAATCCCTTTGCCCAGTTCGTATAAGAGAGTAGCATCGCTTTCACGCTTGTCCTCCCGCGAAGAGAGCCAGTACACTCCCTTTCCCGGCGTTAGAGGGGCAACATAACTAAACCCTAGAATATGCAGTAAGGACCCAAGTATAAGTTTCTCGAATAGTTTGCCGTAAGCTGATTTCTCCGAACCACGCACCGTTAGGGTCTGAGCACCTATCGCGTTAAGCAGGTAAGTCAGAAACAACCAGTTAATCTCAACCTCGGTAGCAGGAAGATTTTCTTGCTCGGCTTGTTGGCCCGGTGAGAGCTGTAATAAGCCACTCAAATGCCCGTAATTCTCGGAGTGACCCATAACGACCTGACGACACACTTCTATATAGCGATCACGGTACTCAGAAAGACCTTTGTGGCTGTCTCTTAAAACGTTCTGGACCGATTTATCGGTCAGCCCTAAAAGCCATTGAGCAATCCATTTCTCCGATTTTGATAATTTTGGTTGGATGAGCGTTTGGGCCGCAAGATAAGGTAACTGTGCAATAAAATCAGCCGAACCAGCCGCTCCTTTGAGAAAAAGATTGACTGTAGCAAGGTTGAGGGCGGCAATTCGGCGGCGGGTAAGCATTTCGGTTGAATCACGTAAGTTTTTCCCGGTCATCACATCTAGCACGACGCCACGCACAACCTCAAGGCCAAGTTCCCGAATAAATTCGCTACCGCTCCCTGAGAGCAATCGCAAACCATCTGGTGACAGTAAATCACTAAATTTTCGATTTTCCGAAGGGTTAAGAGGATTTTGAGACATTTGTAGTTAAAACATACTGTCTTCAACATTTATTTCAGGACAATTCAGGGTCAGGACGGTGCGAGCATCCTGGCCCAACCAGTTTTTAACTTCTTCCCGCAAGTAAGAAACATACTTGCTATCCTTTTCGATCAGGACGAACCGGCGTCCTAATCGCACGGCAGCTTTACCTACCGTACCCAGGCCCGCAAAAGGGTCAAGCACAACATCGCCTTTGAAAGAATAGTAGCGGATTACTTTTTCGGCCAGTTCTGCCGGAAAAATAGCTGGATGCCGTTTGTCATAGGCCGGTTTGATCCGCCAGATGTTGGTATGCTCGTAATCATCGCCAACCTTTGAATCTTGCACTAGCTGGGGTTGGGGATGCGCTCGAATATTCCAATCTATTAGTTTGTCGCTGTGCTTGCGGTAAACCAGAATGTATTCGGTTACAGGCACAGCTTTGTACTGAAGAGGATTGCGGTCGGCGGCAAAACGCCGACCGCGACCGGTGGCCCAACCTGCACCTTCCGGCTTTTCCCAAATTATATCGTCTATAAAGTCAAAACCTTCTTCAACCAGGAGGCGATGAACGTCGAAAGGTACAGCTATTCTTTTAGAGGCTTCGGTTCGGTTAGCGCGTCTGACCAGCACCGGGGCAATATTGATTACAAAGAACCGCCCTTCGGCCAGAACGTGATGCACATTTGCAATAATATTACGCAGTTTTGATAAATATTCCTCATAGGTGATAAAATCAGTGTATTCGGGCCGGGCGTTGTAGTAAGGTGGAGAAGTAAAAACAAGGTCAAC